>JAADDE010000054.1 GCA_013154085.1 Thermoproteota archaeon | reverse complement strand
GTGGTTCCCCTGTTCTTAGAGGAGGTAGGGGAGGTTAGGGGAGAGGAGCGCTTGGACGTGGAGGGGAGCGCCGGAGGCATAAGGGCCTACCCCCTCGGGGACAGAAGCCTGATCTTAGCCAAGAGGGGAGACGCCCTAGAGCTGGCAATTGTCGACGTGCCGTTCGAGACTCTGAAGAACTTCTTGAAGGGCGAGGAGGGGTACGAGCACGACGAGAGCGCCCCGCCGGAGGGGGGCGGGGAAGAGGAGGAAGAGGAGTTCGAGCCCGAGTGATTTATATCCCCCAGCGCGCTCCGCCGCGCGGAAAAGCCGCCGTAGTATAGCCCGGCCAAGTATGCGGGCCTTTCAAGCCCGTGACCCGGGTTCAAATCCCGGCGGCGGCACCACTTCCATCCCTCACAAGCACGCCCGCGCGGGCCGGCGGCTCCACTGCGCATCCCGTCGCTGGGAAGCCTCAGCGAAGCCGTGCTGAAGGAAGGCGCTCAGAGAGCGCTCATTATTCCTTCCGCTCAACCCCCGCCCGGAAGAGCGGAAATGATGTACATGACACTGGACGTTCTAGCGTGTCCGTACTGCAAGGATGAAGGTTTTCCCCTGAAGCTGTACGTAATAGAAAAAACAAAGGTCGAAAGGGACCCGCCCCCGAGGCCCAAGCCGTACTGCGAGCTCTACTGCGGCTACAGGGGCAAGTTCTTGAAAGAAATGAAGGAGGAGCCGCCGTGCGACGAGTGCCTGAAGGAGGAGATAGTGACCGGCGTGCTGGTGTGCCCTAAGTGCGGCCGCTGGTTCCCCATAATAGACGGCATACCGCACATGCTCCCCGACGAGCTGAGAAACAAGGAGGAGGACTTAAACTTCTTGAGGAAGTACAAGGACAAGCTCCCGGAGGAGGTGCTCTCCGGCAAGCCTTGGGGGCTTAAGCCTTGAGTACAGTTGCGCTCTCCCACATCATTGTGTTCCTCCTCTTCTTTTCTGTAATGTCGTCCGCGCCCTACGTGCTCAGAGAGGCGCACCTCTACGGCTCGGCTGCGATAGGAACGGCGGTAGGAGCGGCCTCCCTCGCTTCCCTCGGAACCAAGCTCTTCACCTCGAAGAAGGGAGTAAGGGCCAAGTACGGCCTCGAATGGGCATCTCTGCTGGTGCTCCTCTCTTCCTTCTTCCCCGTCCTCGGCTACGGCGGCTTCTTCGCCTTCATGGTGCTCACAGAGGTGGCGTTCGCGCTGATCTTGATAATAACGCTAGTCGTGGTTGCAGAGGTGGTGGAGCCCTCGAGGCTGGGCTTCCACTACGCGGTGAGGGGCATGATCCTCTCGCTGGCCGCCTTCCTAGCGCCCTTGGCCGGGGGCCTCGCCTACTCCGCCTACGGCCTCTTGGGAGCGCTGGGCGTCAGGGCGGCGAGCGCGGCCCTCCTCTACGTGGTCCAGAAGCCGCTGAGGGGCTACGTGATCAAGGTGGGTAGCGGCTTCTCGCTGTCGAGGAGGTGGGCCCTGGCGTACCTTACATCCTTCTTCTTGGCATCTTCATTTTTGATAATATCAACGTACTTGCCGCCCTACCAAGCCTCTGCCGGCTCCAGCTACTTGAGCACCACCTACTTCTTCTCCGGGAGGGCCCTTGGGAGCGGAGCGGTTAGGTACTTGGGCGGCGTAATAGCGGACGCGGCCCCCTACCTAATCTTCGTCCCGTCCTTAGTGATGCTGTGGGCATCGATTATGGCAGTGGGCGCGCTGGACCCTCTGCTCTCCGGCGCGACGGGCTTTCTGGTGGGATCCTCGTGGGGCCTGGCCAGCCCGGCCCTTCTGGCCACGGCGGCGAAGGAGAGCGAGAAGGGAAAGAGCGTAAGCCTATTTATAACCGGCTGGGACGTAGCGAGCATGACCGCAGTTCCGCTGGCCGGGTACTTGGGCTCCTACCAGCTCTCGCTGAGCTCCTCCGTGGTAGCGGCGCTGGCGGCGCTGGCCGCCTCTCTGGCCCTTTCGTACGAGGCCAGGCTCTCCCGCTAAATTAGGCCCGCGGGCCCTACGCACCACAGCGGGAAGGAAAGGTGGGCTTGGGGGAAGCCTTCTCCAAGCTGATCAAGAGGATGATAGAGGAGGAGTTCGGACCGGAGAGGGTTGAGGTTCATGCAGACCTCAACCTCTTCGGAGGAACCTACTACGTGGAGATGATCTTACCCAGAAAGGAGGAGGACGTGGAGTACCGATTAACAGAAATAATAAACGAAATAGAAATGAACTTTTACTTGCCCACGAGCTTTCAGATGGAGAAGGACGGGGACAAGTACGTGGTGAGGGCCCTCTTCGTCAGCCCCGAAGTTCCCAGGGCATATACCTAAATCTCCATGTCTTTGACCCTGAGGTTCAAGTACTTCCTCGGGTCCGCTATCTTGCCCTCCACCGCGCTGGCCGCCGCCGTAGCTGGGCTCGCCAGGTAGACCTTGCTCGTCCGGTGCCCGCTCCTCCCGCGGAAGTTGCGGTTGGTGGTGAAGAGGCCCACCTCCTCCGGCCCCAGCACGCCGTAGTGGGCCCCGACGCACGGGCCGCACGTGCCGAAGGAGACCAAGCACCCGGCCTCGGTCAAGACGTCTACGTAGCCCCTCCTCAGCGCCTCCTTGTAGACGTTCCGTGAAGCTGTTACTGCTATGCACCTAGTGTTAGGAGACACCTTCCTCCCCTTCAGTATCTTCGCCGCTACGGCGAAGTCTTCGAGCCTTCCGTTGGTGCAGCTTCCTATGAAGACCTCGTCCACCTCTGTGCCCTCCACCTCGCCCACCGGCACGGCGTTGGCGGGGGAGTAGGGCTTTGCCACCATTGGCTCCACCTTATCCAGCTCGTACGTGAACTCGTCCTTGTAGCGGGCCCCGGGGTCGGGGTAGGTGAGCTCGGGCTTTGGAGTTCCTCTGGCCCTTCCCTCCATGAACCTCATCACTTCTTCGTCGGCCGGCATCAGACCGGCCTTCGCGCCCATCTCAACTACCATGTTGCTTACTGTAAGCCTCGAATCCAGCCTCATGTCCTTAAGGCCCTCGCCCAAGAACTCGGCGCTCATGTACGTAGCTCCGTCCTCCTTTAGGTCGCTTATAATTTTCAATATTAAGTCCTTGCTCATCACAGCCTCCCTGAACTTCCCCTCGAGGCTGAACTTGAGCGCTTCGGGAACTTTAAACCACAGCTTGCCGGTCATTATTGCTATGGCCGCGTCGGTGGAGCCCACGCCGGTGGAGAAGGCCCCGACCGCGCCGTATGTAACTGTGTGCGAGTCCGCCCCCACGAAAACCGAGCCGGGCCACGCCCTGCCCTCCTCGATCATTACTTGGTGCGAAATTCCAGTCCCTACGTCGTAGAGCTTGCACCCGTGCCTCCGGCAGAACCTCCTCATGGTTAGGTGGAGAGCTGAGGTGCCGGGGTTGTTGCTTGGGGCGGTGTGGTCTATTACGAAGGCCACCCTCTCCGGGTGCTTCACCCTCTCGCCGCCGAACCTCTCATTCATCACCTTGATTGCGAGAGGGGCAGTGCCGTCTTGCGCCATAACTCCGTCGACCTCTACGACCACTATCTCGCCGGGGCTGACCTCTCTGCCCACCTTAGCTCCTAAGATCTTCTCGGCTATAGTGCTGGGCAAGGCTCGGTCCCCCGAAGCGGCGGGGGAGGAAGCTAAAATTTACCTCACGGGAGGAAAGGGATCGCCCCTTCGGGAAGCTTCCTTAGGGTCGCCAGCACACCCGGGCTGGCCGGGACCCAGCGGGCCCCGTTCCACTCGAACACCTCAACCTTCCCCTTCCTCATTAGGAGCTTTACCTTCACCTTCTCGAAGGACCAGCCGTGGAAGCCTACGGGCTTGGGCATTTCTAAAATTATGCTCCTCTTGGAGGAGCGGAGAACCCGGAGGTTGTCCAGCACAAACCTCAAGCTGTCACCGGCAGTGCTACCCTACCGAGCCAGAGCATATTTCTCTTTCGCCCCAAACACTCAATTCCTCCGAGCGGGGAGCAGTACCGGTGGGCCCGTGAGGCTCAGCCGGAAGGTGGAGATCGAAATAGCCCTCGCGGCCGTCGTTGTTGCAGCGGCCCTCTCCGGGTTCCTCGCCTACAACCTCGCCAAGGGCGGCGAGTGCTTGTACCCCACGAAGAGGAGCATAGCGCTCCTAAACCTCTTCGGGAAGGTGGTCGCCGTGCCTCCAGGAGAGCCCGTGTCCGGGGAGTGGGGCGAGGCCTACTACGAGCCCAAGTGCAACAGCGCCAGGCTGGAGGTCTCCTTCAAATCCGGCCTCAAGCTGGCGGTCGAAGGGATGCCGGACGGCAGCTTGAAGGTGGTTGCGCGCTACCAGAACAGCACGTGCGAGAAGGAGATCAAGGCGCTCCCGACGCTGCCCTACATAGTGATAACCGCGTCCCTAAACAGGGTGCTGGTGAGCGCGTACGGGAAGGTCCTCGTAATCGACATGGCTCCGGAGCTGAAGTGTTCGATAGCGATGAGGTAGGGGCGATGAAGAGGGTCCGGTCTTTCGGAGCGGTGAAGAGCTGCCGGACCCCTCCCGAGCCCTCAGAGCGCCAGCAGGCCCAGCCTCCTCGCTTCCTCCAGAAGCTCCAGCACGTCCTCCTCGCTTAAGTCGTACCACACTTCGTACGCGTCCGCTACGGCGAAGACCGGACCGCTCCTTATGTTAGGCACTATCACCAAGTCGGCCACTTGGGCGACCCTCTGGGCGCCCTCCAAGCTTGCGGTGGGAGCAGCCGCCCACACCTCCTCCGCGCCCATCTTCCTCGCGGCCAAGACCGCCACCATCATAGTGTAGCCGGCGGCTATGCCGTCGTCCACCACCGCTACCTTCAGCCCGCTCAGGTCCGGGTAGGGCCTCCCGCCCCTCAGCACCCTCTCCCTGAGCTCCACCTTCCTCCTCGCCTCCTCCACCTGCTCCTCGACCTCCTCCTCCCGGAGGGGATTCGGGCCTATCACGACCGTTCCCAGAGGCCCCACCGCGCCGAAGCCCGCCTCGGTGGTCCACGGATACAGCACCTTCTTTACTATTATTAGATCCATCTTTACGTTGAACCTCTTCGCAACCTCTATGGCTACCGGCACTCCCCCCGCCGGTATCGCCAGCACGAAGTCCGGGACCAAGCCGTGCCTCGCCATGAACTCCGCCAGCACCCTTCCGGCGTGCCTCCTGTCCCGGTAGACCGGCGCCCTCTCGCTGAGCTCCGGGTCGTAGATGATTTTGCCCATACTCTACACCGCGCTTGAGGGAGGCGCCGAGGGCTTAATGCTTGGGCCCCGCGTAAGCTTCCGGATCCTCTTCATCCCGGCGGCGCTTGCTGTACACAAACCTTACTTAGCTTCAGCGTCGGGGACTCGTGGGCACGACGTTGCTACGAACGAGGATAGACCTCCGGGAACTCAACGTTGGCCCCCTGAAGGATGGGGTCTTCGAGGCTGCAGACAACGTTACCTTGATAATGGGCCCTCCTAACACCGGGAAGAGTTACTTGTTGAGAACGCTTCATTTGATGAACTGGTACTTGGACGAGTACACAGCAAAGATCGTGTTTGAGAGGGCGTTTAGGGCTATAGACCTTGATATTTCTAAGTTCCTTGAACCTATTGAAAATGGATTTGTGATTGTCATTCCCTTACTCTCCCTTTTATCATCTCGTATTTCTTACGCTTTGCGCTCTGTTTATTCGACCCGCTTACCGGAGGACCTTATAGACAGTGTCCTTAGGCGAGAATGGATTGAGTCTATTGTAAAGAGTTTGGAAATATCTTCCAGCCTAGAAACCGAGACGGAAGTGCTAGAATGGGGTGAATATGACTGGTCGGTCATTAAGTTTAAGTATAAATATCGTCTGTCCTACAACCTTGCCAAAGGTTACTTGAGGATTACAGTAAGTGGTATTAAAGACGGATATCATAGAAAAAACATCGCGTCAGATGCTTTAAAAAAGACGATACAAGATGTGATCAAACACATCTATTTTGATGACACTTGCTTCATGTTACCTTACGATAAGGACTTACTCACCACTCTCTGGGAAATTGAAAAAATGTCGCAAAAGGGCCTTATCTATGACTTGAGCATAAAGTATCCTCTCCCACCCATGTATTACTCTTTCCTTGAGAGGCTCAGAGAGTCGTACGCCGTTGAGAAAGGCGTTTCCACAGCCCCCAACGCTTCAAGAGTACTGGACAGGCTTAACGAGCTAAAGAAGTTAATGAAGAACGTCGCAGAAGGTACTTTCAGCTCGGAAGAGAGCTGGATAGCGTACGAGACCAAGGGAGTGAAGGTCAGGCTGGCCCGCTCCTCCGGCTTGGCTATAAGCGTGGCCTCCTTGATTTATACCTTAGCGACTTTGAACGACGGAGCCCTAGTCTTGGTGGAAGAACCCGAGGTCGCGCTCCACCCGGAAGCGCAGGTGAAGCTGGCGTTGATGATGCTCGTGCTCTCAAAGAGGTACGGCTACAAGTTCGTGATTGTCACACACAGCCCCTACATCTACAAAACGTACGCGTTGCTAAAGGAGTTTGGAAAGAAGCAGGCAGAACAGTTCATAAAGACGTTCAACTTAGACGTAAAACCAGAAGAGTTGCTGGGAGACTTGAAGCTCTACTATGCTCACGACGGGAAGCTGGAAGAGGTGAGCTGGTCGGTAGCGCCCGGACTGCTGGACGTCGAGCTGAAGCTCCTCCCTCCGGAGGATGAAGAGCATGAACTGTAACACAATTCCGAAGTACAAGCTACTGAAAGCGCTCGGCTTGATTATGGAGAGCCAAGGCTTCGCGTTCGCGCTCTCTCCAGACACAGCTAAAGCGTTTGAACACATCTGCATTGAAGCTAAACTAACAAAGAGAATATCAAAAGCGAGACAACAATTACTGGAGATACTGCTGGAAGCGCCAGAAGAGCTACAGCAAGAAACGAAGGAGAAGATCAAAGAGATCAGTGAGAACTTAAAGAAAATAGTAACGTCGTTACGGAAGAACGCTGACTTGGTCTACGTCGTATACGGCAAAGAGAGGGACTTGATCTTCATCGTAGAGTTCAAGCAGGGGAGGCTGAGGGACCACTGGCAGTTACTTTCTTCCAGCTTGAAGGCTTTGGCTCTTGTAAAGAGATTCAGAAACGGGAAGAAAAAGGTCATCGTCATAGGGTGTGAAGGACCTTGCTGCAAGGTTCGGAACGAGAGGCTAGCACACTACGTTTCGAAAGTAACTGACTTGTCCAGGACTCTTCCAAAGTACAAGGTTAAAGAACTTCTCAAGCTAGAGAAGTCGCTCTCTAACGCAGATGACGCGCTCTCCGAACTAGTAGCTCCTTCGGACAAATTTGCATTGACTGACTAAACCAATATATACTCGCTTTGCGCCCCCGCCCCGGGTTCTCGACCCTTGGCAGTGAGGCCCGGCAAGTACTTCGAGAGCGGGGCGTGGGCGGCCTCGATGGGCGCGCTGGCAGCGGGCGCCAGCTTCTTCGCGTACTACCCAATAGAGCCGGCCACCGACATAGCGGAGCAGATGATTAGGAACGGACCCAAGCAGGGGATGGTGATCTTTGAGGCCGAGGACGAAATATCGGCGCTGGGAGCGGCCATAGGAGCCTCTTGGGCCGGGGCCAAGGCCTTCACCTCCACCGCCGGCCCCGGCTTCTCATTGATGCAAGAGCACATCTCCTACGCCGCCATGACTGAGACGCCGGTGGTGCTGATCAACGGCATGAGGGAGGGCCCCTCCACGGGCCAAGCGACCAAGGCGGCGCAGCAAGACCTCATGCAGGCCAAGTGGGGCGCGCACGGGGACTACGAGACTGTAGTATACGTCCCCTACAACGTCCAAGAGATGTTCGACCTGACGGTGAAGGCATTCAATCAGGCGGAGAGGTGGAGGGTTCCCGCGCTGGTGATGGCGGACAAGATGACAGTCCTCCTCATGGAAGAGGTGGTGATACCGGAGAAGGTTGAGGTGGTCAGCCGCAAGAGGCCCAAGGTCCCTCCGGAGCAGTTCAAGCCCTTCGAGCCGGAGGAGGACTTGGTTCCCCCCATGCCGGAGTTCGGCACCGGCTACCGCGTCCACGTTACCGGAGTGACGCACGACGAGAGGGGCCTCCCCAACAGCGACGACCCGTGGGTGCACCACAAGCTCGTGAAGAGGATAAATGACAAGATAAGGAAGAACAGGGACAAGATAGTGGAGTACGAGCTGTTCGGCGACGAGGACCCGGAGGTGCTGATCTTCGCCTACGGCTTCCCCGCGAGATCGGCCAAGGAGGCCGTGAAGCTCTTGAGGAGGGCCGGCAAGAAGGCCGCGCTCTTCAGGCCCAAGACGGCGTGGCCCTTCCCGGACAGGGAGCTGAAGGAGGTTGCGAGGGGGGCGGAGAAGGTCGTTGTGGTCGAGTGGAACTACGGCCAGATGCTGCACAACGTGCTCAAGGTAGTTCCCGAGGAGAAGGTTTCCTTCGTTTACCGCATTGGAGAGATCCCCTTGGACCCGGAGGAGATATTGGAAGAAGGGGGTGTTAGGATATGAGCTTGGAGCAGGCTAGGGAGAAGCTGAGGCGGATGCCTCAAATGGAGCTCGCGAGGGCGGAGGCGCTCCCGCACAGCCTCTGCCCGGGGTGCGGGATAGGAACTATACTCAACACCTTCTTGAGGGCAATGGACGAGCTGGCCGAGGAGGGCAAGCTGGACCCGAATAAGCTGGTGGTGGTGAGCGGAATAGGGTGCTCCGGCAGAATAAGCGGCTTCATCAAGACTGATTCAATGCACACCACCCACGGGAGGCCAGTGGCGTTCGCCACCGGGATAAAGATAGCCAAGCCGGAGCTCAACGTCTGGACCTTCGGCGGCGACGCCGACCTCTTCCAGATAGGCTTGAACCACACCCTCCAAGCCGCTAGGAGGAACATAGACATAAAGGTAGTTATGGTGAACAACTTCAACATAGCGATGACCGGAGGAGTCCCCACGGTCACCACGCCGCCCGGCGCAATAACCAAGTACTCTCCGAAGGGCTGGTACGAGAGGTCCTTCAACATACCGAAGCTCGTGGCCTCCGCGGGGGCCACTTGGGTGGCCCGGTGGACGACCGCGCACGTCTTCCAGCTGAAGAACGCATTCAAGGAGATGGCGCTTAGGAAGGGCTTCAGCTTCCTGGAGGTGGTCTCCCAGTGTCCGGTGCTCTTCGGTAGGTACAACAAGTTCCGCGACCCCTACAGCATGGTTGAGTACTTCGCAAAGATGAGCAAAGTGGTGAAGGAGCCAAACGACCCTGAGGCCTTGGAGGAGGCCGGCATAGAGTTCGGCAAGCCCATTTTGGTGGGCAAGTTCGTGGACAAGGAGGCTCCCGAGTACGTGGAGACCTTGT
>JAADDE010000051.1 GCA_013154085.1 Thermoproteota archaeon | reverse complement strand
CGGAACGGGCGGGGGTGCCCGAGCCAGGTCCAAGGGGGCGGGCTCAAGACCCGCTGGCGCAGGCCGGCGTGGGTTCAAATCCCACCCCCCGCACCACGCCCAGTCCAATGAAGACTCATGCCCGGTGAAGGAGGACGCGTGACTGCGGAAGAGCCGCCTGAGGGTTTTAGCGCTTCCTCCCCTGACGCCTCAGGGGTCAGAAGCTTGAACGAGCTCCTAATCGCCGACGCGTACCGGGTTGGTGTAGCGCTCCTCACATTGCTCTATGCGTCGTACCTCGATTTAAAGACTAGGGAAATACCACCTAAGCTGTGGCTCATCGCTTCGCTGCTCGCACTGCCGGCCACTCTGTACGAGGCCCACTACTTCGCCGCCCGCGGGGCCTTGGGCTACGTCGTCGCGGTGGTGGTGAGCTCAGCTATAATAATTGGTATACTTGCATTCATGAGCTGGAAGGGTTTGATAGGCGGGGCCGACGTGCTGGCGCTGGCCTTCCTAACGGTCTCCGTTCCCTGGTACCCCTTCTCCTTCGGACTCAGGGCCTTCGTGCCCGTGCCCCTGCTAACCCTCTTCTACGCTACAATATTGGGAGTGCTGTGGCTGCCCATCAGGGCGCTCTCCAACTTGCGCAGCGAGAAGTTCCTCTCCCACGCCCGGGAGCTCGGGCTAGGGGGAGCGAAGCTGTTGCGCTTGGCGGCCTCTGCAAAGGTTGTAACGGTGAAAGAGTACATGAACATGAAGTTCTGGTATCCACTGGAGATATTCAAGGAGAAGGGGGAAGAGCTGGAGCACGAGCTACGCACTACCTTCTCCGTCGAGGAGGAGCACGAGGACCACCAGAAGAGGATGAAGGAGCTGGTGGAGAGGGGCCTTCTTTCGGAGGACCGCTACATATTCGTCTCCTACGGGGTGCCCTTCTTGGTGTACATCACTCTGGGCTTCGTGCTGGCGCTGGCGATAGGTGATATACCTTTGCGGGCGCTCTTTGCTTGGTGAAGGAGCTTGGACGTGCTGTGGACGCCGTGGAGGATGCAGTACGTAGCGAGCACTTTAGAGAAGAAGGAAGGCTGCGTCTTCTGCGAGCTCCCCAAGATGAAGGACGAAGAAGCCCTGATAGTATACAGGGGAAGGCACAACTACGTGGTGCTGAACGCCTTTCCATACAACACCGGACACGTAATGATAGTGCCGTACCGGCACGTCTCCAGCGTTACTGAGCTCAACGACGAGGAGCTTCTAGAGGCTATGCAGTTGCTAAAGAAAGTCGTGAGGGCCCTCGAGAAGGCCTACAAGCCGGAGGGCATAAACGCGGGGTGGAACATAGGCAGAGCGGCCGGAGCGGGGATTCCGGGCCACGTTCACCTGCACGTAGTCCCTAGGTGGTGCGGCGACGCGAACTTCATGACGGTTATAGGAGGGACCAAGGTCCTCCCGGAGGCCCTCAGGGACACGTGGAGGAGGCTGAAAGAAGCTCTGGAGGACTAGAGCCCCTCCCTTATTGCCTTCTCGGCCGCTTCTGCAGCTCTCCTCATGAACTCCTCCATGAGATCTTGCCCCCTTTTCTTAAGGGGGTAGATGTACGGATTCATCACTACAGCCCTCAGCACGAACAAGCCCTCCTCTTCGTACTCCTTCTCCAGCTTGGCCAGCTCGGCCCTCGGGAAGGTCCTCTTGAAGAAGGACCTCAGCGCCTTGAACGGGTACTTCGGAGGCTTGAAGACCGTCTTTGAGAGGAAGAAGGGCTGCGAGTAGCTGTACTCGAACTCTCCGAGCTCTGTCTTTATAGAGAATTGGTCGTAGACCCTCTTGCTCAGTTCGTTCATCTGCTTTATTGAGTTGCTTATCTTTTTCTTGACCACGAATATAACTATGTTCGTGTCCGGCGGATACTGGGTTAGAGGGAGGAACTGGTACTCCGGCTCCCTCCCGTTGGCCCTTTCGGCTTGGTCCCAGTGGACCATCCACTCCCAGAGTAGCCTCGCGGCCAAGATGCTGTTCTTGACCAGCTCTCCGTGGCCGGAGGAGTTGAGGGGAATGGAGTTGATCTGGAGCCACATCGCCGAGGCGGAGGCGCCGGGCTTGGAGCCCTCCAGTATGTAAGGTCCGAAGGACTTGATCACAACTTTGCCACTCTCGAGGTCTTTATGCTTCAAGGGCAGGTGGACGGTATACGAAGAGGTGATGTAAGGTACCTCTTGGCTTATGAAGTGCCTGACGCGGTCGTTGCGGAAGGCAACCATCCCGCACGGGTACGGCACGTAGCCCATTTTGTGGGGATCTATGGTAACGCTCTCCGCACGGTTCATGTATATGAACGGCGCCACGACCTTCTCGCTTCCCCATAGCACCCTTATCCTCCTCGAGTACTCTCCGTGCTCCAGCACCAGCTCGTCTGAGGTGAGCTCCCTCACCATTTCCAAGTGGTCCTCCAAGCCCAGTTCGAAGTCCTCCCTGCTCACGCGATCGTCCTTGGAAATCTTGATCAACCTCTCCAAGATCTTTAGGGCCTCTGCCCAGCTCTCTACCTCGTCCAAGCCCCTCTCCGCCATTCCTTTATCCTTCGCATACTCCCTCACAAATTCCTTGAACTCCTCCAGCGAGCGCGCCTCGGCGCCCAGCTTTTTCAGAACCTTTCTTACTATATACATTGACTTGAGCTCCCCGTCGGGTTTGAGGAGCGTCTTGAAGAAGCCGCCCCAGGCGGCGTCGGCGTGGAGCCAGAAGCTGAAGTCAGAGCCCTCCAGCTCCTCCCTAACCCCCACGACCTCGTGCAGGGGGTCTACGGAGCCCTCCTCGGTGGTTCCTATGGTAGCTATAACCGCCACCGGGACCTTCCCTTCCGCCTTGATCCCCTTGAGCTTTGAGCGCAAGTCCTTTATGCTCATGCGGAAGTTCTCATCTATGTCAACGTAAACCACGTTGCCCCTTCCAACCCCCAAAACGTCGGCGATCTTTTCGATGCTGTAGTGGGAGGTCCCTGAAGTAACTATAACCGGCTCGAACTGAGCGAAGAGCTTTCCGACGCCGTTGTAGACGCTCCTTTCGCTCCTCCTCAGCATTTTCATAACTTTCGCGTTTATTTCTTCATCGTCCTTTAAGTATTTCCTCTTGAGCTCCTTTACCAGCTTGGAAAGCAAGTATATTGCTTCGTTGGGCTTCACTGTGAGCAAGTGGTACTCGTCGGCCTCCCCTATTTCGACCTTTTTGCCGCTCGGCAGCTTAACCATTAACGTAACTCCCTCTTTTTCGGCAATTTCCTTCAATGCCAGTACGGAGTACCTAACGTTCCTGGCGGCCCACAGTGCTTCTAGGTTAGCAGTGGTGCCGCCGGAGGTTATGTGAGCCCAGCCGAACTCCTTCTTGAGCTCTTTCAAGTACTTGTCTTTGGGTAGCGATGGGTCCGGGGGAGGGCGGTAGCCTATGAGCTTGAGCACCTCGTTGCCCACCTCTATCTCCCAGTCCGTGGTAACCGGGGAGGACTCGGAGGACACGTTGTTGGGATTGTAGAGCAGTCCCATTATGAATCCGAGAAGCGACGGGAGGGTCACCTCGGACTGCATGTGGGCTATGTAGCGGGGGCTGTAGAAGGGGAAGTTCCTCCTCATCTCCCCTAGCATGTTGAATATGTTGTCGTACAGCTTGTCGAACTCGTCCCTCAGCTCGCTCTGGTCTCTCCTCCTTATGAGGGTCTTATCCTTTGGGAAGTAGTTCCTCCTCCAGTGGATGTAGTCGCTTATTATCTGAGAGACCAGCTCCTCCAAGAGCTTCTGATTCTCAGCCTTTGGGCCTAGTAGCCAAGCGAAGGACCTCTCCACAATAGGCCGTCCCTTCAACTGCCGAGGCTTGGAGCTAATAAACCCTTAAATCCCACCTTTGGACCACCGCCTACCTCTTAAGCGCTACCTTGACGGCGAAAGATACTCCAACGCTCAGTGCGGCTAATATCGCCCCCAGTTGCGTGGCCTTCTCGAACTCGCCCATCTGCGTGTAGAGGGCTATTGCGGTGCTCATGGTTCTGGTGTAGCCCGCTATGTTGCCTCCCACGATCAGCGCCACGCCCAGCTCGCCCACAGCCCTCGAGAAGGCCATTGCTACGGAACCCAAGGCCTCCTCCCAGCTCTCCTTGAGCGCGACCAATAGGGCCCTCCACTCAGAGCCCCCGAAGGTGAGCACGAGCTCTCCGAACTCCTCGTAAGCCCTCTTGAGGGTCGTGTGGAGCGTCGCGACGAGTAATGGGGTAACCAAAACCGCCTCGCCCAGCACTATTGCTTGGGGGGTGTAGAGGAGGCCCAAAGAGCCGAGGGGGCATCGCGGACAGAGGAGGTCGTAAAGGAGGAGCCCAACCAAGACCGTTGGAACCCCCACCAAGCCCTCAAAGAAGGTTACTAGGGACCTGAGGTTCTTTTTAATTATGATAAAGACCAGGGGAAGAGACCACGCGGTAGCTAAGAGCGTGGCAGTTCCGGAGATCCAGAGCGACCTCAGCACGAGCTCTATCATCTCGCCAGCTCCCTCCAGACCTCGCGGAGCCACTCCAGCTTGCCCTCGGCAGGATAGAAGAGGGGGCGCCCGAACTCCTCCTTACCGTAGCTCGCTATTATCTTCTGCCCCTCAGTGGAGTTTAGGAAGCGGAGGAACTCCTTCGCGTTGGGATCCTCACATCCCTTCACCCTGTAGCCGCTGTATATGTTTATGAGCTCCTCCGAGCCAGAGTACAATATCTCCAAGTTGGGAAGCTTGCCGTCTCTCTTGAGCTTTAAGAACGTCGAAACGTCGCTGAGCGTATAGGCTTTCATGTTATTAGCAATAATCAGCGTCTTTGCCATTCCGGAGCCCGTCTCCTTGTACCAAGGCCTGCCTTTGGGATCTAAGCCGGCAAGCTTCCACAGCGACAGCTCCTTCACGTGCGTGCCCGACATGTCTCCCCTGCTGACGAACAAGGCCTTCCCGGCCTCGCCGGCCTCGTAGATCTTCCGGAAGGCCTCCGTGGCGTTCCTCGCGTCCTTGACTCCGGCCGGATCTTCCTTAGGACCAACTATGACGAAGTAGTTGTACGCGAATATTATGTGATCTGTAAGGTACTCGGAGTACTGCTTCTCCAGCGAGGGCGCGTGCACCAACGTCAAGCAGACCGCTCCGTCCTTGGCCAGCCTTAAGGCCTGCCCGCTCCCGACCACCAAGAACTCCGGCTTAGCGCCGTACTTTTCTTCGAAGGCTTTTGCGAGCACGTCCAGCAGGCCGGTGTCGTAGAGGCTTGTGGTCGTGGAGACCTTGAAGCTGTTCTGGGGGCGGGGGTAGAGCGCAAATGAGGCCAGAAGCACCAGTGCTATCAAGGCGAGAAGCTCCTTCCTCATGTGCGCACCGCTCGGGCTAGTCAAAGGAGATTTGAAGCTTGGGCCTCCAGACAGCAACCTTCTTCTTGTCCGAAACTACAATGGCCCCGCCAACCGCTTCGCACGCAAGCCCTCCCTCGATCTTTGCCTTGAGCTCGTAGAACCCGAGCTTCGGGAGGAAGATTCTGAGCTGCTCGCCGTCGACCGCGTACAGCAGTCCTCTCTCGGAGCACAAGCCCACGTGGTAGTTGTTGGTAGCGGTCTTGAACACCTGCTTGAAGAAGTCTTGGTAGACCCTTATCCTCGGGGGCCGGTAGGTCCACAAAGCCAAGAAATCCTCCTCGGCCACGTCCCGGACCCCGTTGGCTTCCCTCCTCCACAGCAAGCTGAGGCGCTCGTCGTATACTCGGAGCTCCCCAAAGAGGTTGTGGACCAGCAAGTGCTTGCGGCGGTAGAGCCCGTAGACTCCGGGGAGGAGCTCCACGCGCCTCTCCTCGCCCGTCTCCACGTCGAAGGCGATCAGCGCGGCGTTCCTTTCGGAGCTCCACGGGATTTCCCAAGGGAACTCCGTGGGAGGCACGCTGATCGCTATAGTTGGGCTGAACAGCCTTATCGTTAGGAAGACTGGCTTCGAAGGTATGGAGAACAGGGCTAGCCTCCCGGCCCTCGTGCACGCGTACGGGGCAGAGGGGAGCTCGAAGACCCTTCCTTCCACGTAGGCCCTCCTCCCCACCGCGTAGAGGTCGTCGTCGTAGTAGCAGTCCGTCGCCAACCCGACATCCTTCACCCCTCTTCCGACCACCAAGGTGGTCCTCGAGGTGTGGACCACCAATCCCTCCCGCCCCTTCAGCGCCTTCCTAACGCTCCCGGCCCACAGCTCGAAGACCTTCTCCGCTTCGACCCTCGAGGGCCTCTCCGGCACCCCTCTGTAGCCTATTACGCTCCCGTAGGGGAGCTCCACAGTCCCCTTCACCTTGTAATGCCTCTCTCCAATGACGTCGAACTCATCGTAGAGCTCCACCTTGAGCTTCTCGCCCGCGCCGACCACCCTGTACGGTAAGTCGAGCTGAGCGCGCTTGAGCGACTTGGGGTCCGGCAACTCCTTTTCCACCCATATCCCACCGACCTCGAGCCGGGCCTTGTTGCCCTTGAGGGGGGCCACGCCGAAGGCCTCCTCTCCCTCTCCCTCCACCCGCGCGCCGTATATCGTGCCCGCGTACCTTCCCTTGCCCAGTATGTAGACTACCACCACTCCGTTCATCTCCCCGAGCACTCCGATCTCTGGAATTTGGAAGTAGAATTCCTTAGGCCCCAGGCGGCCCCTCTCGCCCTCCCTCCCCCTCAGCACGACCTTCCCCCTAATTCCGAGCCTTACGGTCCTTCCGTTGGCCGGCGCCCCCAGAAGCTCGCCCTCGTAAGGAACCTCTGATGGCTCCCACGGGAGGCGGAAGTAGGAGCACTCTACGTATACGAAACCGCCTTCCTCCTTAACCGCCTTACACCGGATCCACACTTCCTCAGCCAGCTCGGCGCAAGGAAAGGGAGTATAAAGGGCAACCCGTAGCTCACCTCCCCGGGCCCGTAGAAGACTGCTACGCTTCCGAACTTCCAGTACTCGCCGGAAGGAGAGCCGCCGTAGGCCCATCCCCTGCGGAGGAACACCTTTATCAGCAACGGCTCCTTGGGCCTAACTCCGTAGGGCGTAATCCCCCTCTCCAAGGCCTCGGCGAAGAGGCGCGAGGCCTCTTTGAAGGAAAGGTCCTTCAGCTCCCACACCTCCCCGCCCCGCGCGAGCCAGTAGTAGAGCACGGTCACCCCGAAGAAGTAGGGCGAGTAGCTACCGTAGCCCCTCGAGACCCACTCCGCGTAGCCGCTCCCGGCGTAGAGGTCTGGGTAGAGGAGGAAGCACGAGAGGTCCGCCAAGCCCTCTGCGAACCAGTCCGGCTCCACTGCTCCCCTCTCCAGCTCGATCACGTGCGTCAGCTCGTGGGCTAGGGCACACGGGTCCGGCTCCTTAAGGGTCACGGAGTAGCTGTGGGAGAGGGGCACCCCTACGGTGAGGTGGTCGCTTCCGTAGCTCAGCGCGACCGTCGCCTCCGCGCTACCCCACAGCGATTCCACCTTGGGCGCTACCTCATCGCACAAGCTCTGGAGCTCCGGGTATGCGGAGGTGCAAGTGATGGCCATAGCCAGAGGGGCGAGGAGCAACAGCAGCGCCACTTTCACCCCTCTCCCCGCCCCTTATCACTTCAAGGACATCAAAACCTTGTCTATTTCGGATAACTATTTCAGCAGGAAGAGTTTCGAGGAAAAAGTTTCGCTCAGAGCACTTTCACGCCCAAAGAGGATGCAACCCTCCTCTGCCCGACATCCAAGGTTAGGAGCGGCAAGCCCTCCTCTAGGGCTAGGGCGACGAAGAGGGAGTCGTAGACGACAATCCTCCTCAAGGCTATTTCGAGGGCCACGTCTAAGTACTTGTCTTGATCTTCGAACTCCACACAGAATTCGAAGCACTCCTATGCGAGCACCACCAGCTTCCCAAGGGCCGGACAGCTTGTTGGTCAGCGCGCTCGCCTTCCACACAAAGCTATTATCGCGGAGGAGTCAGCCGCGATCATTCCTTACCACCTCTCCGCAAACCCCCTGGCACGCTCCAAGGCGCCTCTTCCAGCTTTTTGATAATCGCATCAATCTCCTCCGCTCTCTTTTACTTTAAGCTCGGCGAGCTTTCTCAACTCTTAGCTCCAGCTTATCTTATACATGTCCATCTTTTCTTTCAGTTATTTCATTACCTTAAAGCTTACGTTACTGACGCGGTAGACCGCCAATCTACCGCCGTCATTTTAAGTGGCCGCGCCGGGGGCATAACGGTATATGCCTATCAATACACGCCTATAAACCGGTACGTCACCCGCCTCTAGCGGGTAGGTAGCGGTGTTCGACCTCTACCCGAGGGCCACTCCCTTGGGAGCGTACCTAGAGAAGGGAAGGGCCTACCGCCAAGAGGGCTTCATACGCACCGACTACCCTCCTCCGAGGGACGAGGTCCTCTGGAATCCGAAGGTAATGAGGATGCCCAGGGAGGAGATAGAGAAGATAAAGACGGAGAGGCTAAAGGCCATAGTTAGGTGGGCTTGGGACCACAGCGAGTTCTACCGCAAGTTCTGGAAGAGCAAGGGCTTCCACCCGGACATGATTAAGACCTGGGAAGACGTGACCAAGATACCGGTCCTCACCAAGAAGGACTTGAGGGCGGACCTGAAGAAGAACCCGCCCTACGGGACCATAATGGTGCCCGAACTGGCGAAGTACATACACTTCGTGGGCGCCACCTCCGGCTCCACGGGAATGCCCACCTTCCAAGGCTGGGGAAGGGTGGAGCTGGACTACTTCGAGGAGCAGCAGGCTAGGTACCTCTGGACCTTCGCCGGCGTGAAGCCCGGAGTGGTCTACGCCAACTACCTCAACATGAGCGGCTTCTACAGCTGGGGTCCCCCGCTGGTGGAGACCGCCATGTGGAGGTGCGGCGCCACCGCAATAGCCGGAGGAGGCGAGACCTTCTTCACCTGGAAGGACAGGCACATGCTCATAATGAAGCTCTGGAAGGTCGACGTCTTCGCCACCACCCCGTGGCTCCACCGCTGGATAGGCGAGCAAGCCAAGCTAGAGGGCTGGGTGACGCCGTTCAAGGTGCTCCTCCTCCACGGAGGAGCTGCTGCCGAGAAGACCAAGGAGAAGCTTATGGAAGTTCACCCCAACGTGGAGAAGGTCATAAGCGTCTGGGGCACCACAGACGGCCACATGGCAATCGAGCCCCCCGACGCTCCGGGCACCTTGGTCTTCTGGGAGGACACCCAGATCTTCGACATAGTGGTGCCCGGTAGCTACGCGGAGAGGCCCGAGGGCGAGCCGGCTGGCCAAGGTGAGAGGGGAGAGCTGATAGCGACGCTCCTCACGCACTTCACCATGCCGCTCATAAGGTACAGCTTGGGCGACTACGTGAAGAACGAGTTCATCTGTGAGCCCACCCCGGAGCTCGGCATAACCCACTGCAGGTTCGCGGAGCTCATACCGGGCAGAGTGGAGTGGATGTTCAAGGTCAAGGGCAAGCTGCTGTTCCCGATTGTAGTGGAGAACGCGGTCAGCCAGATACCCGACACCACCGGCGCCTACAACATAGTGGTCTACGACGACAACATGGACAAGCTGAAGATAAAGATAGAGACGAGGAAGCCCGTGCCGCCCCCGCCGGAGTACGACAAGGAGGCGAGGGAGATCATAGCGAGGGAGCTCGGCCTCCAGCCGGAGGACGTGGAGATCGAGTGGATCA
>JAADDE010000017.1 GCA_013154085.1 Thermoproteota archaeon | reverse complement strand
GGAGGGGCTGTTCGTCCCGAGGAGGTGGGGCGAGGGAGGGGCCCACGAGGCGATAAGGCCCACGAGGCCCCTCAGCGCGGAGGAGCTGAGGCTCGAGTTCACGCTCTACGGTATAAATTACATGGCTGTGAAGCTCTACGATTTAATCTTCAGGAGGTTCATGGCGAGTCAGATGAAGGAGGCCAAGGTGAAGAAGGTTAAAATAACTTATGAGGTGGAGGGAATTAAAGTAACCAATGAAGTAATTACGGACATCCTAGAAGAGGGCTGGACCTCTGTGTGGAGGCTCCGCACGAGGCCCATCGTCCAGACGGGCGAGCCGGAGGTGGTCGGTGCGGAGGTGCGGAGGGCCTCCAGCTCTCCCCTGCCGAGGGTCCACGAGGTAGTTAGGTGGATGAAGGAGAAGAGGGTCGGCAGGCCGAGCACCTACGCCCGCACCATAGAAAACCTGAGGAGGCACGGCTACGTCGTGCTGACCCCCAGGAACTACGTAGTTGCCACCAAGAAGGGCTTGGAGGCTAGGGAGCACGTGCGCAAGGAGTTCCCGGAGCTGCTTAGCGTAGAGTACACGAGGAAGCTTGAGGAGCTGATGGAGGTTGCGCGGGGAGACTTGGGCACGGCATTAGAGGGGGTCCTGAGGACCTTCAGATCCCTTGCGTCAGCCGAAACTTGATATAGGGAACCCTCCGGTGGGTCCTCCCGCGGACCTCGCTGCCTATTTCCACTTCGAGCACCTTTAGGGTTTCCTCCAGCCTGTCGCGCAGTGCGTTGAACACTGCGACAGCCTTTGAAATGTACATACCCCGGCCCACCAGCTCCACCTCCTCGGAACCGCTGTTCAGCAACATTATTACGTTCAGCACGTACTCGCCGACAGGTCTATCCCTAACCACGACGACGTCCCTCGACACTCCTCATCCCCCTCACTCCCGACGCGGTTGGATATAAAGAACGTGTGGGAGCGCGCGGTCCGCTATAATGCCCACCAGACCCAAGAACATCGCGACCTTCATGAGCCGCCTCGGCTTACTCGCGCAAGCAACAGGATCCGGCGAGCTGGCACACTTGAACAGCGCAAGCAAGGAAATCGCGCCGCCGACTGTTATAGAAGCTACGAAGAGCGCTCCCAGGCCGACGCTCCACGCGGCGATGTAGCCGCAGCCGATTGACAGAGCCAGCAACAGAAGCGAGACCTTCAGAGCGGTTCTAGGACCCTTGATTACTGCCACGGTTCTGACGCCGGCCTTTGAGTCTCCTACGAAGTCCTCCACTCCCTTTACGATCTCCCTCGACAGAGTCATGAGGAATACCATTGCGAACACTGGGACTGTGGTCCACAGCTGGTGGAGCGAGCCGGCCCATTCCAGCTCGGCCAGCGCGCCGTACAGTATCGTGGATGCAGTTGAGAAAGAGACCACTATGTTGCCCAAGAGCCCGGTCCTCTTTATCCACTTCGAGTAGTAATACATCAGAAACGCGTTTAGCGTTGCAAACAACCCCGTCGCGAGGCCTACCGAGAACGCCACGAGGGCTCCGGCGGCCAAGAGGAATGTGCTCAGCAGATAGGCCTCCCTGGCGCCGACCCTTCCGCTGGGTATGGGCCTCTGGGGCTTGTTTATTCTATCTATCTCGATGTCAAAGTAGTCGTTTACGGCGTAGCCTCCCGCGGCCACGAGCGTCGCCGACGCTACCGCGACGATTAGAGGAAACGGCTCGACCTCCTTCACCAACAAAGAGCCTGCGACGACGGCCAAAGCAGTAGCGAGCAAGTTGTGGACCCTCAGCAGCTCAGCGTACGCGGCCAGTTTCGCTCCAGCCCCGCCCCTCATTTTTCTCTCTCCGCTCGGATGGGGGCAGGGGAGTGATTAAGGAGGTCGTGTGGAGGGGATACGTCTGCACGCTCTTGGGAGCGCGGGTGGTGGTGAGCGTAATCTCCGAGCACGACGTGTTTACTATATATGACGGGCCGGTGCCGGAGGCGGGTCCCCCGCCCAGCTGGGTAGCTTGCATAAGGGTCTTGTTGAAGGACCTCGGGGCGCCGCTTGCTGAGGGACGTATTGCTGGGGGACGGCGTGGCCTTGACCCCCGCGGGGATAAGGTTTGCGAATCCGAGGACCGTCAAAGAAATGAAAGATGTTATGCTGAAGCCCTCGGAGAGCTCTGAGGTGGTTTACGAGGTCTTCCGCGACGTACTGCCCACGCACTCCAACGCCCTCCGGGTCGACCTAACGGTGCTGAGGCCCGGGCTCCTTCCCGATGGAGAGTACGCACGCACCCACGGCCACAAGCACCCGGAGGGGCCGTGGGGAAGGCCTTGGCCAGAGCTCTACTGCGTGCTCAGCGGCAACGGGACCTTTCTGCTACACGACGACGAGAGGGCGTACTTGGTAGAAGTAAAGGAGGGCGACGTGGTGGGCGTGCCCGGAGAGATGGTGCACATCCTCGTAAATACCGGAGACAAAGAAATGATCACTTGCAACTACGTCAGCAAGCTCTTCAAGTCCGACTATGAGTACTTGAAGAAGAGGGGCGGCCCAGCAATCTTCATCACAAAAGAAGGAATAGTATACAACAAGAACTACAATGTGAAGGAGGTAAGGACTTGCTCACCCCTTCCGCTGAGCGTCGACGAGCTCGTGCTGAGCTATTCCTTCAAACCTCCCGAAGAGGAGTGGCTGGTGTGCGAACCTTATATCTGATGCCGGCAGAAGCTCCGGGCGCGGGAGAAATGGCGAGGAGAAGAAGGAGGTTCTGCGTCAAGTGCGGAGCCCCGGACAGCCCCGATAACCCCGTCGTGGGCCACCTGTGCTTGAAGTGCTTGGTGGAGGAGTCTCCGCTGTTCGAGGTTAAGGGGAGCAAGCACATAGTCGTTTGTCCCATATGCTCGTCCTACATGGTCGACAACGCGTGGGTCAGGGGAACTGGGGACGTGGAAGAGACCATAAGGATGCTTGCGGAGAGAACCGTGGAGGCCAACATATCCCCAATTCCACCGGCGGAGGAAGTTGAAGTGGAAGGCGTGAGGGTGGAGCGCCGGAGGGGAGGCAGGTACGTAGCAAGGGTGACGGCCTTGGTTAAGGTGGGCGGCGCCGAGGCCCGCCAAACCTTGCCCATAGAGCTTGACGTCGAAAAGAGGCCGTGTCCCAAGTGCTTAATGAAGAGCGGGAAGGACTACGACGCGGTCCTCCAGATCAGGAGCGAGAGGGGGGACGTGACGCAGGAGGAGCTCCGGGAGGCGGGCGAGCTGTTTGCCAAGGTGGGTAGCGGCGAGGACATAGTGGAGCTGGTGGAGCAGAGGACGGGGTTGGATGTATTGCTCACCAGCAAGGAAGTTGCCAAAAGAGCGGCCCAGCTCATGCGCTTCAACATGGGGGCTAAGATAATTGAATCGCACAGCGTTGTTGGAATGAGGAGGGACGGCAAGGTTAGGACGAGGCTGACAATAAGCGTTAGGCTCCCGAGCATAAGGGAGGGAGAAGGCCTAATATTCAAAGGAGAGCCGGCCATATTCACCGGCTTCAGCAGGGGGAAGTTCCACGTGTACTTGCTTCCGAGCGACAGGGAGGTGAAGGTAGCCAGCGACGACTGGTGGAGCATGAGGAAGAGCGGCGACATAGCGTACTTGGGCGAGAGGAGGCTCAGGCTGGGAACGGTTGAGAGCGTGGAGCCGCTCAAGGTGAGGTCCGAGGGAGAGCTCGTGGAGGCTGAGGGCCCACACGGCTTAGAGGAGGGAGATGAGGTCTACCTCGTCGAGTACAAGGGCAAGCTCTACGCGCTCCCGAGGCCCGATGAGGAGCAGTCTCGCGCGTGAGCGGTGACGAGCGGCGTAGCCAGGCCGAGGGCTCAGAGTATCCCGGCCTCTCTTGCGAGCTCCTCCACGAGCCCCCCTCCGCCGAACCTCGCCCATATGGAGCAAGTTCCCTCGTCGCTGACCATGCAAGGTCCGATGGGATGAGTCGGGGTGCAGTTCTTCTTGAAGTACGGGCAGTCTGTAGGCTTCGCTATTCCCAAGTTTATCTCCGCGCACTTGCACCCGGGCGGGAGCTCCCTCTCCGTTGGCTTGATCTCGAGCCCGTATTCCCTTAGAGCGTCGTACTCCTTGTAGCTTTCCCGGAACCTGAGCCCGCTCTTGGGCAGAACCCCTATTCCGCGCCAGTACGCATCAACGACCTCGAAGACCTCCATGACCTTCTTCCACGCGTGCACGTTGCCCTCCGGCCTGACCACCCTCGAGTACTCGTTCACCAGCTTGGCCTCGCCCTTCACTATCTGCCTCAGTATCTCCACGACCGCCAGCAGGTAGTCGAACGCCTCAAAGCCGGCCACGACCGTCGGGAAGCCGAACTCCTCCGGGAGGTACTTCCACGCGTTGGCGCCGATCACGCTTGACACGTGGCCCGGAGCTATTATCCCGTCCAAGGGTATTCCAATGCCTTCATGGGCTTCGATTGCCCTCTTCAACCCGGGGGCGGTTAGGAGGTAGGCTGGGAGAACTTTCAAGTTCTCCGGCACGAGCCCTTCGTATATAGGACTCGCCACGGTTACGACCGTGGTTTCGAAGCCCACGCCGAAGAAGACCGATTCCTTCCGGTGCTCCTTCGCATCTTTTATAGCGTCCAAGAATCCGTACACTACCTTCACGTCGCCGCCCATAGCCCTCGCGGTGGCCAGCGAGCCCTTGGTGCCCGGCAGCTTGTACACGTCGCCGTAGGCGTAGACCCTAACGCCGTCCAGTGCTAAGTCTATCAGCGCGTCCACGGCGCTGGCCGGCGTCACGCAGACAGGACACCCGGGCCCAGCTATCAGCTCCAGGCCCTTGGGCATCAGCGACCGGAGCCCGTTGTGGGTCACTGTGTGCTCGTGCGTTCCGCAGACGTGCATTATCTTGATTACGTTTTTATTCTTCTTCTTTAAGGCGAGGGGGAGGAGCTTCCTTATAGCTCTAACGCTCAGCTCCACAAGCTCTTGAGCCCCTTTCATGGCTCTACGCGGGAGCTCTGGTTTGGAGGAGATTTTGCTGTTTTCTGGCGGTCTGGACAGCTTCTACCTCGCTGCCACGCTGAGGCCCAAGAGGTATGCACACTTCCTCATATCCCCCACTGCGAGCTTCAGAGCCTTGAAGCAGATCTACCTTTTGGACCCAGAGGCGTATGTACTCCTTTACGATCATAGGCCCTTCTTAAGGAAAATGCTCGAGGACTTAAAGAAGTATAAAATGGAGCGGTTTCTATGTCTGGCTTGCAAGAGAGGGATGGTCTTGAGGGCGTCCGAGCACGGTAGGGTCGTAATTGGGGACTCGCTCGGCCAAGTCGCCTCGCAGACGCTCAGCAACGCCCACTTCATATCCTCTGGGGCGCCCGTCGCGCGCCCGCTCTTCGGCTCTGATAAAGAGGACTTGGAGCACGACCATCCATTAAAACCTTTGGCAGAGGCCGTAAGCACGTTGAAATGCCCCTTCAAGCCCGACCCAGTGGCCACGAGGGCACCGACCGGCAAGCTGAGGCGCGTGCTCGACTACTTAATAGGGAAGAACTTACACTTCTCAAGGAAGCTGGGCATGTGGAAAGCGTCCGACCTAACCGCTATGGGATGAGGAGACACGAGCGTGCCGAAGGTGAGAACCGTGAAGTACGTGTTCGGCGTTGCCAAAGGCTCGGAGCTCCCCGAGCTCGTTAAGACCTTCCAAGAGGTGAGGATAATCCCCCTCGAGGAGGATGAGCCTGTACTCATCATACTCAACGAGACCAACTTAGAGGAGGTCGACGCAAACTCCACGTACTTGGTTATACTGAGATCGTCGGCAGTGAGGGGAGCGCCGGAGATCGCGCCTAAGGAGGAGAGGAAGCCGCTTATCGATGAGATATACAACAAAATAAAGTGGAGCTTAACAGAGTTTTCCGAAAGACTGCCTTTCATAGTAACGGACATAGTTAAGGAGAAGGATAAGGATACGGGCCTCTGGGTGCTGAAGTTCCGCTTAGAGAGGAAGGGCACCGTCGGCACGTCCATACAAGGCGCGGCGAAGCTGATAGTAAACCACTTAATGAAAATAATGTCGCAAGAAAAATTCCCAGAGCCGATCATGGTCGTAGTAAGTATGGAAGGCAAAGTAATCTACTTGATCGCGGATATAGTGTTCGATGAGATACTGAAAGCGATACTGGCGTCGAGGGGCTTGGTGCTGAAAGACTATGTGATTGTTGTTGACGTCGCGAACAATATTGTTGAAGTGACCATACTCGCCGAGAAGTCGCCGGAGGCTAAGGTAGGCATATTCAGCGGCTACAAGGTTGCGGAGGAGATAGCAAAAGTCGTTAAGGAGCGCTTGGGATCGAACTTGAGAGTAAAGGTGAAGCTCAAAGTCGGACTGTTCGACTACGTAAAGATCATTTGATCCCCATGACGTATTTGTAGATGCCGTCTATGCTCATGCGGATAGAGTTCTTCAGCAAGCTGCTCTTTTCAACCTCTTCCTCCAGCATCTTCAGCATCGGATCAGCCCTCTTCAGCCTCTCGTAGTGGCACCACACGTCTGCGCCGCACTCCCTTGCTCTGATCCACACAGTCTGGCGCCACGTGCGGAGTTGCTCCACGGAGCCGGCCATCTGAAGCAGAACGTTCTCTTTGCCGACTACGAAGCCTCTGTGGGTGTACGCGGAGGCCCACGGCTCAAGATCCATTAACTTGAATATTGAATCTATTACCATATTTAAGATTGTTCGGTGCGGAGTGGTCGGCGTGTACGCCCCAACCCAAGTGGTTACTTCCCCCAGCGCGTCGCCGGGGAAGAGCACCCCGTTGAGGAGGAACGCTTGGTGATGGGGAGCGTGGCCTGGCGTGTGGACCACCCTAACGCTTACATCCTTTATATTTATGGTTTCGCCGTCGGCAGTGCTGACCAAGGCTTCCTCCTCGACCGGCACGGCGGGGCCGTAGGCTTCAAAGACCTCCTCGCCCAGCGCGGCCCTTGCAGCCTCATTGAGCTTGGAGGGGTTCGCCAAGTGCTTCACTCCCTTTGGGTGAACGTAAGCCTTGCACCCGCACTCCCTTAAGACCTTCCCCAAGCCGCCGGCGTGGTCTAGGTGTATGTGAGTGACGAATACAGCATCCACCTCGCTCAGCTTTATTCCATAGCTGTTGAGGGATTCTATGAGGGTCTCGAACGACTTAGCCGGACCGGTCTCGAAGAGCACGCGGCCTTCTCTGCCCACGGCCAAGTAGGACTTTATGTAGTTCTCCCTTTTAGATACCGGATCTGCGTCCAGCTTCAGTATTTCAATTCCGTTCGCTTTGAGGGACTCGGTATCTGTAAGGGGTAGCGGGAACACGCCGGGCACCCTATAGCGGAGGGCTGGAACTCTTGAAAGCTTGACCTCGAAGCCCTCGGGGGCGCCGGTGATAATATACAGCGTCGTACTGATGAAGGGAAGAGAAGTGGAGCACTGCGACTTAACCTTCGACGGGGAGAAGCTGTTGCTGGAGAGGCTCGCCGCCCGCGGGGCCGGGAGGTCGCGGCGGGGGCTCTCCAAGCACCTAGACCTCTTTCTCTACAAAATAGAGAAAATGAGGACGAAGGAGAGGGGCACCAAGGAAAAAGTCCTAGAGCTGAAGGTTGACGAAATTAAGTGCTGGAGGGTCGAGGAGCACACGGCAAAGGGGCTGGCGAGGGAATACGAAAACACCGTGCTGTTCATCTTGAAGTCGAGAGACGGAAGGACCTACCGAATGCTGGTGTCGAAGAAAGCCTTTCACCTTCTCGATAAACTAACAAAAAGGCTGAAGAACATGGGTGTTGAGAAGTGCAAGAAGGTATGAGAAAGGGAGCGTTGCTGGTCGGAGTGTCCCTGCTGGCCTTGGCGTATGGCTACTTCACCACCCTCGCGAGGGTCGGGGGAGGGGAGGGCCACGCCACAGCGGTGGCCGTAGCGGAGATGGCGTCAGCCGGCCCGGCGGTGTTCTTCGGATGGCTGGCGGACAAGAAGGGCATGAGAACTGCCGCCCTAGCTTCTCCCGCCGCCGCCCTCTTCCCCCTCCTCGGCGTCACGCCCCTCACGGTGTTCCTGACCCTCTCGCTCTTCTACGCGGCTTTCGTGGTTGCGTTGCTGGCGGCGAACGAGCTCGGGGCTGAGGAGCTGGGAGCCTCCGTGGGCGCGCTCTCCTTAGGGTGGGCCTTGGGAGTCGTGGCCATGCCCTATCTCAAGAGTCCCGCCGTGGCCTCCTCGGCGATCCTCGCGGGCTCAGCCCTCGTGATATACTCCGTTCCCAACGTTAAGGGAAGAGGAGACTTCCTCGCGGCCTTGCCGAAGCTGAAGATGTTCATCCCGCCGCTTGCCCTCTTTATGGGGGCAGAGTACGTCGCCTACGCGCTGACCGCGTGGAGGTTCTACAACGTGGCCGACGAGCTGACGTTCGTCCTCTCCTACGCGGTCGGCCCGGGAATAACGGCCTTCTTGGGAGGCCTGCTGGCCGGCAAGGCGCTCGAGAGGTGGGGCCCAGAAAGGACCTTCTTAGCTTCGGTTTTCGCCTATCCGGCAGTGGTGGCCTTAGCCCTTTTGGCTCCGCCGCCGCTGTGCCTAATCAGCTGGTCCATACCCGTGTACCCGTTCTATGAGGCGGGCCTGGTAGCTCTGGTCGCAAAGATGGTTCCGGAGGCGAAGGGAGCATCGCTGGGGCTGACCTACAGCGCAATGGCAATAGCGTCAATACTGATGGCTCCCCTAACGAGGGTGGGGAGGCTGGAAGAAATAGCATATTTGAGCATCGCTGTAATGATAATTTCTGGGATAATATTGAAAGAGGTCATTCGTCGGATCTCAGGAGGTCAGAGGCCGGCCTCTCAACGCCCATAAGCTTGACGCCGGTCAGCATGGACGCCTCGAAGGTTAGGGCCCTCAGGTCTTCCCGCTCCAAGTTGCTCAGCTTGCTCTTTCCGGCCAGCTGTGCGAACATGCACATTTCCTCTATGAAGGCCTTTAGGTAGTTCTCTATCCTCTTCGCAGCCAGCTCCACGTTGATCCTCCTCCTCAGCTCCGGCTTCTGGGTCGCTATTCCGTAAGGGCACTTGCCGTTGTGGCACGTGCCGCAGTACGTGCACCCTATAGGCACGAGGGTGGCCGAAGCCACCATCACGGCGTCCGCGCCCAGCGCCAAGACCTTAGCGGCGTCCGCGCCGGTCTTTATTCCTCCCCCCACCACCAAGCTGACCTTGTCTCTGAGGCCTATCTCCTTGAGCGCCTTGTGGGCTTCCACCACAGCAGCCATCGTGGCGTAGCCGGTGTGCTCCGTAACTATGTAAGGGGTCGCGCCGGTGCCGGAGGGCTTGCCGTCGATGACTATTATGTCCGCTCCGGCTTTGGCTGCTATTTTGACGTCGTCCGCCACTCTGCCGGCCGCGTACTTTACAATTATAGGCACCTTCCAATCTGTTATTTCCCTCAGTTGCTCTATTTTCATCTTCAGATCTTCCGGACCCACTATGTCCAAGTGCCTCGCCGGGCTTATGGCGTCGGCCCCTATGGGAATGCCCCTCATCTTCGCGATATCTTCAGTGACCTTCTCGCCCAACAGCAAGCCGCCCATGCCGGGCTTCGCCCCTTGTCCTATCTTGATTTCGACGGCATCTCCGGCCCTCAAGTAGCTGGCCGAGACCCCGAACCTGCCGGAGGCGTACTGGACGACCAGTATCGTGGCGTACTTCCTCTCCTCCGGGAGCATTCCGCCCTCCCCGGTGTTCGCGGCTATGCCCAGCCTGCCCGCAGCCTTCGCCAGAGCCACCTTTACTTCCTTGCTCACTGAGCCGAAGCTCATGGCGCCTATCATTATCGGAGCCTTGAGCTTGAGCGGCCTTTCGGCGAACCGGTCTCCCAAGACCACCTCCGTATCGCACGGCTCGCGGTAGCTGTCTATCGGAGGCCTCGAGGTCTGTCCGGGGATGAAGGTGAGCTGGTCCAGAGAGGGGAAGTACTTGTTCTCGGCGCCCATGCCGATCACTGGGGGGTGGCCTATTGAGGCCATCTGCCTCATGTAGTTGAACGTACTAGAGTCAATGCGCGCCCTGTTGGTCATGCTTTCAGCGACGCGCTCCACCTTTACGGCGTCCGTGGGGCAGTAGTTCATGCACGCGTAGCAGCCTATGCAGTCCGCTTCTCTGGCAGCCACCGGCTTGTAGCCCTTCATCTTTATGACGCCCTCGGGGCAGACCATTGCACAGGTGCCGCACCCTATGCAGATGTCGTACTTGAACACAACACGATACTTGGGGAAGAGCTTCTTCATAGCCGGCGTGCCGCTCGGGGGCTTGTAGACGGGCCTCAAGCTCTTGGGCAGAATGACGTAGTAGCTGTCCTTCGTGGGAAGGCCGTACTTGCGCAATATGGAGTTGACGCGCTCCACCTCTTCCGGCGGGGCTTCCTCAACCTTGGCGTTCTTGCCCAGGCTCTTCACAGCCCCTCCGACAAAGATCTTGCCTCTTATTATCATCTCGCCGGCGTAGTCGTTGACGTTCCCCAGAACTATTACCTCTCCGCCCATCATGTACAGTCCGGTCATGAGGCCGGCATCTCCCTTTATTATTACCCTACCTCCCTTCATCAAGGCGGCGGATCTGTCGCCCGCATCCCCTTCAACGATGAGCGTGCCGCCGTACATGTACTGCCCGGCGCCGTTGCCCGCGTGCCCCTTGACCGCTATCTCGCCGCTCGTCATGTTGTCCCCTACGTACCACCCGGCGTTCCCCTCCAGCAGTATCTTGGGTCCGTGTATCATGGTGCCCAAGAAGTACCCCGCGCTCCCCTCGATCACCACCTCGACGTCGGCCACGAGCCCGGCGGCGATGTAGTGCTTGGCGTTCGGATTTCTTATGATTATCCTCTTGTATTCCTTGGCGTACTCCCTGAGCTTTCTATTTATCTCTCTTGGCATCAGCTTGGAGGCATCAATCACTGCGTCCATACTCTCACCTCCCCGGGCCTCATGTAGTATATCTTGCTCTCGGGCAAGATTTTCCTTATCGCTACCTCCTCAGAGGCGGCCGCCAGCACCCCATCGCCCTCGGCCACTACCAGAGGCCTCAGGCCGAGCCTGTCCCTGGCCATCCCTATCCCCTCCGGCATCGAAATGAGGAACGCGAAGGGCCCATCTAGGTCCCTGACGGCACTCTCCAAGGCCTCCTCGAGCCCCATCCCCTTTCTCAGCTTGTTAACTATGTAGTGTATTATGAGCTCAGAATCGTTGTCCGTTTGGAATACGTGGCCGTCGAGCTCCAAGTACTCCCTCATCTTCCAGTAGTTCGTGATCTGGCCGTTGTGGACTATTGCTATGTCGGGGAACTCGGGGGTCTGGAAGGGGTGCGCGTGTATCGCGTCCACTGCGCTCTCGGTAGAGAACCTCACGTGGCCTATCCCGTGGGTGCCCTTGGACTCGCTGAACTTGAAGACGCCATCTACATCCTCGACGAGGCCTACGTCCTTCGAAATTACGGAGTACCTCCCCAAAGAGAGTATGGGGAAGCCCAGCTTCCTCAGCACGCTTCTGATCTCGTCCAGCTTTATGCTACCGGGAACCACGAACTCTATCAAGTACGTGCCGTCGTTCAGCTTCTTAGGCCTCTCATACTTAGTAACGTTCAACCTGTACTTTATCTTGCTCAGAGCCTCTTCCGGCTCGTCCTCGACCACTATCCTCACGAGCCAGTCCTTGGGCTCTGGCCGGTATATGGCTACCCCGGCCGAATCCATGCCGCGGTGCTGGAGGCTCTTAAGCATCGTGAACAAGAACTGGCCGACGTGCTCCTCTCTGTTGCTAAACATCACGCCGGCTATGCCGCACAACAGTGTTCCCGCGGTGGGACCCACTAAAGTCTCTTTAACCTTCCTTCACTACCTCCTTCAAGATCCCTAAGCCCAGCCTTAGCTCCTCTAACGGGGCTGAGTAACTGATCCTTAAGTTCCTCCGGGCCCCCGGGGAGAATACAGAGCCGGGTATGACTATTACACCCCTCTTCGCCAGCTCCAGCGCCAGCTCCTCCCCGTCGGCCTCGAACTCGGGGAAGGCGTAGAACGAGCCCCTGCCCACCCCGACGAAGCTCGCCACGCCCTCGAGCTCTCTGACGACCATATCCCTCCTCCGGGAGTACTCGCTGACCATGTCGGAGACGTGCCTCTCCAAGTCCTCCGGGTGCTCCCTCAGGTAGCGCGCCAGAGCCACCTGCTCCCACTTGCAGGGACATCCGTAGACGTTGGAGGCCGCCGCGGAGAGCTTCTTGATCACCTCCTTTTCTGCCACCAGCGCTCCCAGCCTCCATCCCGGAACGCTCAAGATTTTGCTGAAGCTGTACACATAGATCGCGGCCTCCCTCCACTTCTCGTGCTGGAGCACGCTGTAGTGCTTCCCCTCATAAACGAAGACGTCGTAGGGCTCGTCCGACACCACCAAGCCCCCCCTTTCAGCGGCCATCCCTACCAAGTCGAGGAGCCTTTCCCCCAAGACGGCCCCCGTGGGGTTCGCCGGGGTGTTGACCACGACCACCTCCCTTCCGACCTCTATCTCGGGAAACTCGTAGGACAGCTCCCCCTTAATCATGCCTACTTTCTCAACGCTTACGCCCCAAGCCTTCAGGACGGGCTCATAGCTGTAGTACGTTGGGTCGAAGAGCTTGGCTGAGGAGTAGCGCGTGGACGCGTAGGAGAGAGCTAAGAAGAGCGCGGCCTTGCCGGAGGGAGTTATCATTACCTCCTCCGGTCCCACGTCCGCGCCGTACCTCTTGGAGAGCCACTCCGCGACGGCCTCGCGGGCTTCCTTAAGGCCTCCGGAAGGGGTGTAGGTGGGCTTGAGCTTTGTGGAGTCCTTCAGCAGTTCGACCAGGGCCCTCGGAGGAGGCTTGTCGGGCTCCCCCAGCCCCAAGTTCGCTTTAACCTCCTTCGCCAAGGATTTAGCTTTTGCAACGAACTTCAACGTAGATTCTGCGGTCAAGTCGCTGAACAACGGACCCAGGCCCGTGCGGCTAAAATCGGGGGCGATAACAGCTTTGCGGGACCATGAAGGCAAGGAAGAGGGTCTACGAGGTCGGGGAGGTGACGGTTGACGGCGTCAAGCTTCCCGTTCTGAGGCTCAAAGAAAGCACGGAGGTCGACTTGAAGAGGGTTAAGGGAGACGCGTACGACGCGCTGACGAACGCGCTCCACAGAGAGCTGATAGAGATGGAAGAGAAGGGCTTGGTGGAGGGCTACTACGTAGAGTTCGAGGCCAAGTCGGGGAAGCTCGTGGTCCGAGCCGGAGGGGGAAGGGGCCTCAAGGGAGAGCTCGCCAAGTGGCCTGTCAGGCTGAAGAGAGCGGCGGTGCTCCGCACCAGCCCGAAGGAAGTCGACTTGGAGAAGCTTAGGTGGGTGAAGTTCGGGGACAACGTGTTCGTTTACGAGGGCAGGCCGGAGGGCGACTACAAGGCTGTGCTCTTGGACACCGAGGACGGGATGTATGTAGTGCTCTCAGATAAGGCAATCGACGAAGAGGTAAAGGAGTGGGAGTTCGAGGACGAGGGCGCCGAGGAGGGGGAAGAGCAGTAAGGGCTCGGCCAGCGGCGAGGTGAGCGTAACCATAGACAGCAACAAGGCTGTGTTGAACAGCGCGACCGCGAGGCCCAAGGCGAGGGCTAGAAACCAGCACCCGCTCTTTTGGTTCATCCCGTATACTAAGTTAATGATAAGGGAGGCTAGCGCCCTGTACCAAAACGCTTGGGCGCTGGCGTAGGCCAAAAACACCAGCAACCAGTCCGGAACTACCAGTACCGCCATTGCTTCCTCACACTATGGGGCTCACGATCCTCGTCACTATGTAGAGGAACAGGGCCAGTATGAACATTGCTATTACGACGTACATTATTGTAGCGGGAACTATGTACTCCGGCGTGTAGCTGGCTATGGTGTTCTGTATCAAGTTCTGGAGCGGCGTCAGTATCCCTTGGGTGGCCAGCGTCTGGTAGGGGGTTATTACGTCAGCCGGGTTGGCGACTATTATGTAATCTTGGAACTGCAGGGAGAGCACTCCCAGTCCCCGCCCTCCACCCTACATGACGTATATTAGCTCTTCCCTTATCTCGTCGAGTCCGAGACCTTTCTGGATGCTCATCAGCTTTATGTACTCCAGCATCTGCTCACCCTTTAGAGTGCTCAAGGAGTGAGCCAAGGTCAGCCAGACGTTGTACGTGCTGCCGGCGCCGGCCAAGAGCTCCGGCAAGCCCTCCGGGAAGGAGCCCACCTCCTCCCTATACCTAGCCAAGCAGAGGGGCTTGTCGCCGAGCTCCTCTATGAGGACCTTCCACCTCCCGTAGCTCGCCCACCAAGCTACGGGAGCCCCGAGGAAGCACAAGTCCTTCGGGAGCCTTCCGTCGTAGGTCTCGTTGGTATAAAGCTTGTAGTTTTCGAGGGCCATATCGAGCACCCTCTTCCACTTCGACGGCAACAGCAAGTTCTTGAGCGGCTCTTGGAGCCCCAGCCTGAGCCCCACGCTCACCCCCTCTCCTTCTATCAAGTCGACGTCCGCTGAGGGCTCGAAGAGCTCACGCCTCCTTCCCAGCTCCTTCAGCTCCTTTCTGCTCAGCCTCCCCCTCACGTACTTCTCGAAGAGCTCTCCTTGCTCCTTTAAGAGTAAGTACTCCTTGAAGATCTTTATCATTGGAGACTTGGACACGAAGGTAACCCTCTTCTTGCCCAGCTCCTCCAGCTTGCCCAGCGCCTCCAGAGTCTTAGGAAGCGCTATTATTTCGGAAAGCTTCGCCCTCCCCATAGCAACTCTTATCACTCTAGTGATCCATTTGGAGAGCGGCGTGTAGGCCGAGCCGTCGAGCAATACTCTTCCCTTGACTCTCGATGCGACCTCTAGCTCGACCGAGCTCCTCAAGGCCTCGAGGGCGGCCGAGCTCTCCCACGGAGACAGCTCCAGCTCCAGCTCTCTGTCAAAGTGGCCCTCGCCGACTGCCACGGCCCTCGCCACCCTGAAGCTCTTCCCCGAGACCCTCGCAGCTCCGCCCCCTCCGTCAACCCCCGCGGCGCTTCCCTTGGGCTCCGGGAGGGGCCGGAGAGCTATCTTGGGCCGGGTCCCGCTCCCCGCCGGCACCTTGAGTTCCTTTACCTTCCTCAAGAAGAGGTCTAGGAACGGGTCGCTCATGGTCTCGGCGCCTTTACGTACTTCTTCCCGTTCAGCTCCTCCACCCTCGGGACCAGCTCCAGCCACCGCTCGCCCAGCGTCTCGCCGGGCACGTCCGGCCTAGCCGCGCTCACCGCCTCCGAGGGAGCGTACATGGGCTCCACCCCCTCTAGGTCGACCTCCAGCAAGACCGAGACGAGCTCGGCAATCTCGTCCAAGTCCCTCTGGAGCCTCTCGAGCTCTTCGTTGCTCAGCTTGAGCTTTGCCAGCTCTGCACCTTGCTTGGCGTCGAACTTCAGTCGCATACCTCCTCAGCCCACTTTAGGTACTCGGGGAGCACGTAATTAGGCTCGAAGGCCATTATTTCCGGAACCTCGTAGGGGTGCAGCTCCTTCAGCCTCTCGAGGGCCCTCTCGTAAGTCTTGTTCGGTACCTTGAGCACCACTACCACCTCCTCGTCTTCTTGGAGCTTTCCCTCCCAGACGTAGTAGGAAGTTATCTTTTGGGTCACCCACGCACACGCTACCAAGCGCTCCTCCACGAGCTTCTTTGCAATCCTCTTGGCGTCCTCCGGATTTCCGAAGGTAGTTATTATGACCTTCACTTCCCCAGCACCTCATCCAGCACCTTCACGAAGTCCGGGAAATCCCTCCACGTCCTCACCGAGATCACGTTTCCGTCGACCACCACGGGCGCGTCGACCACCTCAGCACCGGCGTTCCTCAAGTCGTCCCAGATGCCGGCGCTTCCGGTGAGCCTCCTTCCCTTGGCCACGCCGGCCGAGACCAGCACCCAGCCTCCGTGGCATATGGAAATCACCAGCTTGCCTCTCTCGACCATCTCTTTTACGAACCTCTTAACGTTTGGGTCCCTCCTCACCTTGTCCGGCGCGAAGCCGCCGGGGATCACGGCTATGTCGTACTCCTCGGAGCTCAGCTCCTCGAAGCTCTTGTTGGGCAAGAGCTCGAGCTCGACGCCTCTCTTGCCCTTCACCGGCTTCTCCTTCTCAAAGGAGAATATATCAACTTCCACTCCCTTTGCCTTTAAGAGGCTCCAAGGCACCACCACTTCGTATTCGTCCACAAGAGGCCCTATGAGCATGGCGGCCCTCAAGGTTCTCCCCGCTCATTACCTTTCTCCCCCGGTTAATTGTCGGGGCCCCGCGTGCACGTCTGCCCCTTCGAGTGGAGGTACGGCACGGAGGAAATGAGGAAGATCGTGTCGCACGAAGAGAGGCTGAAGAAGATAGCGCTGGTCGAGTATGCGTTGCTGAGGGCTCTGAAGGAGCTCGGCATTATACCGGAAGTCGACCCGGAGGAGGTGCTGAAGGCTGCTGAGGACGTCAGCGTAGAGGAGGTGGAGGCCCTCGAAAAGGAGCTGGGCCACGACATAATGGCGTATCTCGAGGCATTGAGGAGGAGGATGGGTGAAGCTGGGAAGTACTTGCACCTAGGCGCTACGAGCTACGATGTCGTAGATACCGCTTGGGCATTGACGTTCCGGGAGGCGCTCAGCAAGATATATAAAGATTTGAAGGAAATAATTGAGAAAATGATTGAAATGAGCATAAGGTATAGGGATTTGCCGATGGTCGGCCGCACGCACGGCCAGTGGGCTGTGCCGATAACGCTCGGCTTCAAGTTTGCCAACTACGTGTACGAGCTGGCTAGGAGCTACGAGCGGCTGAAGGACGCCGAGAAGAGGGTCGTGAGGCTGAAGCTCAGTGGCGCGGTCGGAACCATGGCCTCGTGGGGAGAGCTGGCTTTCGAGGTGGAGAGGAAGGTTTCCGAGATCTTGGGCTTGGAGCCCCACGCCATCTCTACGCAAGTGGCCCCGCGGGACGGGTTCGCGGAGCTCGTGTCGGCGCTGGCGACGCTCTCCTCGGTGCTCGACCGCTTTGCGCTGGAGGTCAGAGAGCTGAGCAGGCCGGAGATCGGCGAGCTCGTGGAGGGCGTGGGGAGGAGACAAGTGGGCTCCAGCACCATGCCTCACAAAGCCAACCCGGTGACCGCCGAGAAGATATCCGGGCTCGCCAAGGTCGCGAGGTCTCTTGTGATCGGCGAGCTGGAGAACGTGCCCCTCTGGCACGAGAGGGACCTCACGAACTCTTCCTCGGAGAGAGTAATCCTCCCCCACGCCTTCCTCACCGTAGACGAGCAGCTGAAGTCTATGAAGTCCCTGCTCAACAAGCTGAGGGTGAACGAAGAGGCGATAAGGAAGCACTTGAGGGAGGCGGGTTGCCAGATACTGGCGGAGAGGGTGATGATATATCTGACGCTAAAGAAGGGCGTTGCGAGGAACGACGCGCACAGAATGGTCATGGACGCCGTCCGTGAACACGGCGACGTGAGTAAAGCTGTGGAGGCCGGACACGAGATCTCCAAGCACTTGAGCCGGGAGGAGCTGGAGGAGCTGTGCGACCCGGAGAGCTATTTAGGCATGGCTCCGCGCCTCGTAGAGAGGGCAGTCGAGTACGCCAGGAGGGTGGTGAGCTCTTGAGGGCAGTAATCCTCGCCGGCGGCGAGAGGCCGGAGAGGTTTAAGACCTACATCCTCGGCAAGAGGGTTATAGACTATCCGTTGGAGGCTTTGAAAGAAAGCTACGACGTGCACGTCCTGACTTCCGGGTGGACCGTAGACGACGTGCCAATGATTGTGCAGAAGAGGAGCGGGGTAATAGGAGCCATACTGGACGCGGTCGAAGCCTTGGGCCTCCCGCTGCTGATTTCATATGGAGATATAGTGGCCGAGAAGAGCTTCTACCTCTCCTTGAGGGAGACGTGCAGCGTCAGCGCGGTAGCTTCCGTGCCCTCATCCAGGCACGGCAAGATAGGGGATCCTCAAGGTAGCTACGTGTTCGCAGGCCTCCTCTACTTGGACGACACGTGCTTCGACGAGCTGGTTAAGACGTCGGACCTCATGGTTGCTATAAATAACCTCATAAAAGAGGGCAAGCTCAAGGTTAGCTACTTCGACGGAACGTGGCACGACGTTGACGCTCCCGAGGACGTTATCAAGATCTTCCCGGACATCTTCAGCGTGCTCACCAGAGGATACAGCATGATAGGGGAGGAGATGGACGGAGTCATGATCAAAGGGAGGGTGGTGATTGAGAGGGGGGCCTCCGTGGAGCCTGGGGCCGTGCTGATCGGGCCCGCTTACGTTGGCAGGGGATCCATCGTAGAGGCCAACTCGGTGGTCAAGAGGTCCGCCGTGGAGCCCGGGGGCGCGGTGGAGAGCTTCAGCGCGGTGGTGGAGAGCAGCGTCCAGCCCGGCGGCAGGGCAGAGGCCTACAAGAGGTACGTCGGCCAAGTCATATTCTGAAAAATATATAAACCCTTCTGAGGACCCCGACCCCGGGCCGGTAGCTCAGCCTGGAAGAGCGCCCGGTTGGCATCCGGGAGGTCCCGGGTTCAAATCCCGGCCGGTCCACCATCAGACCTCCCTAACTTCCCCCTCCGCCACGACCAGCTCGGGCTTGGTGCCCAGCACGTACGGCTCCCCGCTCCACGCTACGAACGAGGCGAGCCTCGAGGGCTTCACCTCACCGGCGTTGAGCCCAACTATCTTCGCTGGACTGCTCGTTATCAGCCTTATGGCCTTCGCAAAGTCCATACCGTACATCATGAAGAAGCGGAGCTGCAGAAGCAGGTTCCTCTGCGGAACCACCGGGTGGTCGCTCATTAAGGCGGTCAGCTCCGGCATGTGCTTAATCAAGAGCCTAACGTTCTTGTAGCTCTCGTGCTTCAGCTCGACCTTATACGGGTGCGAATCCAGAGGGCCGTAGACCAGCGGCGCGCCGCTCTCCTTTATCATCCTGAAGCCCTCTTCCGTGTGCACGTCGGCCGCGTGCTCGATCGTGTACTTGAAGCCGTAGGCGTTTGCTAAAGAGACGAGCACGGCTATGTCGTCCTCCTTGTGTACGTGAACCCTCAGCGGGAGCCTGCCCTCCACCACCGGGGCCAGCGCCTTGGTCAGCGGCTTCAAGTCCTTCCACTCCTTCTTCCCACGCCTTAGGTCCTCGAGCTCGCTGATTGCAGTGTCGAAGGCTTCCCGGAACAGAGCTATAACGCCCATCCTCGTGGAGGGCCTCTGCCCCCTCCAGCCGGTGGTGGACCTCGGGTTGTAGCCCAGAGCCGCCTTTACGCCCACGTGCTTCACGAATGCGTCAGCAACGTTCTTCTTCCAGTTTCTTATGAGCGCCATCTTGCCGCCTATTATGTTCCCCGAGCCGTGGGTGACTACCGAGTAGAGCACGCCCCACTCGACGCTCTCTTCGAACGCCTTGTCGTCCATGTAAACGCTGTTCTGAGCCTCTAAGTAAGGCAACAAGCTGTCCATCCTCTCGTTGGCTTCCTCCTCGTACCACGGCTCTCCGGCGCGGTCCATGCCTATGTGCGAGTGGGCGTCCACGAAAGCGGGGGTACCGACGGGGTACTCGCCTAGAAGCTCCCCCTCCGGCTTCTCGCTCCCCACGTAGGTTATCTCGTTTCCTTCAAACCCCACATAGACGTTCGTTCTAACCGAGCCGTCTCCAACATAAAGCTTGGAGAACTTGAGCAGCTTCACGGGGAACGCCCGGGCTTCAGACGTTCGTGTAGCTTTTCGGCGCTCTCCCGAAGGGTTTAAGGGCCTCCTCTAGAACCCTTGGGTCCAGCTCCAGCTCCGGTAGCTTGCAGGCAGGGTCGTGGCCGAAGGGGTCCTTGAAGTAGGCGTAGGCCCTCGCCCTCGATCCGCCGCACATGAAGTTGAACTTGCACGTTCCGCACGGCGGCTTGAAGTTCCTCGGATCCCTTATCTTCATGAGAGCCTCGCTCTTCTGGTAGATCTCCTTCAAGCTCCTCTCCCGCACGTTCCCCACCTTATACGGGAGGAAGCCGGAGGGGTAGACGTCTCCGTTGTAGGCCACGAAGATTATTCCGTATCCGTCCCGCGTATAGGCTGAGGGCGCCCTCTTCTGCTTCGGAGGGCCCTCGGGCACGGGGCCCATGAGCTCCTCCAAGCGCTCGCGGAGCCTCCAGTAGAGCCCCCCGACGCCGAGCTTCTCCGGCCCCTCGCCCAGCTCCTCGAGCACGGTCCTAAGGCGGTACACGACGCGGAAGAAGGGCCCTTCGGTGGTCCTTATTGTGGTCTTGCCGTACTTCGACGCGTCGTAGAGGAAGTTGCTCACGTCCCAGTACTCGTCCTTCGTTAGGTCGAGCTCTCGGGTCGCCCTTCCGGTGAGGATTAGGTAGAAGACCTCCCACGCGTCAACTCCAGCGTCGGTTATCAGCTTGAACACGTCTGGAAGCTCGAGCACGTTGGTCCTCATAACTGCGGTGTTTATCTGGAGGAACATGCCTACTTCTTTCTTAACGAAGTTCATTATATCTACCGTTCTCTTGAAGATTCCGGGAATGCCCCTTATGGAGTCGTGCGTCTCCGGCTTGGCGCCGTCGAGGGACAGGCTCATTCCTATTATCCCTATCTCCTTCATCTTTTTGATTTTCTCTTCGGTGAGCAGAGGAGTTACGCTGGGGGCCACGAGAGTCCTTATGCCCTTGGAGATGGAATACTCAGCCAGCTCCCAGAAGTCCTTTCTCATAAGCACGTCTCCGCCGGTCATAATGAGGTGCGGGTACGGCTTGGAGAACTCCGTTATCTGGTCGATAAGCGCCAGAGCCTCTTCGTGAGAGAGCTCGTCCGGCAGAGGCCTCTCTATAGCTTCCGCCCTGCAGTGCTTGCACACGAGCTTGCACGCCTTGGTGGTCTCCCAGAAGACCAGCAAGGGCTTCTCGTCGAAGTTCCACCCGCCTCGGATGGGCGCTCCCCTGCAGAGGGCAATATTATTCCTTAATCGCTTATCCGCCGGCGGGCGCGTTGAAGGCTCTGTTCTTGCATGCGAAGAAATTCTGCTACAAGCCGGTGAAGAAGGCGTTGAGGAGCGCAAAGGATGTAGAGAGCAAGGAGATGAGGTGCAGAGAGAACGCCCTCGTAATATTTCTTACTATAGAGAAAGGCGACGGCGCCGAGAACGTCTCCAAGCTTCTGGACGACGTTAAGGTCCATATGGAAAGGATCAAGGCGTCCTCAGTAGTTCTGTACCCCTATGCTCACCTCTCCAGCGAGCTGGCGAGTCCAAAGGACGCGGAGGCCCTGACGGAGGAGGCATGCAAGGCGCTCTCGGAGGCCTTCGGAGACGTCGAATGCGCTCCTTTCGGGTGGTATAAGGAGTTCGTCCTCCACGTCTACGGCCATCCGCTGGCCGAGCTCAGCAGGAGGTACTAGCCGATCCTCCCGTATTTGATCAGCTCCTCGTATTTGACAATTTCCTTCTCGAGCGTGCTCATTTCTGATAGAATGAGTCTCTCGAACTCTGCATCCAGAAGCTCCAAGGTCCGCGCACGGCCCGGCTATTAAGACAAGGGCGAAGGTGCTCGATGGGCCCGAAGGGCCCGGATGAGCGCAGAAGAGCCCGGATCCCTACGAAGGGGTGCGGATCTGCTGTTTCCGCTCGGACAGCACGATCATGGAGACGCCGGCCAGTATCCCGAGCGACGGTCCGAGGGAGGAGGCAGGGGGCACCTCGCCGAAGAGCAGAAACGCCAGCAGGCCCGCTATGACGGGCTCCAAAAATGCTATCGAGCTGACTACGTGCGAGTGGTAGTACTTCACTAGGTAATTCATGACCGTATGGCCGCCGAGCTGCGGGACGGCTGCCAGTAGCAAAAACCACACGAAGGAGCTCTGAAGGTAGGGAAGGGGATTGAGGCCGGAGTATAGGTCGTACGCGGCGACGGCGAGGGCAGCAGAGGAGTACGCCCAGAACGCGTACTCGCCGGTGCCCCTCCTCCGCCTCACCTCCCTTCCGACGCGGAAGTAGACGGCGGCGGCCAGCGAGGCCGCGAAGGCCTCCAGCAGACCCGCGGAGTCCAACCCGTCCCCCACGCCGAACAGGAGGAAGGTGCTGGCAGTGGCCACAGCAGATCCTAAGAGGGCCTGCGGCTTGGCTCTTCCCTCCGCGAACTCCACGAGGGCCAGCAGTGCCGGGTAGGTCGTGACGACGGCTGTACTGATGAACACTGGTAGCTTGGTTAAGGAGTCCATCCACAAGGAGAAGTGAGCGCCGAGGGCGAGCCCGCTGAGCACGCTCAAGGCGTCCGGCGCCCCGGGCCTGGCCGCGAGCAGTACTATGGGCAAGGAGAGGACCAGCCTCCAGAGGGCGCAGACCGGACCCGGCGCGCCGGCCAGGCGGACCAGGATGGCCGACGACCCGATGGAGAGCGTTGCAAGTGCAAAGAGCACGGCGTGCAGGACGCCCTCCTTTATTAGAGGCATAATGCCCCCGTCGGACGGGACGAGAGCGTGAGTTTGAGTGCTCAAGCCCAGAAGTTGCTGGCCCAGTACCAGCAACAGCAAGAGCTCTATCAAAACCTAGTCCAGCAGAGGACCGTCTATGAGGCAGAGCTCAAGGAGCTCAAGAGGGTGCTGGAGGAGCTCGAGAAGCTCCCCGACGACGTTGAGCTGTACAAGAACGTCGGCCACGTCCTATATAAAGCAAAGAAAGAGGAGGTGGTCAGTGAGATAAAGAACCGAATAGACCTAATCGAGATAAAGCTGGCCGGCCTCAAGAAGCAAGAGGAGCTCATCAAGAATGAGCTGGAGAAGCTGAGGGAGCAGCTCCAGAAGGCCCTCTCCGGTGGGGGCGTTGGAGGAGGTTGAACGCCTCGCCGAAGCCCTCCTCAAGGCCTCTGAGAAGGTCGAGGAGGTAATCAAGGACAAGCTCGGCGAAAGAGCCCAAGACATAGATTTCGAGATAGCTTTGGATGTCGGGGAAGAGAAGAAGGTAGACGCCTTCTTGGAGGTTAAGGGCCTCAAGTCCAAGCACTCCTACGAAGAGGTGGTGGAGGAGGCCCTCGATGCGGGACTGCAGGAGCTTGAGAGGAGAATTGCTGGAAAAGGGGAGGGAGCTGAGGGAGCGGCTGAAGAAGGAGAAGGTGGCAGTACTGGTCCATAGACACGCCGATCCGGACGCGGTGGCCTCAGCGGCGCTGTTCGCGAGCCTGGGGGCCAAGCCGTACGCCCCCGGAGGACTCTCCTCGTCGGGAAAGAGACTCGCGCGGGCGCTCGGCCTGGAGTTCTCCCCCGGCCCCGTCAGCGAGGACTTCGCTGTTGTGGTGGACACCGCCTCCTCCTCACAGCTCCCGGGAGTGAGCCTCCGCGAGTACTGCCGGGTCGACCACCACTCCGAGGGCGACCTGGACGAGTGTATAGTAGATCCCTCGGCAAGCTCCACCTCGGAGATAGTGGCCCTCTTGGCGAGGGACTGGAACCTCGAGCTGAGCGAGGCGCTGGCCGAGGCGCTCATGGTCGGCATATACGTGGACAGCAAAGGTCTGAGGCTCTCGCGCCCCCAGACGTTCACAGCACTGGAGTATCTGACGCGCTTCTCAAAGCTATCTAAGGCAATTTCCTTCCTCTCGGAAAAGGAGGAAGAGGACTTGAGTATAAGAGTTGCCAAGGTGAAGGCTTGCGAAAGGCTGGTACACCGCAAGGTGAAAGACTATATAATAGGCATAACCGAAATAGGTAGCAACGAAGGGGCCGTAATGAGGGCCCTCGTCCAGTGCGTGGGCCTCGACGCGGCGTTCGTCGTCAGCAGGAGGGAAGGAGAGCTACGGGTCTACGCTAGAGCCTCCCCAAGGCTCTTAAAGCTGGGCATAAGCCTTTCCGAGTTCTTGTCGGAGCTGGCAAGGGACTTGGGAGGCCGGGGCGGAGGCCATCCCGGCGCGGCTGGAGCGATACTCCCCTCAGCGGTTTCGTACGAAACGCTGGTGAACAAGATTTTTGGCAGGCTCAGCAGGAGGATAGTGGAGGCCTTGAGGAGTCCGGTGAGGACAGAATCCGGGTCCGAAGGGTGAGGACGTCGCTCTTCGCCGAGGGCTCACTCGAGCATCACGAAGAGGGCGGAGGCGAAGTACTGAAGAGCGAGCGGGAGGGAGATAGGGTTAAGCGGCACTGCTAAGGGCGTTAGGAGGAGCACCGCCTCCTCCCACGAGCCTCTGAGCTCTCCGCCCACGCGCGCCCTCTTCCCCTTCGGCGTAACGACCCACTTGTGTTCGAGGCCAAGCAAAGCCTCCAAGGTAGACCTCAGCAACCTTATGGACATGGCCAGTCCGGCTGCCGAGGCCCTCGCCGAGTCCGCCAGTCCGACCTCTATCCCCCACGCCCTCTCAGCCCTCTTGGCGAAGTACGCTTGCAACGCCACTGAGGAGTAGTAGAAGAGCAGAGATGCGGGGCTCAAGCCCATAGGAGAGAGCAGTAGCGCCGCCAGGGGGAGCCACGTTACGAAGTGCTGAGTTAGGTAGAACAAGCTCTCAGGCTTCCTTATCAGCGACTTAAAGTGCCTCTTCAAGACCTCGACGGCGCCGTAGGCCCACCGGGCCTGTTGCCTCTTGAGGGCCGCGTAGCTGGGCGGAGCTTCCACCAGCACGAACGACGGGTTCGCCTCCGCCTCCACCCCCATTCCCAACAGCCTCGCGGCCAGCTCGAGGTCCTCCGTGAGCGCCCTCTCATCCCAGCGAGCTCTTTCGAGGAGCTCCTTCTTTATCATGAGGCCGGAGCCCGGCGGGAACACGGGGAAGCCCAGCCTGCGCCTCCCGTAAACCAAGGCCACAGAGGCCGAGGTGGTCACTTTCGCTATTGCCTCGCTCCACCTCGTTCCGGAGGAGTAGCCCTTCCAAAGGCTCCCGGAGAAGTGAGCCTTGACGAGGGAAAATCCTTCGTCGGGGTATGAGTCGGCGTCGAAGACCATCACGTACTCAGACCTAGTGTACTTGAGGGCCTCATTTAGGGCCCATGCCTTTCCTTTTTCGGCCCCCTTAAGTAAGAGCACGTAGTCGGGAAGGGCCTTTCTGAGGACCTCGAAGCTCTCAGAGTCGGATATTACAATTATTTCTTCCGGATTCAGCCGGACCTTTATCGCCTCCACGGTCCTCCTGAGCATCTCCGGGTCCTCCTTGTATGCCGGCACGTGCACCGCCAGGGATGGAAAGGTGAACACCTTTTCCTTCGGAACTTTTTCGGCGGCCTTGTAGTAGAGCGCTCCCAAGGCGTGGTAGAGCGCCGCCAGCAACAGCGCCGCGTCGGCGAGCAACGGCTCATCCCTCTTCCGGAAGCCCTACCGGCTTTTTTTGGCGGGACGCCGGAGAGGCTTTTTGAAAATGCTCCCCGCCTTCTCCCCTAGGGGTAAGCGAATGAGGCTTGTGGCCCTCCTGCTCCTCGCCGCCGTTCTCCAAGCGGCGCCCTTGGAGCAAGCGATAGGTTCCCTAGAGAATGCGACCCAAGCGCTGCTCCAAGCTTTTCACAGCCCCGTCCCGGCCGTCAAGGCGGCCTCCACCCGCTTCGCAAATATAAGCTTCGTGAAGAGCTATTTGATCGGCATAAAGGCAAATCTCGAGGGGTGCTACGCGTCATTTAAGGACGTCGTGGCGAAGCTCGACAGCGACTTAAACACTAAGCTCGTGCCGCCAGTCAACGCAACTGCGGCCTTAGGCGAGATGCGCCTATACGCGGACTGCACTGCGTTCTACTACAGAGCCCTAAACACGTCAAGAGCCGTCTTGGCCTCCTTCATAGGAGGGATACAGTGCGCCGATCCCCAGCGCGCGCCTCAGACGGTCCAGAAGCTCCTCGAAATAAGGAGCGTAAGCGACTATCTGAAGATCGCAGAAGAGCTCAAGGCCCTCGGGGGGCCCGAGGGGGCCTTCGGTTGCTACGTGAAGCTGCAAGGAGAGAAGGCGCTCAGGGCCCTCGAGGAGGCTACAGCGCTGTGGGCGTCGAGGGTTGAGGAGCTCGAGCAGAGCTACCGGAACTACGAAAAGATCGTAGTGGAATATGTGAACAGCCTCCGCTAGGGCGCCCACAAATAATTTTTGGCTCCTAGAAGGAGCGGGAAGGAGATTTGATAGATATAGATGGAGTAGGCCTCTCCTGGCTCGGCCACGCGGGCTTCAAGCTCGTCGGGGAGCTGGTCGTCGCAATAGACCCTTTTAGAATAACCGCGGTCAGCGGCGACAAGGCCGACGTGGTCTTCATAACTCACGAGCACTTCGACCACTGCTCGCCGGAGGACTTGGTTCAGATAGTCAGCCCCGAGACGGTAATCGTTGCTCCCCACGTCGCTAGGGACTGCTTGGCGCCCTTCCCGAACGAGAAGCTCTTCGTGGAGCCATTTGAGAAGGGGGAAGTGTTCGGCGTTCCCTTCTACACGGTCCCGGCGTACAACGTCAACAAGTTCCGGGCTCCGGGGCAAGTGTTCCACCCGAAGGAGGACGGCAGGGTCGGCTACGTCATAGGCCTCCGCGGGCTGAGGTTCTACCACGCCGGCGACACGGACGTCATACCGGAGATGAGCCAAGTGGAGGCCGAGGTGGCGATGTTGCCGGTTTCGGGAGTCTACGTCATGACTGCCGAGGAAGCGGCCGAGGCGCTCAAGCTGATAAGGGGCGTCCAGCTGGCAATCCCCATGCACTGGGGAGCTATAGTGGGATCGGTGGAGGACGCCGTGCGGTTCAAGAGGCTTGCCGAGGCTTTGGGCGTGAGGAGCTTGGTTCCCGAGAGGGAGCCTTGGTGAGCCTTCGGTAGTACTCGGAGAGAGGGTGCTGTTTCTTGCACTCCTCCCTCCCCGGGCAGAGCCCCCACGAAACCATGGTCTTGCAGGAGGGGGGCGAGTACTTCTTGTGCGACCCCCTCATTCCGGCCAAGTGCTCTACTTGGTACCTAGCTATCCTCTCGTTGTAGTCCGGCATGTTCTGGAAGATCTCCAGCACGCGGTCCACGTCTAAGCCAACGTTGAGGAGGAAGGTGGCCAGAGCAAAGCGCTCTTGGTGGGAGAGGTTCTCCCCTTGAAGCGCTTTGGCATAGATCGCCCTGATGCACGGGGGCAATGCTTCCTTCTTCAGCCCCGTCGGCCTGCCGAGCGACGATTTGCTGAGCCTCTTCGAGATCTTAGACTTCACCTCCTCCACCAGAGGCTTGAGCCTCTCGGGAAGGGCCTCTTCCTCTACCTTCCCCAGCTCCTTTATGTCGTTCAGAACCTTCTGAACCACTGCCTCCTCCGCCAGCCTGGCTACCTCCGGCGGGGTGAGGTAGACAAATCCCTCCAGCAGCGCTTTGTTCACGACCTTCCAAGAGGGGTCGCTCAAGAACCTCTTTGCCAGCCTCACGTACTCCGTCAGGAACATTCTGACCGGGTACTCTTCCTCGTAGACCGTACCCCTCCTCTCCCGAACGGGGATCTTAAGCGGCTCCCTCAGATTTTCAATTTCGAAGCCGCAGAGCCTCACCACGCCGGTGAGCGTTGCTAAAGTCTCTTTCTTCAAGAACTCGGATGCCTTCTTTGCTACGCTCACTGCAAACGCATTTATGAGCCACTTACTGCCGAGCGACGCGACCACTGCTATCGCAAGCCTGTACGCCACGACGGCGCAGAGGTCGTCGCAAGCGATCTCTTGCGTCCTCTCGCCCAGCGCGCTTAGGAGGATCTCCCTAGCCTTCTCCAAAGCGTCCGGATATATCTCGAGCAGCTCCTCCGGATCCATTTCGGTGCCGAACACCTTCTTGCTCAGCTTGGAGACGCTTCCGATGAACGGATAGCGCGAGTACAGCAATCCCCTATTCCAGAGGTCCTTAGCTCCCGGAGGCTTAGAAAGGGTCGCGGCTGGCAGAGCCGCTCACCGCAGTCGCTGCCGGAGGTTCCAGCTCATCCCCCCTTCTTGTCGACGAACTTGTCTAAGCCCCCACCCTTCTTGCCCGGCTTCCACGGGGCCATCAAGATCTTCACTATTTCCTGGGCCCTCCCCAGCCCGAGCCCGTCAACCTTGCTGAGCTCGGCGACGGACGCGTTGAACACGGCCCTCACGCTGCCGAACCTTTCCAACAGCCTCTCGGCCAGCTTCGGGCCCACGCCCGGCAAGCACTGGACCAAGAAGAGCTGCCACTGCTTGATATCGCCTATGGGAGGCTTCCCCATAGCCTTAACCGGCACCCTGCTCCTCCGCTCCCCTTGCTCCCTCTCCGCCAAGAATCTTATCACCCTTGCGGTGTCCTCTTTCGTGAGGGTGTAGATTACGCCTATGCCGAAATCGTAGACCAGCGACGCCAGCGCTGAGGACACTGCCTTGGAAGCCCTCTCCGCCCTGCTTACGCCGTCCCACCTTCCCTCCACTATTATGAAGGGCTTCTGGTAGGCTTCCTTTAGACGCTTCGCTTGATTGAAGAGCCTTCCGTCGGTAAGGCTCTTCAGCAAGTCGCTTACGCTCTTCCTCTCCACGGCTACCCTTTCAGATACTACATAGTCGGCCACCGGTAGCGGCTTGTACGTTACGACCATCCCATATTTCTTCACCAAGATTTCTGGGACGCCGCTCCTCTTCTCGCGCTCGTCGACGTAGACGCGGAGCAAACCCTCGAGCCCTCTGGGGCCCTCTAGCTAGGGCGGGTTCAAAACGCGGGAGGGTCGGCGCGAAACCCTCGGCTGCGGGAGGAAGAGTCCTCACCGGGTCGGAGAAGGGCGTGGACCTCATCGGGCGAACTTCAGCATGTAGTCCAGTATAGCTGCGAACAGCGAGATGCCGAGAGCGGCGGCGATGACCGCTTCTGGGGGCACCTTTATCTTCTCGTCGACCTCTTCGTAGAACCTCACCAGCCCTATGGCCGTCACCAAGCCGCTTTGGCCCTTCCTCCTCTTCCTTCCCTTCTTCTTCGCCAACCCTTAGCCCCTAGCTATTCTGAAGGGGAAATTAAAGACTGTTCCTTCCCCCTTTTTAAGACCGCTTGGGAAAGGCATTAGGGTAAACCGCGTTGCGCAGAGCTAGGAGGAGGGAGCGCCCGAAAGAGGGGAGAGTGCTGGACTTCCTCCCCTCGGGAAGGCCCCTCGACTCTCACCCGGAGCACCGCGACAAGCCGTTCATACAGGCTCTAGAGGAGCACAAGTTTAAGCTGGTGGAGTTCAGCGCAAAGTACAACGTCTCCTTCGACGTGGGGGAGAAGGTGAGCTTCACGCCCCTTGATGAAAGGCTCTTGAACAGGTACTACTACGTAGGATACGACGAGCTCACCTCGGTTGCCCAAGCAAGCCTCCCGGAGGTGATAAAAAACATCATTTTAGAGAATGAAAGGCTATTCGTCGAATTCTTCAACGTCTCTGAGCCGATAACGCTGAGGCTCCACGCAATAGAGCTCCTGCCCGGAGTGGGGCGCAAGCTCCTCCAAGAGATTCTCGAAGCCCGCAAGGCGAAGCCCTTCGAAAGCTTCGAGGACATATCGAAGAGGACCCACCTCAAGCACCCCGTAGAGGCGCTCGTGGAGAGGATAATCAAGGAGATAAAAGGCGAGGAGAAGTACTACCTCTTCGCCGAGCCTCCGAAGCCCGGAGGGACTTACCTAAACTACTTGGCCCGCTTGAGGGCATCTCTCCGGACCAAGGGCTCCCAAGCGTGACGGTGGTCCTCCGTGGACCTCCTCTCTTGGACGCGCTCGAAGCTTTTCGAGATCGGCCTGAGGCCCAGCAAGAGGCTGGGCCAGAACTTCACCGTAAACCCCAAAATAGTGGAGTACTTCGCTTCTAAGGTTCCGGAGGGAGCGGAGGTAATCGAAATAGGCGCCGGCTTGGGCACCGTTACCAAGGCGCTTGCCCGAAAAGCCAAGGCTGTCGCCGCAGTTGAGAAGGATAAGAGGCTGTGCGAGCTCCTCAAGGAGCTAGATATTCACAACGTCAAGGTACTGTGCACAGACGCCTTGGAAGTGGAGCTGGACTCCGAGGTTGTGGTCGGCTCGCTCCCTTACAGCATAAGCGGCCCGTTCTTGGCAAAGGCCTTCACATCCGGGAGCTGGAAGCTCGCAGTATTCCTCTTGCAGAAGGAGGTAGCTGAGAGGCTGCTTGCACGGCCCGGGAGCAGGGAGTACGGAAGGCTTACAGTGCTGGCAAGGCTCTGTTGCGAAGCCGAGCCCGGCCCCGTTTGGGGGCCCGAGTCCTTCTACCCGAGGCCGGAAGTGCTGAGCAAGCACGTCGTGCTCAAGAAGGTCCGCAGCGTCCCGCCCGAGTTCTCCAGCTTCCTGGCTTGCGTGTTCTCGCAGAGGAACAAGAAGGCCAAGAAGGTGCTTCCTAGGTGCGGCGCTCAGTGGAGCGGCGAGGAGCGGGTCAGGGAGCTGACCCCAGAGCAACTGTGGGAAGCCTACTTGACGAGGGACGTCAAGTAGGGTACTGAAGTACTTGCGGAAGGAGGACCTCTCGGATGAGAAATGAGGCTCTTGGTACTGCTCCTAACGGCGGCTTTTGCTTGGGCGGAGATGGAGCTGATAGATGTATACACGACTTATGGATACTACGCCTACAAGGTCGTCGGCATATGCGGGGACGGAGCGCCTTCCGTGGCGGTAGGTCCCTTCCATTACGACGATGCGTGGGCCCACGGAAAGATGGTCGCCGCGCTAAAAGACGGCGAAGTCATAGTATACACCTCCCTCGGAGAGCTTAGAAAGAGGGTGGCGAGCTTCACCGTGGATGGGGATTACGAAAGAATAGCCTTCGACGGAGAAAAGGTTTATCTGTGCGGACAGCGTTGCGCCGCATACTTTCTGAACGGAACTATAGCTTGGAGCGCGGCAGTGACCTTCAGCGGCGGTAGCTGGACCTGGCTTGGATTATATAATGGCAGACTATACGTGCCCACACACAACGGCATTGCTGTCCTCAGCACCCGCAACGGAGCGCTCGAAGGCTTCTTTGAGGCGTCGTTCGATCAAGCGGCGTTCTGCCGGGACACGACGGCACTCGCCGGGCCGGACTGGGTAGCCTTAATAAGGGAAAATCAAGTGCTTTGGAACCTCACGGCCGAGTGGAGTCCTAAGGTACTCTCTTTCACTCCCGACTGTAAGTACCTATTCGTCGGCAGCGTGAACAGAGTGTACGCTATAGCCGATGGCATAGCGGTTGACAGCGCCAGCGACGAGTACTTTGTTATGGCGATAGAAACTTGCCGCCATGAGGACGCGTATGCCGTTATCGCTGAGTACGTCGACCTGCTCGGCGGCTTCAGCGGGTATGGAAGGACCTTTATAGTACTGAAGACGTACCTCTTCCTTCCGCCCCGCTGACCTCCCACAACCCTTTTTCCGCGGCCGCGCTCTCCGCATAAGGGAACCCGCCTTGAGCGATGTGAAGAAGATACTGGTAGTGGGCGCCGGGGTGATGGGCCACGGAATCGCCCAAGTCGCCGCCATGAGCGGCTTCCAGGTGAGGCTCATCGACATAAAGCAAGAATTCTTGGACAGAGCTATGGAGAGGATAAAGGAGAGCCTCGAAAAGCTCAGCGCTAAGGGGAGGCTCAGCGAACCCCCCGAAGAGGTGCTCAAGAGAATAGAAACCATGGTCGCCGATCCCAGCGACGAGAGGAGCTACGCCGAGGCCGCGAAGGACATAGACTTCATGATAGAGGCTGTTCCGGAGAAGCTCGAGCTGAAGCAAGCTATATTCAGCACAATAGACAAGTACGCTCCCCCGCACGCTATCTTGGCGTCCAACACATCCTCAATCCCCATAACGGAAATTGCTAAGGCTACTAAGAGGCCGGACAAGGTAGTGGGCATGCACTTCTTCAACCCTCCGGTGATCCTCCGCCTCGTCGAGGTGGTCAGAGGCAAGGAAACGAGCGATGAGACGGTAGACACGACGGTTGAGCTGGCGAAGAGGATGGGGAAGATACCTATCGTAGTAAACAAAGACGTGCCGGGCTTCATAGTCAACCGCATAATGGCAAGGTTCCTCAACGAGGGGTGCTGGCTGGTCGCGCGGGGAGTTTACACCAAGGAGCAGGTGGACGCGGCGCTGAGGTACAAGCTGGGCTTCCCGATGGGCGCCTTCGAGCTGGCGGACTACGTGGGCTTGGACGTCTTGGTCCACTTGATGGAGGCTATGAGAGAAAGGGGAATGAAGATAACTATATGCCCGCTCTTCAAAAAGATGCTCGAAGAGGGCAAGCTCGGAGTCAAGAGCGGGGAGGGCTTCTACAAGTACCCCGCGCCGGGGAAGTACAAGAAGCCTGCAGTTAAGGTGTCGGAAGCTAAGAGCGTTGACTACATAGCGATAGTGGACATGGCCGTCAACGAGGGGGCATGGCTCGTGGAGAACGGCGTCGCCGCGCCGAAGGACGTGGACACGGCTACCGTGCTCGGCCTGAACTTGCCGGTAGGAATCCTGCAGCTGGGGGACAGCTTGGGCTTGGATAACGTCGTGGACAGCATAAAGGAGAAGGCCGAGAAGTACGGTATGGAGGACTACGAGGTGGTTGGGCTACTTGAAAGGATGGTGGAGGAGGGCAAGTGCGGCGTCAAGTGCGGAGAAGGATTCTACAAGTACGAGGTCGAGGAGAAGGATCTGGGAGAAATAAAGGTAAGGAAGGAGGGCGAGGCGCTGTGGATAATATTCAACAGGCCCAAGCAGAGGAACGCGCTCACCCCGGAGATGCTCAAGAAGACCTCAGACGCCGTAAAGGAGGCGTGCTCCGACAGCTCTGTTAGGGCGGTCGTGCTCTACGGGGGCGAAGTCTTCAGCGCCGGCTTCGATTTGACCGCGATGAAGGACATAGATCCGAGGGAGGCCCCGGAGAAGGTGGCGGGTCCCTTCATAGAGCTGGGCCGGAGGATCGCCGAGTGCTCCAAGCCCGTGATAGCCTTCGTCACCGGCTATGCCCTGGGCGGAGGCCTGGAAGTCGCCATGATGGCGGATTTAAGGCTAGCCACGGACGATTCCTTGTTGGGCCAGCCTGAGATAAATGTGGGAATAATTCCCGGCGGCGGGGGCACCCAGAGGCTCCCGAGGCTGGCGGGTCTGGGGAGGGCCCTCGAGATGGTCATGTTGGGCGAAACGGTCGACGCCAAGGAGGCCGAGGCGTGGGGCCTAGTCAACTGGGCCGTGCCCAAGAGGATAGCCGATGCTGAAATAAGGTTGCTTATCAAGAAAATATCGTCAAAGCCCAAGGAGGCCCTCGCAGCGGTTAAGAAGGTGACCAGAGCGTCGCTCGACGTG
>JAADDE010000003.1 GCA_013154085.1 Thermoproteota archaeon | reverse complement strand
TCAGCACGAGCTTTCCTTCTTCCACGAGCCTCTTTATCTTCTCTTTTATGACGTTCTCCGCGTCTATCAGCATAACGGCCTCCGGATTCCCAGTGAAGGCCGTGACGACGTCCTCGATCGTGAGCCTTCTCCTCATGGCCTCGTACCTCTGCGTAATTATGTACAGCACGTATTCTGACGCTACGTCCTCCGCTAGCTTGTTGAGGGCCTTCAGCTGCTCCTTGACCGCCCTCCAAATGCCTCCTCTGCTTACGGAGGAAGGCTCTATTTGGGTGTCGCCAAACTCTATTTTGTTGCTCCTCACGCCGATTGGATAGTAGAGCTTAACGTACAGCGCTGCTAACGCCGATCGCACGTCGTTGAACGTCTTTTCCCTTATTCTGTTAAGCTCGTCCAAATCCTCCTTCTCCAAACCGTAGTGATTCTTCTGCTCCGGTCTCGACAGGCTGTCCACGGCAATCAGCCTGGCAATGTATTCCAGCAACTTATCGTAGATTCTTCTCTCGGGCACTAGGTACACTACCGTGTTCTTGTGCGTCCTGAACGACGCGCCGGCCCCAGCTTGGCTGTACATGGTGAAGCGGTTCAGCGTCTCCAAGACTTCCTCGCGCACGCTCGACGTGCTGAGCCTGTCCGGATCGAACAGTACAACCTTTATCCTCGGGCTGTCCTCCACGTGGCCCGGGTGGAGCGGCCACACCACTATCTTGGCCTCGTGGGTAGTTTTGATTATGTTATTCAGCTCCTTCCTCAGCTTCTCCTTCACCGCCTCGCGGTCCTTGGCCAAGGTCTCCGCGGCGAGCCGGCGAACCAGCATGTGCACGTTTGCATTTGCCTTTACCATGTACAGAACCTCGTCGCCCCTTATGATTTTGTGGAAGTGGGCCGTCCTCTCGGGCAAGTCCTCGAGCGTCTGGAGCACCAAGTGTGTAGTGACGCCGCGCAGGGGCGACGCCGTTCCTAAGAGCACCTCCTCGGACCTCGAGGCCTTGTTCGCCGCGCTCCTCACCAAGACCGCTGAGTAGACCGAAGAGGCCACGCGGGGCAAGCCCTTCTGGGCGAAGATCTCGTCCATCTCCTCCAAGACGCTTATGTCCGAAGATATTGCGTTTCTCAAGTTCTTCAAGTACTCGTTTCTGGTCAGCATCTCGTTGAGTATCTGTTGCTTCGTGGCGTCCAAGTCGCCCAGCAACAAGAAGTCGTAGAGGTCCCCGCTCCTGTACCTCCAGTACAACGACCACGCGGTTATCCTCAGCACGTCGCGCGTCCCCTGGAAGCCGTGCACCGTGCTCAGCTCGTCGTAGAGGACATCCACCAAGAAGGGGTGGAAGGGATAGCTGTCCGCCAACCGCTTTCGGAAGTCGCTTATCACCACGCTCACGGGGAACTTATCCTTCTCCTCCTTGTACATATTCATGTACTCCTCGGAGACCAGCGAGGCAGCGTCGCTACTCACGTGCTCCAGCAGTGCGGCCTTGAGCACCTCTGAGGCGTCCTTGTGCCCCACAACGTTTGAAGGCATCGCGACCCTCTTCACGTCGGAAAATATTGACAGTATGTTCTGCGAGATCTCCTCGTACTGCTGAGGCGTCGCGACCGCCAGAACTGCGTACTTGGAGCTGGCCACCGCGACCGCGAGGCTGTGGAGGAACGTCCTCAGTCCTTGGATCTCCCTATACGCCCTTTCGTCCCCCTTCACCTCAAGGTTCCTCACGTACAAAGCAATTTCGTCCATCAATATGACCGGCCTTATTCCGCGGCTCTCCATCCGGGCTAAGATCTCCGCCATCGTCTCGTGCCCGGGAGGGACGCTCTTGTACCTCTCCACCTCGCGCAAGAGCTCGGAGTCCCCGCTCGCGTTTGCAAGCTCTCTGAGCACGAAGGTCCATACGTTGGGCGCTTCGTAGACCCTCCTCAGCCTGACCGGGTCCACCGCTGCCCCGTCGAACACGGCAACTGCCGAGGGGAACTCGGCCTCCGGGTCAACTCCTATTTCCTCTAGGAACCTCCTCAGCCTGCGGCTCTCGGCGGACCTCTTGAAGTTCTTGGCCAAGTGGTAGAGGGACAGGAGCGTGTGGGACTTGCCCCCGCCGAAGGTGGTGTAGAGCAACACCACGGCGTTGTAGTCGCCGCCGTAGACCAGTCTCCTCAGCACGTCGCTCAGAACCTGCCTGAGGCCCTCAGAGAAGTACGTTCTGTCGAAGAACTTCTTGGGATCCCGGTATCTCTCGTCAACGCAGTCCTTCCTTACTCCGGGGCAGCCCTTGTGTACGTACCACAAGTTCACCGCGAAGCTGCTGTCGGTGATCTTCCCCCTCGCGACCTCCTCAAAGGGCCGCCAGCCCGCCCTCTCCAACGCTATCACCCGGCGAAGTCGGTGAGCTTCTGCTGGGAGGCCCTCTCCTCGAGGACGTTGCGCTGTATACACGCCGCGTAGATCCCTTGCAGCGCCTTCCTCTCGTCGCCCTCGCTGTCCTCTCTGAGGAGCTCCACCAGCCTGCACAAGGTCCTATCCAGAGCGAATCCTTCCTTCTTCAGCTCGCCGACCGCTCTGTCTATTCCTCCTATCAAGAACGCCTTCACGGCTCTGGCAAGGGCCTCTATTAAGGATTCTGCCTTATCGGTCGCCACCTCGTCTAAGCTTTTTATTATATAAACCTTCTTCTCCTTTTTGTTCTTCGTGCCTTTTGTGAATTTGTTAATGAACTTCTCGTAGTCATAGCCGGTCGCGTAGCTCAGCCTCCTCAGCTCGTCGAACTCCGGCTCTCCGTAGACGGCTCTGGCCAAGAAGTACATGGTAGTGGCGGGGTCCAGCTGAGCCTTCAGCACCTCCTCCGTGACCGTCTTGGTCGACACCTTGCTGGCGAAGTCTATTATGTCTTTAATGTCAGCGTCTCTGCCGTCCGGGTGCTTGAGCTTCTCGCAGTCCCCGGCGACCCGGAAGGCCGCGCCTATGCCGGCCATGACTGCGTCCACCAAACTCAAGCCGAGCTTGAGGGCTCTGACTACGGTCTCCTTCACCTCTCTCTCCATCTTGCTGGTGAAGGACGCATCCCAGAAGCACGTTCTGGAGCTCTCCCTCGGCACAGCGCCTATGATCAGCATGCTTCTGACCGCGGCCTTTCCGGCTATGTGTATGCTTTTCGGCTGCTCCGAGGCGACGCTCCAGACGCCCACGGGCTTCCAGCCCCCCTTGATGAGGGCGCTGAAGAGCGCGTAGAGGCCCTCGCTGCTCCGGTGGGCGTACATTATAGCCAGCCTCCCGGCGCCCAAGTCTTGAGCCAGCTCCAAGGTCTGCCTTAACCTCTCCTCGAACCATTTGCTGTCCCTCCCGCGGACCTTGTTCACGACCATCTCTGCGTCCTTGGGCACGGTCTCCCACGCGAACGCCTCTGGGTACAGCTCGCCTATGGACCTCTTCATCCAGACGTAGAAGAAGTCGCTCAGCTCCGCGTACTGCACGTTGTTGTAGTAGGGGGGATCTGCAACGACGTACTGGACGCCGTCCAAGCCGGCGTAGGTGGCCGGCTCCGCGGCGTCCCCAAGGATTATTTCTACCTCAGACCTCGTGTTGGCGAGCAAGCTGACTATCCTCTCTAGGGCCTTCACCACCCCGGTGTTGCTGAAGAAGACCCACCGAAGACTTGAGCTACTAAGAGGATTTCCTTCGGCGAAGTCGTCGCCGAAGGAGTAGCTGTGACGGGAGAAGGTATCCCTTATGGATCCTTTATCGTGTGGATCCCACGTAGTTATTACAGAGTTGTAGTCGAGGAGCTTACCGTGCCCTAAAGCCAAGTACGTGACCACGGCCTTCGCGTACTCCTCGTCCATTCCCTCCTTCAGCATCTCCTGGTACGCCTTTCTAATGTACTTCACCATGAGAGCGTGGAGGAGCAGCTGCCTCGCGTTGAAGAGCTTGTAGAACCTATCAATGCCGTTGAGGTGCATGCGCACAACTTCAACGCCTTCCTCTATCTTCTCCGTGGGGATGAGGTCTTCTGCAACCAGCTCCTCCCAGCGTTCTTGGAGGCGCTTCTCGGCGAGCTCGTAGCCCCTTAACATCTCCTCTGTGGGCTTGCCGTAGGTTCCATCTTCATACTTCACAGCTGCCAATACCGCCGGGTGGCGGCCGTAGAGCCCTTCTTCCTCCCACTTCTTCATAGCTTCTTTGTACTGCCTCTGGAGGTCCTTCGAGTCCAGCGTCGCCGTGAGGCAGTTGAGCTTCTTCCTCCTTATTGTAGTAAGTTCTTTCTTAGCCTTTTCAGTATTCTTCACTTTTACTACCTCAATAATTGGACTGCCGGAGGCGTCGTGCCCATCGAACTTCAGCGCTATTCCGTCTCTGTTAGAGAGGATCGGGTTGGAAAGGCTTGGTACCGGCTTGCCGTCGGGGCACCTGTAAACTCTAACCCAGATGTAATTTGTCGGGTGCCCCTTCTCGGGGTGCGGGGGGAAGAAGTCCTTGACCTCCTCGACTACCTTCTCAACCAGCCACTTGGCCCACCTCTCAACGTCCTTTACCAGCTTCTTCTTGTATTTTAATGGATATTCTAAGGTTGCTTTCAATATTACATACGCAACGGGATTGTACTCTACAGCGACCACTTTCTTGAAGCCCAAGCGGAGGGCCTCGAACGGGATGCTCCCCCCTCCCGCAAAGGGGTCGAGGAGGGCTGACTCCCTCACATCGCTGTGCCTCCAGATCCACTCCCGGTCCGGATCGTAGTTGTAGGCCGGCCTCTCCCTCTTGGGGACTAAGCGAATTGCCCTCAAGAATTCAGCTATGAAGTCCTTTGAAGGGGGCCCGTCGGTGTTGACGGCCAGCGCGGCCGCGACAGCTCTGCTCGCTATGAGGGGCCTCCGCGCCCACCACAAGTGAAGGTAGAAGGGAGGCGGCGATATTACTGCTCTCTCCCTCTGGGACTCCTCGCTGACCTCTTTCGTGGGAAAGTAGTGCTCTATGAGGGGGTCCACTGATCCACCCCCTTCCCGGCCGCGGCGAGGACTTATTATGAGGTTCTCTTTACGGTAAAGTCAACACTTCCGTCTTTATAATGCAGAGATAGAGGCGTCTCCGCGGGGACGAATTGCTCGTCGAGGAGTTTGTAAGGCAGGCCACCGGGAGGGAGGGGTGCTCCGAAGCGGTCAGAGAGCTCTTGGAGGGAACCGCCCACTTGATCAAGGCCAGAAGCGTGGCAACGGGAGCCTCCCAGTGTATATTCATGGCAAGGCTTGGGGAGACCATGGGCGTCCGGGGGTTCTACCACTCGGTGCTCCCCGGAAAGGGCGAGGCGACCCACCTAGTCTTGGCACTCGCCTTCCCCAAGGCGCTGAGGGAGCTCGGCGCCGGCACGGCCCCGGACTTCGAGGGCCTCGCCTCCGAGGCTTTGAGGGACTTGATTGGAGAGGGAATAATCGACAAGGGAAAGGAACTCAGCGCGGGAAACGACGACTTCGAGAAGAAGGTGGTGGAGACGGCGGCTCAGCTCATGAAGAGCGCCTCCGACTTCGTCGTCGAGGTGTTCGACGAGCTCGTGGGAGACGGACTCTCCGCGCTGCGGAGGGCGCGCATCTTGGTGGAGAACCACCTCATGAGCTACAAGCTCCACATCTGGGGGGTCCCGGACGTCGTGGTTGAAGATCCCCAAGAGCGCGCCGCAGTGGTCGTGGAGTGGAAGTCCTTCGCGAAGAAGGAAGGGTCCACGCCGCAAGTGTACCCGTCAGAGGTGGCGCAGGCCTACGTATACGCGATGCTCGAGGCCGAGAGGCTCGGCTTGGCAGAGACCTTCGAGGAGTTCGTCGAAGCAATCCTAGGGCGGAGCTTAGATGGCGAGGGGGCCCGCGTGATACCAGCGGTCGTGAGGCCGACGTACAGCAAGAGGGCCATGGGCAACGTGGTGGTCCGGCACCCGCGCTTCTGCAGGGGAGTTAAGAGCCGGAGCAGCTGCGAGCGCCAGCAGCTGTACGAGCTCATGGCCAAGATAGTCCTAGCTGCGGAGCACTTGGTCCTCTCAGTGACCGACATAAAGGCCCACTTGAGCAACGCCGGCGTTCTCGAAAGGCTGTGCACCGTGAGGGTCAAGGGAGGCGCGCCGAGGCCCGTCTTCCGCCGCGTGCCCTACCTGCAGAGCGGCTCTGGGTCCGTCATACGCCTCCCCATGGGGAACCCGAGGAACGATAAGTGGCCGTGCAAGATGTGTCCCGACAACGTCAAGGACGCTTGCTTGTACTTCATTTCCCACGGCCTCGACCGCGAGTACGCGGACTTCAAGGCGTTTCAGAAAGAAGCGTGGAGGGCGCGCTTCGCCGTGTACAAGCACAGGGAAAACGCCCTCATGCCGTTCAAGCTCTTCTACGAGCTCTCGAAGAGGTTCGGCGGCACGGACTGGATAAGGGGCCACTTGGACACGCGCGTCTTGGAGGACGGATCCCGGATAGACTTGTTCGACGAAGCACGCGTCCGCGGAGACGAGGTAGAGCTCCTAAGGCCTCCTCTCAAGTGGGAGGTCGAAGAAAGACACTTGATTACGGTTAGGGAGGGAAAGCCCGTAGCGCTGTTCTTCAACGAATCTCACGTAAGCAGTCCGTTGCTGAGGCTGAACGTCCACGGCACCGTGAGCGAAGTGAAGTACGACCCAGAAATCGACAAGGTAGTGGTGAGGGTTTCGCCAGCAAACAAGCTTTCGATGATATATCCCCTCATCTTAAGGGATCACGAAAAGGAGGCGCCGGAGGCGTTCAGAGACGTAGTGGCTCTGGAAGCCAACGTGGAGCTCACACAGCTCGAGTTGCTGGGCATAACCGCCGCCGAGATGAGCACCGTTAAGAGGGGGGCGAGGGCGCTCGAGAAGGAGGAGCTCGAGGAGAAGGACCTCATGGCGCTCCTATTCGCTGGAGTGAAGCTCGGGTGAGAGGTTGGGCCGCTACAACGTGTGCGAGTCTATAGTTGAGGCGCTGAGGCTGGCCCGGGCGGTTCAAGAGGGCAAGCGCGCGCTGGTGCTGAACTCCAGCCAGCAGAAGGCCGTGGAAATACTGCTGGGCAGCATCAATGGGACCGGGAAGGCCCCTCTAGGGGGCGTGCAGGGTCCTCCGGGAACCGGGAAGACCAGCGTCGTCGAGTACTTCGCATACAAGCACTTGGCCGACATGATTGATACTATGAACAACGAGCTGATAATATACGTGGCGCCCACCAACCACTTGGTTGCTCAGGCCTTCGAGCGCGTGAGCGCCGCCCTGCTCGCGAAGGGCCTCGGAGTGCGGGACGTGATTGACAGGGTGCGCGTCTACGGGTACAGGATAGGCGTGCACGGGTGCGGGGAGATACTGGAAAGGGCGGTGGAGGAGGGGATAGCGGACAGGGACGAGGTGCCCAGCGCAGAAGTGCTGAAAACCGTGGTACACGAAGGCGTCGACCCTAACAGGGTGAGAATAGTCTTTGCAACGGAGTACCAGAGGGTCAGCGGGAGGTTCCTCTCGAAGCCCGACAGAGTGCACCTAATTGTTGACGAGTCCAGCAAGAGTCCGTTTTATAGGGCCTTCATAAGCATAGCAGACCACGTGATGCGGCACGACGACTACATCTCGTCGCTGGTGGTTCTGGGAGATCCCGAGCAAGCGATAACCGTGCCACAAGCGTTCAGGGAGCAGAGGGTCAGCTTGCTGATGGAAAGGGTCAAGCGCTTGCTCGAGCTCAACAGCATAGATAAGGACAACTTCGTCATGCTCGACGTGACCTACCGCCTCCCGGGGCCCAGCGAGCAGCCCATAAGCTACGGCTTCTACGACGGCAAGCTCTGGGCCCACAGCCTCGCGCGCCAGAGGATGCGCGAGCTCAGGAACCTCTTCGAGGACGCCAGAAGCAGAGTGCAGTCGCTCTTTCACAAGGCGCCGTCAGAGGCCCAGAGAGTCTTCGACGCCATCTACTCTGCAGTGTCCTCGGAAGTGCCGTTGACAGTAATAGAGACGAGGCCGTTCAAGGCCTATAAGTCCATCTCCACATACGACCCCTGGAGGACCGAGCTGGGCCTCTACGCCTCGCTGGTCCTCCAAGCGTTTGCATACGAAGCTATGAAGGGTAGCTACTACGTTCCTCAGACTATGGTAATAGCGCCGTACAGCGACGTGGTTACGAACGTGTCGTTCAACTTCCGGAGGAGGTATCCGAGCTTGCCCCCGCCCCGCTCCTCGACCGTTCAAGCGGTCATAGGCGGCGAGGCCGACGCTGTGGTTGCCGTATTGGGCAAGGAGTACAGCACGTCCGGCAGGGGCTTCCTCTGGGGCTCGGACGGGGTCGACACTATGTACTTCAACGAACCGCCAGTCCTCAACGTCCAGCTGAGCAGGCACTACAAGTTCATGGTAATTATAGGCTCTACCGCAAAGCTGAAGGAGGCCCACAACCCCAAGCTCTCGAAAACTATGAAGAAGATTCATGAGCTGGTTGAGGGAGACAACGCTGTAATGGTTAGGATGGAGTAAGCTACCGGCGTTGAGGGAATTCTTGTGCGCTCACGCATGGCTTCTGAGGACTTTTGGGCGGGGGCTTTGATACAACTCACAGAAATTTATGAACTCCCATTAGCTACCAGATAAGGGGTGCACAGTTCGTGGCCTTCATATATCAAGAGGGGCTGGAGGGCAAGTACGTTGCCTTCCTGCCTCCGGATGACGAGATAGTTGCTGTCGGCGATACGCTGGAGGAAGTAATTGAGAAGGTAACAGAGATGGACTTGCTGGACAGGGCAGTAATAGACTACATTCCGCCGCGCAACGTACAAGTGCTTTTGTACTAGCCACTCATCTCTTCTCTTTTTCGCACAGCTTCACAAGCTCTGGGTAATCGAGTTCCAAACGGAGTTCTTTCAAGATGTCCCAACCCAGCAGAGATGGTGCCTCTGGGGAAGGTTGGATCTGAATGAAGTTGAGGGTGCGCTTTCTTTTCAGTCCTAAGTCGATAAGTATCCGTGTTCCCTTATGTGGTACTAGCCTTTCAGTCGAGAATGTACCACCAATGCCATGGATGTTGACTCTCTTTATTTCAAACCATGTTCCAAGGTTTGTCATTTTGTTCAGTTCTTCTATGTTTACGTCTTTTTTGATTAATTTAGCGAGTTTCAAGAAAGTTGCACGTGAGAATGTGGTTCCGGTAGCTCCTGTATCAACGACCATACTCTCTTGGAGCTGTATCTCATCCTTACCTCTTCTTATGATCAGTTTAACGTCGATTCGTGGGAGATAGAGCCATTGAGGCCCCCTCTTACTTTTCTTCGGAGTGCTGGATGAGAAGCGACCAAAGACGCATTCTGATGTTAATGTTCCCTTCGTTTTTGGTCTCCTTGTAATCATAGCTAATCCTTAAGCTTATAAAACATGAAGAAGCCACCTTGTCTTACCCAAAATCCTCCATTTCGCATGTTTCAAGCGGAAGCCTAGGCTTGCCCGAAAAGCCTATCCGCTTCACTAGCAACGAGTACCTTTGGGTGGCAGGAAGTGAGTGTCGCTTAGAAGAAGGCTGGAAGACATTCAAGCCGTTGCTCGAAGGTTACATTACCGAGCTTCGCGTTGACGTCTCTTGAAGTTCTTGACGCGTGCCTCATAGTCCTCATCTCCTCGGAGCCCGGCTGAGCAAAATCAGTTTGCCCGCCAATCAAGAGGTGGTACCAATACTCTGATGAAGAGATGGGAGTTCCCGGCTGCGATCGCGCGTTGTCATACCAATAAACCACGCCTC
>JAADDE010000040.1 GCA_013154085.1 Thermoproteota archaeon | reverse complement strand
GCTCTGCTCTGCCGTTAAGGACGCCCTTCAGACATAACCTCCCGGCTTCCGCTGCGGAAAGGGCCCGAGCTGTGAGGGAAGGCCTCGAGAGGCTCTACCGGGGCTACGCGCTGGCGCTGGCGTCTGCCGTGCTCTCCTTCCTCCCCTACGCGGGCGTCGCGGCACTCGTCTTGGCCGGCATTGCTACATACTTCATCTACACCGGCTTCAAGCGGCTGAGCGAGGTCAGCGAAAAGTACCGCCCCGGGAAGAGGGGCGTGCTGCTCGTCTTCGCGGGAACTCTGATGGCCTCCCTATCTCTCCTCTTTCAACCGCTTGCGCTGATAGCCTTTGCCGTAATCCTCTACGGCACGCTGGAGTACTTCAGAGGGCTTTGGGCTCTGGGGGAGCTGGAGGGAGGGAAGCCCGTAAGGCTCGGGGTGGCGCTGGCCGCGGCAACGGTAGCGCTGTCCCTAGCCGCGGCGCTCTACCCCGAGGGCCGCTTGGCGCTCCTCCTAGCGGCCCAGTTCTCGGCCGGCGCCTCGGCCGTGCTGACGCTGTTGGGCGTGAGGGAGGTGCTGGAGCGGCTGCCGGAAGGGCAGAGGTTCTAAAACTTATTTTCCGGGCCTCGGGGACCCCTCAAGGGGCACGCCTTGAAGAACTCCCCGAACTTCCGATACCTCTTAATGTCCGTGGGCTTGTTCGTGGTGTTCGCGCTCGTGGGCTACTACGCCACGACATCGAGCAGCTATACCGACGTGTCCGACTTGGTGAAGATGAAGCCCGGCGTTTACTTGGTCAGGGGAGACGTGGTGAGGTGGTGGGTCACCCAAGATAGGGAGTACTTGATAATAGAGCTGGCCGGCAAGAGGGGCGACCAAGTGACCGCCAAGGTTCCGGTCAGCTACATAGAGAAGAAGTACGGACCTCTGAGCCAAGTTATCATAACCAACGGCGAGATGGTCGTGAAGGGCTACTGGGACGGGAGGGTGCTTCATGTGCAGGACATCTTGAAGGGCTGCCACAGCGCCTACCAGCAGCCCGCGGTTAACTCCTAAATCCCCTTAGCCATTTTTCCGCGCGGGCCAAGGCCTTTGATGCTCGCTCTCGTGCAGAAGGATATAAAGGAAGAGATGAGGAGGAAGCACGAAATAATCGCGCTGTTCTCCCTAGTCGCCTCGCTGGCGCTCCCAACCGCGTACATGATATCCGGCCCGGGCTCGGTGCTCCCCCAAGACGCGCCCTACTTGGTAGTTCTGGGCCAGCAGGCGGCAAGCTTGCTCGTGACCACGCTCTTGGGCTTCGTGCTGATACTTAGGGAGGCCGAGAGGGGCACGATTTACGCCCTGAAGCTCGCCCCTGTTCCCCCGGAGCTCACGGTGCTTGCAAAGATAATCGTGCTGTTCATTTTCCTAGTCCCCTCAAACTTTGCCTTCAATCTCTTGGTAGCCTTCTTCTCCTCCCAGCTCTTCCTCACGCCGGGCTACGCGCTCTACCTAATCAGCCTCAGCCTCTACATGGCCTCCTTGGGGGCTCTGGTATCATTCATGATTATCTATACAGACGTGGGCACCCTGCTGGCCTCCGTCGCGCTCGCGGCCCTCTCCGCGCCCTACCTCTTCTCCACCGCGCCCCAAGCGGTGGACGCACTGAAGGGGGCCCCGGGAGCCCCGTTCATCTTCTCCCCCATAGGCTTCCTGATAGTGAGCATCATGCTCGGGAAGTTCCTCGTAGAGATCTGAAGGCCAGCGCGGCCGCCAGCAGCGACACGCCGTAGGCATTTACGACGTGCCCCACGGCCTCGCCGCCGTAGCCGCCGGAGAGGAAGGTCCTAACGCCCCACTCAAGCTCGGTGCCGTTCAAGTACACGAAGACCTCGCCGCCGGCGCTGAGCGGCAGGGGGTAGAGCGGCACGGGGCCGAAGGGCGCGTCGAGGAGGACGTGGAGGAGGGCTCCCAGCGCCAGCGGCCTCAGCCTCCTGACCGGGTAGAGGAGCAGCCAGAGGGCCGGGGCGTGCAGAAGGCCTCTGTGGAATGGGATTCCGAGGAAGTTGCCCAAGGCGTCCGCGTCGGGCAACAGCGCCCCGAGCACGAAGGTCCACTTGGAGGAGAAGAAAAGAGCGACGGCTAGGTGCGAGAGCGGGTCCAAGGTCTCACCTAAAAGCGTTGACCTCTGCCAAGTGCGCGTAGTAGAGTGCGGTGTAGGCCAAGAACTCCGCCGCTATCGGGTCGGTCCTCAGCAGGCTGTCCACGTACTGGGAGTAGTTGTAGGCTATGAAGGACGGGGTCTTGCAGTAGCTCCTCCCGACCACCAGCGGCATCACTTGTCTGGCCACCACAGTGCTGTTTTGAATGCTTCCCAAGGCGTTTGCCGAGGTCTCGAAGGTGAAGGACGACAGGCCCAGCACCTTGAAGTAGTTGCCGTTGTACATAGCACTTGCCATGCCGTCCACCGCGCCCTCTATCTGGATAACGAGCCTGTTGTCCGGCGGCACGAGGCTCAGCGCGTACTTGGCGGAGGCGAGGCCGGCGAAGTAGGCCTCCCTAGCGAGGAGCTCCAAGTTCCTTATCTTGGGGGCGTAGGGGAGCTGTGCCAAGCGCTCCACGGCGGAGGCCCACAGCTCTATGCTTATCGCCCTAGCCTTCGCCCTCGCCAAGGTAGCGGCCACGGTGGGCAGGTTCTGGGGCGTCGTTATGTTTATGTGGCCCTCGAGGAAGTCTAGCATCGTGCTCAGCCTGTACTCCCTGCTGTACACGGCCGCGCACGCCTCGGCGCTCCAGTAGTTGGCCCCGCACCCCTCGGGGACTATGTTCTGGTAGCGCCTAAGCTCGTTGACCGTCTCGAGCACCACATTCTTGGCCTCCTCTATTGCGGTGACATTAAGCATGCGCTTGTAGTATATCGTGTACGCGTCTATGAGGGCCGTGAAGGCGTAGCTCGCGGCGGCGTAGTAGTTGCCCTCCTCCGCGGCCTGCTGTGCGAGCCTCAGGTTCCTCTCTATCTTCGGATCAGTTATGTTGAACTTTTTGATGAGCTCGGCAGTCAGGCTGTACAGCTTTTCGTAGTGGTCCTTGAAGACGTCGAGCTTCCTCAGCTCGGCCGGGGGCTTGCAGACGCTCCCCAGGGCGGCCGTGACGTTCTGGCTGGTGAAGTACTGTGCCGCGTCGATTATGCTCTCCACGCTCACGACCTTGAGTCCCGGTATCGGGACCGCTTCTCCCACGGGCACCAAGAAGGTGTCTATGCCGTAGGCCCTCACAGCCTTGCCCTTGACCTCCACTCCCCCGACCATCAGCACCTCGCCGCCGAGGCCTATCATGCCGGTCATTGCCGGGTGGGCGGTGCTCTTGAGGCCGAGGAGCTGGAGCAGCGTTAGCGTGGAGGCCAGCGCGCTCCCGCTGGGCCCGGCTGCCCTGAGGGTCACGTTGTACGCTATGTCGTCCAAGTAGTACAAGTAGTCGAACTTAACGAACGGCTTGCCGGCAATTATCGCCGCGGCCAGCGCCGCGCCGCCCATGGATCCTTGGAAGTCCATCCCGAGGAGCGCTCCTCCGACGTACACCTTCCCGTAGCCCGGGAGCACCACAGCGCTCAAGTTGGAGAGGGCGCCGGCGTTCTTGCCTACCACGGCCGGCGCGAAGGCCCAGTAGCCGCTCAATGGCTTGTACGTCAGCACCGGGTACGCGAGCATCGAGAGGCCGAGCAGCACCATAGCCAAGTGGAAAGCCGCGTTCTTGTTCAAGGCTACCTCCGCCCCAGCCAGAAGGGCCGGCCGCTATTATCTGTCGGGTCGGGCGCCAAACAGAGATTAATGCTCTCCGCCCCGGAGACCTACGGGTCGGACCTCATGGACGGGGCGCTGATGCTCATACTGATGTCATTGCTATCCGTGGCGCTCGCGTTCGCTTATTCGGGCACGCTGGACTTGGTGACAATCTACTTGGAGAGGAAGGTGTGGGGCAAGGTGATGCAGAGGTTCGGTCCCACCCACGTGGGCTACGCCGGCCTGCTGCAGCTCATAGCGGACTTCCTCAAGTACTTGTCGAAGGAGCTCTTCGCCCCGCGGAGGACCAACAAGTGGTTCTACTACGGCCTCCCCTTAATACTAATCTCAATGATCTCCATCCCGCTCGTGCTGATCCCGTTCGACTACGTCGCCCTCGCCGGGCTCGAGGGACTGCTGCAGCTCTTTGGCGTTGACATCAGCTTAACGAAGTACGCCGTGTCGAAGTTCATCGATCAAGTGGCGCCCGGCGTGGGGCTCTTGGGCTATGTGGCTGTGGTGGCAGTAACCATGCCCCTCATGTACATGCTCTCGTGGAACCAGGCTAACAAGTACGGCGCGCTGGGCGCCTTCAGGACGGTTCTGCTTCTGGTGACCTACGAAGTCCCCTTCCTAATAGCGATAGCGTCCGTCGCCGCCCTCGGAGGGCTGAGCTTCTACCAAGTGGTGGACTTCCAGAAGAGCGTGTGGCTCCTCCTCCTAAACCCGATAGCGGCTCTGGTCTTGCTCGTGACCGTGATAGCGGAGAGCGAGAGGCCGCCCTTCGACCACCCGGAGGCGGAGCAGGAAATAGTCCACGGCTGGAACGTGGAGTACGGGGCCGGAGAGTTCATCCTCCTCTACGGCCTCTACCTCTACACGAAGGCCCTCTACGCGGCCGCCCTCATAACGCTGTTCCTGCTCGGAGGCTGGCTGGGCCCGGCGATACCGGGGCTCCCCGCGGGCCTCACCGCCGCGCTCTGGTTCACAGTAAAGATGGTCGCGGTGTTCCTCCTCTTCGTCTGGATAAGGGCCGCCCTGGCGCGCCCGAGGGTGGATCAGATACTCGAAGTGGGCTGGACCAAGATCCTTACCCTTTCGATAATAGCACTTTTCGTCTCCCTCTTCATGCGCGTAGCCTGGCTAGTGTGAGGTGGTCGCCGTGGAGGGCAAGTTCGTTGAGGTAAGGCAGAGGTGGGGGAGGAGGACCAACGCACTCGGCGTGCTGAAGTCCATGAGGGCCGTCGCGGAGTACTTGCTCCACTCGAGGCCCACCACCCTCTACCCCTTTGAGAAGAACGAGCTCCCCGAGAACTTCAGGGGAGTGCTGGTGTATGACATAGAGAAGTGCATCGGCTGCGGCGCCTGCGTGCTCGCGTGCCCCAACAAGTGCCTCTACCGCACTCCCGGGCCCAAGACGGAGAGGAACAAGCCCGGGATCTACATATCCTTCGAACCTACGCACTGCATGTTCTGCGGCCTCTGCGTCGAGGCCTGCCCGCCCGTCTCCGGCGCCCTCAGCCACAGCAAGGTGGTCAGCATAGTGAGCGAGAAGAAGAGGATCGTCTGGCAGCCTTGGGAGTGGGCCGCCTTCACCCAGCTCGCTAGAGAGAAGGGCTGGGAGTACGACGCGATAGACTACGACCGCGTCGAGCACTTGGTGAAAGAAAGGGCAGAGCAGATCAAAAAAGCTCTAGAGGAGAAAGCTAGCGCGGGGGCTAAGAAGTGATAGAGGTATTCATACTGCTGATGGGAGCGGCAACCATGTTTGCCGCCGCAGTCCTCTGGGACCCGGACATAGTTAGGGCAGCGGCCTCCCTCGTCATGGTGTTCCTTCTGACAGGCTTCGCGCTGCTGGCGATAGGCGCTTGGTTCGTGGGGGCGATGCAAGTGCTCCTCGGCGCCGGCGCCGTGGCGGTGCTGGCGCTCTACGCGGCGATAACTACCAAGAAGAGGAAGGAGGTGCTCCGGGCCCCTCACGCCGGGAAGATAGCCGCCTTAGCTTTGGGGATTCTCGGAATAAGCATAGGCTTCCTCACGCTCAACACCCCCGGGGTGCTGACGGTTTACTCCTCCGACACGGGGGCGATAGCTGACGTCCTCTTCAGGGACATAGGGCTGACGGTCGCCCTGAGCTTGCTCTTGCTCGTAGCCCTGATAGCTTCCGCGTACATAATTAGATATGTGTTCTTGAGGGAGGTGAGAGCATGAGCGAGCTAGGAGGAGCCCTCTGGGCAACCATTCCCTTGCTCGTGGTGGGGCTGTACGGGATAGCGGCGAGGAGGAACTTAGTGAGGATAATGCTGGCGCTGGAGATAGTGGGAGCCGCGACCGTCACCATGCTCGGCGCCGCGGCGGCGGCCAAGTGGCAGGCTTCTGGAGAGGTCTTGGGCTTGCTGGCGCTGGTGGCTGTGGGGATTGAGGGAGCGCTTTTGATAGCGCTCGCGACTCTCTTCAACGAGATGTACGGCGATATGGACGTGATCGTGCTCAAGGAGGGGGGTGAGGAGAAGTGATCGGCTCACTCTTGCTGAACCTGCTGGCCATACTCCAAGCGCTCCTCCTCCCGGTCCAAGCCTCTAGGTACTTGTCGGCCCTGCTACTGGTGCTGAGCATCTACTTCGCCGGTGGCTCCGTGGGCAGCTTGGTGGGCGACGCGTACACCGCGATAGGGATGATAGCCATAGCGGTCCCGGCCGTGGTAACGCTGCTGTTCCACAAGAACCCGCAGAGGCACTTCGTGCTCCTCACAACGCTCGTGACCGTTGCCGGCTACTTCGTGGTCGCCTCGAGGAACTTGGCGACTCTGGCAATGTCCCTCGAGGCCATGTCGCTGGCAGCCGCGGCGGTGGCCTTCTACCCGGCGACGAAGGAGAAGGTGAGGACCCTCACGACCTACTTAATATTCAGCGTGTTCGCAGCGGTCCTCCTCTTCTCCGGCCTGGCGTTCTACTTCGCGGGCACCAACGGCTTCAGCCTGGTCGAGTTCACGCAGACCCCGACGGCAATAGTGGGCCTGAGCTTGATCTTGGCCTCAATAATGATAAAGATAGCGGTGACGCCCATGCACGCTTGGGCCGTCGACGTCTACTCGCTGAGCAGCACCAGCGCCGCGCTGTACCTCTCCAACGCCGTCAAGGCCGCAGCGTTCCTAGCGCTGGGGATCTTGGCCAGCGGTCCCCTAAAGGCGGCCTTCAGCGTGGGCTACTGGCAAGTGCTGGTGCCGGTGCTGGCGCTCGCCGCCATATCGGTCGGCGTGGGGGCCGGCGGCATGGCGCTGAGCGACAGGGCGAAGAGGCTCTTGGCCTTCTCCAGCATAGCCCACGCGGGCTTCGCCCTGCTGGCCATAGCCTCTCCGGGGCCCGCGGCCGCTGCCATACTGGCCTACTACGCGCTGGCCTACTCAATAGCCAACACCATAGCCTTCTCCAGCGTGCTCCTCATAAAGGGGGAGGAGGACGTCTCCATTAGGGGGCTCAGCGCCCTCTACAAGAGGCCCTTGACTGCGCTGGCCTTCGCCATAGCGATGATATCGCTCCTCGGCGTGCCTCCTACAGCCGGCTTCAACGCGAAGCTCTTCGCCCTCTTCAGCCTCCTGGCCAGCGCCCAGATACCGTACGCCTTCGTGCTCGCAGTGGCCCTAGCCGCCGTGGTCTTCACCGCCGCCACCGGCTACGGCTACGCGAAGGCGATAGCTGCAGTCGCGAGGCCGCCGGAGGAGGAAGCGGAGGTAGGGAACCTCAGCTTGGAGTTCTTGCTGTGGATACTGGCAGCAATGCTGCTGTTCCTCTACTTCTTCCCCACGCTCCCCACGCCGACCAACTTGATGTAAAAATGTTTTTCGAGAAGATCCTCTCTGCCCTATATCAGTCGAGGCTCGCCGGGAGGGTGGTCGTGAAGGAGTACTCTGGCTGGAGGGGGCTGAAGTGGCTCCCGGCGAAGCTCCTGCTCCCCTTCTACCCCTACTCCCTCTCCCCGAGGGAGAGGGCCGCGAGGGAGGCGGTTTTCCTCGCGTCAGAGCTTCCCACGCCGGAGCTCATCTCCTTTGGAGGGGACAGGATAGTTAGGGAGTACTTGGAGGGCGGGCCCGTGGGGCCCGAGCCTCGGGAGATCGCGGAAGCCCTGTCGCTGGCCCACGGGAGGTGCTGGGCCCTCGGCGACGCGAAGTTCGACAACTTCTTGAAGACAGACAGCGGGATCGCCTTCATAGACGGAGAGCAGGCGGTGAGGACGTGCGACCCCCTCCTCCAGGGCGCGGACCTGGTGGTGGCCGCGTTCTTCCTAATGCTATTCAAAGGGTGCAAGTCTGTCTTCGAGCTCCTGGAGGCCTACCCCGGGAGGGAGCAGAAGGTAGCTCTGCTGACCCCCGGGTCTCTGCTCCTTCTGCTCCCGTGTCTCCCGCGGGCGCTCTTTAGGGCCGCCGGGGCGCTCCTTAGGGATGTTGGGGGCTTTATGGCTGGTAAGGGCTGATGTGCTGAGGAGGCCCGCCCGGGCGCTCCTCATAGCGCTCGCCGCCGGCGTCGCGGTGAGCGTGCTGGTCACGCTCCTCAGCCTCTCTGACGCGACCTACAGAATCTTGGAGAAGTACCTAAACGCGGTGAAGCCCAACGTGATCTTGGTGGTCGGGCCGGTCCTCCCGCTGAGCCCCTCCCAAGCGCTCCAGCTGCCGCACGTGGAGAAGGTGGTGGAGTTCCTCATAACCGACGCGTACCTCAACTGCACCGGAAGGTACTACTACGTGCTGATAATAGGGTATCCGAGCTTCGAGGAGCTGGAGGGACTGATAGACGTAGAGGTGCTGAGGGGAAGCGTCGAAGGCCTCGCGGTGGCGGAGCCGGTAGAGGAGCTCTACGGGAGGAGGTGCCGCCTGGAGCTCCCCTTCGCGGAGCCGTTGGAGATCAACGTGACCGGGGTGATAAGGGCGCCGGCGCTGGAGGAGGTGTTGAGCAAGAGCAAGCTGGCCATTGCCCCTATCTCCGAGCTGGGGGCTGAGCCCAACGCCTTGGCGCTGGAGGTGCCGCCGGACAAACTGGACGCGGTGATAGAAGCGGTGTACGAGGCCACCGGGGGCCAAGCTTACGTGATCTCCCAGAGGTCGCTTATGAGGTTTGGGCAGGTCGTGATGATAGCGACCAAGGCGCTCTCGCTGTTCGTCGGCTCGCTCACGTTGCTGATCGTCGCCACCTTCGTGGCGGTGCTGTCCTACGTCGACGTGAAGGGAAGGGCTTGGGAGGTGGGCCTTCTGAAGGCCTTCGGCTTTACCTCGAGGCAGATAGCCTTGTCCTACTTGCTTCAGTCCGCAATCTACTCCACCGCCGCCCTGGCGCTGGGCGTGCCGGCTTCCCTGTTCCTCTTGGACTTGGCCCGGGGCCACCTCTCCTCCGGAGGGGCCCGGCTTGCCATGATGGCGGAGGCGCTGGAGCCTTCCTTCTCTTCCCTGCTGACTGCTGTCGCTGTCACGTACGTGCTCATGGGCGTCGGCGCGGCCCTCCCGGCCGCAGCCGCGTACAGGATGGAGGCCGTGGAGGCCCTAAAGGAGGGGGAGTGAGGCGCTGACTTTTTAAATTCCATAGGACACCCATGGACGGGTCCCGCCGCCGTAGCTCAGCCGGCAGAGCGCCGCCCTGGTAAGGCGGAGGTCCCGGGTTCAAATCCCGGCGGCGGCTCCACCTTTACCGAACGCGGCTCCCCCGAAGGGCAAATGTGCTGAGCGGGGGCTCCGGAGCCTCCTAGGCTGGTGCCCGGCCCGCGTCTAGGCACATAAGCTTGAGCCCCCTAAAGGGCGCCCGAGGCTGCCGAGGGCAACGGGATACGGACCCGATGCAAGAGCCTTGAGCGTTCCCGGGCGTGAGAAGAAGGGTTCCGCCCTTGAAAGCGGGCCCACGTCTCGGGCTCTTGGGGAACTGGCGAGAAAGGTTCGCGCTACTGCTGGGCGTCAAGAGGGCCGCCCCGTGGCCATATCATGGGCAGAGAAGCCTTGAACGAGATGGCTCCGGTCAAGATATCCGGCTTCGATGGTTTGGAGCCCTCAAAGCTCAGTAAAGAGCAGCACGCGAATTTCCCAAAGAAGAGCGCAGAGCTGGGAGAGCGTTCTGAAGTAATAATGCGGTTCGTTCAAGGAAGGATGGGCGAGCTGAAGGTTTAGTCACTTGAATTACGATAACCTCTACAGGAAGACGGATTTGGTCTATCCGAACCGGTTTGTGCTCTTGAAGGCCAACTTAAACTCAGCCCTTGCTTAGGTCATCCTCAACTGCCTCAACCAGCTCCTTCACTCTCTCCAGAGCCTTCTTCACATCCTCCTCGCTACACCAGCCTTCATAGAAGCAGACGTGCATTGAGGTCGCTTGGGCCCAAGAATCGCTCACCCAATCCCCGAAGGTCTTTTCCAGCTTCCTCTCGTACTCCCACAGCTCTCCGTGAGATGCTAACCTCTTCCCTTTTGCCAAAGCGTGGGCCTTGATTGCTAAAGCAGCGGCTCCCCAGACCTTC
>JAADDE010000005.1 GCA_013154085.1 Thermoproteota archaeon | reverse complement strand
GGTCGCAACTTCCCTCAGAACCGCTTGGACCAGCAGGGCCCTCAGATTGGGGTCGGAGGCGATCTCTGCCGCTATCGCCTTCATGAGAGCAGTTGCCTTCCCCTCCGCAATTTCCTTGGCTAGGCGGTCGGAGAGGGACACGGTTCCCATCTACACCGGCAGATCCAAGGAAATAAGGGTTTAGAGGGAAGGGCTTGACTCAGTTACTTCTTCAGAGCAATGACCACCGGCTTCCCCTCCACCTTCCATTCTCTCCCGCCGGGAGAGCCCTCGCTCAGAACCACTTTCTCCGCCCTCACCTCCCTCGCTATGTAGTCCCTGTACAGCTCGACGGCTCTCTTAATGTCTTCCGAGTCTGTATGGATGGATACCTCTTTCAGCACGTAGTCCAGCGGGAGGTCCATTTCCTTTCTCATCGTCTGCACCCTCCTTATTATTTCTCTTGCAAGACCTAAGGCCTTGGTCCTTTCGTCGAGCTTCACCTTTACATACACTTTCAAGCTCTCTGTCTCGATTAAGTCGTACTCTCCCTCCTCCGGCGGCGAGCCTACTTTGACCTCCAGGACGTTCGCGTAGACGCTCAGCACTCTGGCAGCTTTTCTAACTGTAGCTTCGCTGAGCACAGGCTTGTACGCCTTCTCCTCCACCTCCCTCCTCTCGCCCTCCACGACTACAACCTTCTTCACGACTTCCGCTACCTCATCTCTACTCTTGATGACTATAAAGGCCTCCGGCAGGGGCCACCTTCTCTTCACTCCCCTCTCGGTCCTTAGAGCGAGGATCCTCTCGGCCGCTTCCAGCAGCTCCTCAACTGCCTTGGCCTCCTCGGGGTCGTAGAGGCTGTTCTTCTCCGGCCAGAGCAGCATGTGCACGCTCTCCTCCTCGGCGCCCAAGGGCCTCTCGAAGCGCTGGTAGAGGTACTCAGATAGGAAAGGCGTGAAGGGAGCGCTCATCCTTATCGCCGCGTCTAGCAGAGTGAACAGCGTGCTGTAGGCGGCGAGCTTGCTGGGCGTCTCTTCCTCCTCCCAAACCCTGGGCCTCACCAGCGTGATGTACTTGTGGCTTATTATCTCCACTATGAACTCTTGGAGGGCCTGCGCCGCGTGGTGTATTGCTGACCTCTTCAAAGCTTCAGCTATCTTCTCGCTGTACTCGTTGAGCTTCTGGAGGGCCCAGCTGTCCTCGGGCTCTAGGTGCTTGAAGCCCTCCTCCAGCTTCTCCAAGCTCCACTTGTCCAGCTCCATGTAGCTTTTCGCGAACTTGACGGAGTTCCAGAACACGTCGAGAGTTCTCTTGAAGAGCTTGATGTCTTCCGGATCGAACCTCACGGAGTCCCACGGGGCGCTCTTGGCGGCGAAGAAGAACCTCACCGGATCTGCTCCGTATGTCTTGAAGACGTCCTTGGCCCATACAACATTGCCCTTGCTTTTGCTCATCTTCCTCCCGTGCTTGTCGAGAATGTGGCCTTGGGTGAGCACTTGCTTGTAGGGGGCCCTCCCGTGCCAAGTAACGCCAGTGGTCAAGAGGGTGTAGAACCATCCCCTCGTTTGGTCCAAGGCCTCAGTTATCCAGTCGTAGGGGTAGAAGAGGTTCCAGTAGTCGTCCATGTTTATTTGGTGGAGGGAGGCTGTGTGGGCTATCCCCGAGTCCAGCCAAACGTCCACTACGAAGGGCTCCCTCTTCATTGATGCCCCGCACTTGGGGCACTTGATGGTGACCTCGTCGACCCACGGCCTGTGGTGGTCCACGACCTTCTCTGGGTTCTCGGCTTTCTTCCTCAGCTCCTCCAAGCTGCCCACAGCTGTCTGGTAGCCGCACTCGGGGCACGTCCATATGGGCAGAGGGGTTCCCCAGAACCTCTCCCTACTTATCGTCCAGTCCTTGGCGTTCTGGAGCCAGTCCTTCATCCTGTCGTAGGCCCACTTGGGGTACCACGTTACCTTATCGTTTTCGTTTACAAGCTCTTCCCTCAAGTCCTCGACCCTTATGAACCACTGATCGTCGGCGTAGTACATGAGCGGCGTGTCGCACCTCCAGCAGTGGGGGTACTCGTGCTCTATCGTCCCGACGTGCACTGCTAGGCCCTTCTCCTTGAGGTCTTTGATGACTTGCTTTTCGGCGTCCTTGAACCACATGCCCGCGTACTTCCCGGCCTCCTCGGTGAAGTGGCCGTCCTTCCTTATGGGCTTGAAGACCTCTATGCCGACGGCTCTGCAGGCCTCGAAGTCCTCGGAGCCGTGCGCGGGGGCCATGTGAACTATTCCGGTGCCGCTGTCCATGCTTACGAAGACCTCTCTCTCAACCACTTCCCTCCCGCCCACTCTCTTCTTCCTGGGTATGCTCCCCTCCACGACCGTGTGGTGCGGCCTGGGGTGCTTCCGGTGGGCCGGAACCTCATCGAGGAGCGGGTGGATGTACTCCTTGCCTATGAGGTCGCTCCCCTTGAACTTCTCGAGGACCTCATATTCCTCCAAGCCCACCTCCTTTGCAAAGGGCTCGAGCCTCTTCTCCGCGAGTATCCAGTGCTCGCCGTCTACCTTTATCTTTACGTAGGTCTCGTCCGGATGAACCGCGGCGGCCTCGTTGGCTATTATCGTCCAAGGCGTGGTCGTCCACGCGATCAAGTAGGTGTTCTCCTCGTCCTTAAGGGGGAGCTTGAAGTAGAAGCTCGGGTCCCTTACAGTCTTGTAGCCCAAGGCCACCTCGTGGGAGGAGAGCGCGGTCTCACAGCGAGGACAGACGGCAACCACTCTCAAGCCTTTGTATATCCTGTTGGAATCAAACATCTTCTTCAAGTACGTCCATGCCATGTCCAAGTACCTCGGGTGCCTCGTCTCGTATGCTATGTCGTAGTCCAGCCAGAGGCCCATCCTCTCGCTGTCCGACCTCCAGTGGGATATGTAGTAGTCCACCAGCTCCTGGCACTCCTTCACGAACTTCTCTACGCCGTATTTTATTATGTCCTTCTTGCTCTTGAATCCGTGCTTCTTCTCCACTTCCAGCTCCACCGGAAGCCCTTGGGTGTCCCAGCCGGCCTGGTCCCACACCCAGTAGCCCATCATCCTCCAGAACCTAAGTATCACGTCCTTGTACGTCCTCCCCCTCATGTGACCCACGTGCATGAAGCCGTTCGCCGTGGGAGGCCCCTCTAAGAAGCGGAACAGCTTGACCTTTCCTCTTTTCTTAGAGAGCTCCTTTACTTTCTTATAGATGTCATTCTCCTTCCAGAATCTGAACACTTCCTCTTCAACCTTCAGCGGGTCGTACCTCGCGTCCACTGCGCGCCCCGCCTTCACGTCGAGCTCTGGATAAAGCCTTGTTCGTGGGGGAGGGGCTATAGTTCTGGAAGCCCCGCCCAGCGGGGGGAGCACATTGCCGTGGAGCGTGCTCGAGGCGTTGAGGAACAACCCGGAGCTGTTGATAGAGTCAATGAAGAAGAGGTGCATGGATCCCAAGCCGGTGTACGAAGCAATAGAGGTGGACAGAGAGTGGAGGAGGCTCCTCCAAGAAGTTGAGAGGCTCAGGCACGAGCACAACAAGATTACTAAAGAGATAGCGAAGGCCAAGGATCCCGAGGAAAGGAAGAAGCTAATAGAAAAGGCAAAAGAGATAATAAGAATGAAGGAAGAGCTCGAGAAGAAGCTCAAGGAGCTTGAAAGGAAGAGGGAAGAGATCCTCTTGAGCCTCCCCAACCTAGTGCACCCTTCGGTGCCAGAGGGGTGCGACGACGACCACAACGTGCCGGTGAGGTTCTGGGGAAGACCGAAGGTGTGGAAGGGCCACCTGAAGCAGTTCGAGGAGCAGACCAAGAGGTGGGGCTTCGAGGTGGATCATGAAGTGCTGGAAGAGAGGCCGGTGGGGCACGCCGACATGCTGGAGAAGGTGCTGAGGCTGGGCGACACCTACAAGGCCGCTCAAGTGGCCTCCTCGAGGTTCTACTACCTCTTCAAGGATCTGGTATGGCTGGACTACGCACTCATGATGTACGCTATGGACTACCTCAGCAAGAAGGGCTTCATATTGGTGGAGCCGCCTTACATGCTCCGCTATAAAGTTCTGCGCGGCGTCATAGACGTGGAGACCTTCAAGGATGCTATTTACAAAATAGAAAACGAGGACTTGTACCTCATAGCGACCTCCGAGCACCCGCTGGCCGCGTACAAAATGGAGGAGATCATTGATGAGAGCAGGCTTCCCATAAGGCTGGCCGGCGTGAGCCCGTGCTTCCGCAAGGAGGCCGGAGCAGGCAACAGGGACTTGAAGGGAATATTCCGCGTGCACCAGTTCCACAAGGTTGAGCAGTTCGTCTTCGCGAGGCCGGAGGAGAGCTGGGACGTGCTCGAAGAGCTGATAAGGAACGCCGAGGAGCTGATAAAAGGTCTAGAGCTCCCGTACAGGGTCGTCAACGTCTGCGGAGGGGAGCTCGGCGCGCCGGCGGCGAAGAAGTACGACTTGGAGGTGTGGTACCCAGCCCAAGGTAGGTACAGGGAGCTCGTCAGCGCCTCCAACTGCACCGACTGGCAGAGCTACCGGCTGAGGATAAGGTACCGAATAAAGGGAGGCAAGAAGCACGACTACGTCCACACGCTCAACTCCACCGCGCTGGCCACCACCAGGACCATAACGGCCATTCTAGAGAACCACCAGCTTCCCGACGGAAGGGTCAGGATTCCTAAAGCCTTGAGGAAGTACCTCGAGCCCTTTGAGGCGGCCCCGAAGGAATACATAGAGCCGTGGGAGGGAGTGTAAGCTATAAAACGGTAGTTATTTAAACCCCTTAAAAATACCCTTTAAAGCGGGTAAAAACTTGTCCGCTGAAGCTAAGCCCGAGCCTACTATCAAAATAGAGAATATCGTTGCTACGGTTTCTATCGACCAGAACATAGATTTGGAGAAGATCGAGCAGCTCTTCGTCGGCAACGTAGAGTACGACCCCGATCAGTTTCCGGGCCTAATCTTCCGGCTCGACGAGCCCCGCGTGACGGCGCTGATATTCAAATCCGGCAAGATGGTGGTCACCGGAGCCAAGAGCACTCAAGAGCTGATCAAGGCAGTCCGGAAGATATTCTACTTGCTGAAGAGCAAGGGCATAGTGACGGGGAAGGTGAAGCCCAGGGTGCAAATACAGAACATAGTTGCTTCCGCCAACCTGGGCGTTGAGGTTCACTTGGAGAAGGCTGCGTACCTCCTCGACAACAGCATGTACGAGCCGGAGCAGTTCCCCGGACTCATATACCGCTTGGACGACCCGCGGGTAGTCTTGCTCCTCTTCTCCTCGGGCAAGATGGTGGTCACCGGGGCTAAGAAGGAGGAAGAGGTAAGCCGGGCCGTGAAGAGAGTTTACGAGGAGCTGAAGGAGAAGGGATGCATAAGGGAGCCGGACAAGGACTTAAGCGTGGAAGAAATACTGGGAGACGACGAGTTCTAGCCGAGCAGTTCCTTGACTTTTTCCGCAATTGCCTTGAGTTCCTCGTCCTCCAGCTCGACGTCGGGGACCACTTGGATGACCAGCTTAACGAAGTCTGGCTCCGTGGGACAGATGTTCTCTATGGCCACGCGGGCCTCCTCTTCGAGCCCCAGCTCCTTCAAGAACTCGTCAAGCTCCCTAACCTTGTCAGTTGGGCACTTCAGCGTGAGCCTTAGGTGCCTCACCGCGTTGTTTATCGCGGTGTACTCCAGCTTGCTCACCTCCGGGCCCAGCTCCTTCCACCTCTCCTCCAGGAGGACCAGCGCCTCCGCGTTCGGAACGTACCTCGCCTCCAGCTGCTCCCTCACGGACGCTCCCGGCTGTGCCCTCAGCGCGGGGGCTTTTACCGAACTCCTCTCTGAGCGCGCCCAGCTTCACCCACTTGTATATTTTGCTGTTGAGCTTGTAGACGTATAGGTCCTTCTTAGCCTTTATCTTCAGCACCACGCCGGCAGAGACCAGCTGACCTAGGTGGAAGTTAACGTAGCTCTCGTCGCCGTCCATGCCGTACTCGAGCAAGGCGTTCCTCAGCGCCTCCCAAACGACGCCCTTCCTAGATCTGCTCAAGTACAGTACCATCGCCAGCCTCGCTGGGTGTCCCAGCGCCGAGAACACCCGCGCCGGCTCCTCAAGCACTTCTCCCACCCGGTACTCCTAGGCTGAGGGGGCCTTTCGCAGTAGGAGGGGCCGCGATCTCCAGAAAACACCCCCCGCGAGCGGGGCCGGGCTCTGGGATTGTTCCGCGCCGTGGTCTTCGACGTGGACGGAGTCCTGCTGACGTTCAAGAGCAGCTGGGAGATGGTTCACAGAGCCTTCGGCAGCAGGGGCTCTTTGGAGGACATGAAAAAGTACTTCAAAGGCGAGATAAGCTACGAGGAGTGGTGCAGGAGGGACTGGGAGCGCTGGAGGGCCGCTAGGCAAGGCGTCAGCGCCGAGGACGTGAGGAAGGTGTTTGAGGGCATCGAGAGGTACCTCCACCCCTACGCGGCCGAGAGCGTTAGGCTGAGCAAGAGGCGCGGGATGGCAGTGGGCCTCTTGAGTGCGGGCCTCGCCGCCAGCACCTCCCGCGTGGCCGAGCTCTTGGGAGTGCACCTCTGGCTGGCCAACCCCTGCTGGCCGTGCGAGGCTGTGGTGGAGCCTAAGGACAAGGCCAAGGGACTCTTGAAGCTGTTGGAAAAAATAGACATAAGCGTTAAGGAGACCATCTACGTCGGCGACAACATAATCGACGTGCCCGCGATGCTGGCCGCCGGGTGCTCTATAGGTGTTGGAGACGAGCAGCTGAGGCCCTTCTCCACGTATTGGATAAAAGATCTTTCCTCATTTGAGGAGGCGCTCCTTCAGTGTATCAACCACCCTCGCTCTGTTGATTCCTACCCACACTATGAAGAGTATGAATATGGCCACGGCGAAGGATATTACCTTGATTGGGTCAGGCTTCTTGATCTCGACTGATATCAGCTCCCTCAGCAGCGACAGTATGCCGACCTCTATCGCCACTCTCAGGTAGTCGTAGGCGCTCGTATATCTGGCAACCACTATCTGGAGCACGTCGATTATTATTAGAGTGAGCAGGGTTATGTCCAGCAGTTCAATTATTCCCTCCTTCGTGATCAAGAAGCCCTGCTCTTGTTCTATCATGGTGAAGTCCTTCCACAGCGTCTGCGCAAACCATATGAGCGCCAGCAAGGTGAAGAAGGCCGTCAGTATTATCAATATTATCTCAAGCACCATAACTATGTACTCGAAGTACTTTCCCTTTATTAGAACCTCTGCCACTTCGTTGCCCGGGAAAAAGGCCTCGAGGGAGGCTTTAAGGAGGGGACAGCTTGCTTGCCAACTCCTTAGCCTTCTTGAGAAGCTCCTTGACTTCTTCTATTGAGGCGGCCTCGTAGGTTCCGCGGACCTCCAGCTTGACCACGTAGACCTTCCCACGCTCCTCGACCCTAGCCTCTATCCTGTCTCCCTCGACCAGCACCTTGTCCTCGGAGATCTTCACCTCCGCGAGGTCTCCCACCGCCTCTTCTATTTTCTCCTTTATTTCTTCCATTATGTTTATTTTCTTCTCCTCCTCTCCGCTCTCGAGCTCCTTCAAGGCCTCTTCAATTGCCTTCACAATTTCCTCGTCGTCCTTATAGGCCTCCTTCGCACGCTCGAGTATTTTTATTACTGCCGCCTTTGCGTTGGCAGCCTTGAAGAGCTCGACCACTTCCCTCCACATCGGCGACCTCAAGAACTTAGCCAAATTCTTCGGATCGCCGCCGAACGCGCTGAAGTTGAACTTATTCTCGGCCACTTCTAACTTCTTCCTTATTTCCGTTAGTATCTGGACCGGTATCTCGAACTCCAATAACGTGGGGTTAACGATCTGCCTCAGGAAGTCCTTCGCCACGGTCTCTCCCAAGGGGACTCCGCGGGTCGGGTTATGAGTGCGGGGGCGCTACGGCACACCTTTAAACGCCCTCTGAGGTCCGGAAGCGCGGAGATGCCTATTGTTGAGGGCGTGAGGATAGTAGACGAAGTCGAAACCCTCCCGAAAGAGGTGCGTATATTTGACACCACGCTGAGGGACGGAGAGCAGACCCCGGGGATAAGCTTCACCAAGGAGCAGAAGCTGGCTATAGCGAGGCAGCTGGCGAAGCTAGGCGTGGCGAGCATCGAGGCCGGCTTCCCCGCCGTCTCTAAGGGAGAATTCGAAGCCGTAAAGGAGATAGCTGGGGAAGGGCTGGGGCCCGAGATAGTGGCCCTGGCCCGCTCCAACAAGCACGACATAGATAGAGCCTTGGATGCGGGCGTGGACGCGATTCACGTCTTCATAGCCGCGTCCGACATCCACCTCAAGTACAAGCTAAGGATGAGCCGCGAGGAGGCGCTCAGAAGGGCGGTAGAGGCGGTGGAGTACGCGAAGAGCCACGGCATAACGGTGGAGTTCAGCCCCGAAGATGCCACCAGGGCGGACCTCCAGTACTTGTACCAGATGGTCAAGGCCGTCGCGGAGGCCGGGGCGGACAGAATAGACATACCGGACACGGTCGGCGTCATGACGCCTACGAGGATGAAGTACCTCATCAAGTACATACTCCCAGCGGCGCAAGGAAAGATCGTGAGCGTGCACTGCCACAACGACTTCGGTCTGGCTGTGGCTAACAGCATAGCTGGGATAGAGGCCGGGGCGAAGCAAGCACACGTGACGGTCAACGGGATAGGCGAAAGGGCCGGCAACGCCGCTCTGGAGGAGGTGGTAGCCGCTCTGGAGTTTCTGCTGAACGTCCGCACTGGTGTTAACACGAAACTGCTCTACGAGACCAGCGTCCTGGTCTCGGAGATAACCGGAATTCCCATACCACCCAACAAGCCCATTGTAGGGGCCAACGCGTTCAGCCACGAGTCCGGAATACACGTGCACGGAGTCATCAGCAACCCCTTCACCTACGAGCCCATCAGACCGGAGATGGTTGGCCAGAAGAGAAGGATCGTGCTGGGCAAGCACAGCGGGAGGCACGGCGTAGAGTACGCGCTGAAGACCTTAGGCTACCCGACTGAGCCGGACATAGTCCTTAAGGTCCTCGACGAAGTGAAGAGGCTCGGAGACCAAGGAGTTAGGGTCGACGAGGACAAGCTGAGGGAGATAGTGGAGAAGATACTGGAAGAGAGGGAGCTCACAGCCTCTTAATGACCTCCTCCGCGAACTCCTCCGTGCCCAGCTCGCCTCCCAAGTCCGGCGTCTTGGCTCCCTCGGCTAGGGCCCTCTTTATTGCGTCCTCGAGGTCCTTAGCGGCCTTTGATCCGTTCCTCAAGCCTTTCTTCAGCTCCAGCCACTCCAGCATCATGGCCGCGGCCAGCATCGTAGCTATCGGGTTCGCTATGCCCTTTCCAGCTATGTCGAAGGCTGCTCCGTGGACGGGCTCGAAGAGCGCTCTCTCGTCCCCCACGTTGCCGGAAGGGGCCAAGCCCAAGCTTCCCACCACTTGAGCTGCCAGGTCCGACAGAATGTCCCCGAAGACGTTGGGCGTCAGCATTACGTCAAAGCGCTCCGGCCTCCTCACGAGCTCCATAGCCGCCGCGTCGACGTACATCTCATCGACTTCAAGCCCTTCGTTCTCGAGGACCCTTCTGGCGACTTCCCTAAAGAGGCCGCACGTCTTTCTCATAACGTTTGCCTTGTGAACTATTGTAACCTTGTTTCTCCGCGATTTAGCAAACTCCGCGGCCACTTTAGAGACCCTCTCGGTCTCCCTCTCTGAGGCCAGCCTTAGTCCGACCGCAACCCTCTGCCCCAGCGACGCTTGGGGCAGGAAGTTCTCCGCGCCTATGTAGAGGTCCTCTATATTTTCCCTTACGATAACTATATCTATGTTTTCCTTGAGCGCCGGCACGCCGGGAAGGGTCTTCGCGGGCCTTATGTTTGCGTAGAGGTCGAGCTCTCTGCGGAGCCTCACTATAACGTCGGCCGCCGTCTCGCCCACCGGACCCTTCAAAACAGCGTCCGAGCTCAATATCTTCTCGTAGCTTTCCTTAGGCAAAGCCTCGCCGTACTTCTCCTTGGCCCTATCGCCGGCCTCTACGAACACGAACTCCAAGGGTAGCGAGTACTTCTTCTTCAACACCTCAAGAACCTTTAGAGTGGCGCCCACGACTTCGGGACCTATGCCGTCTCCTTCGATAACCGCCACCCTGACCACTACGATCTACCGTAGGAAGAGCGTGGGACTACAAAAATCACTTTTGTGTATTGGGCGGCACCACGAGCAACTTGAAGCCCACGCTGACGGCAGCCGTGTACGCTCCGGGCTCCATGGGGGACACGTTGCCCGTGAACAAGTCAACGTCGATCGGTATGGTAACCGTGCTAGTAGCGTTCCTCAGTATCGGCAGCTCCACAGCGCCCAGCAACTGCGGTTCTCCCTCCTTGTCCCAGTATACCTCCAGCTTAACCGCCCTCTGGAGGGTTACGTTGCCCACGTCGACCTCTTCTATTACCGGCTTGATGAAGAACCTCAGCGTCCTCTCGCCGAAGACTGGATTGACGTCAACCACGTTGGTGGTGCCTCCGCTCTTGAAGAACACCATTACGTCTAT
>JAADDE010000018.1 GCA_013154085.1 Thermoproteota archaeon | reverse complement strand
TCATAGAGAAGGACGCGGTCTTCCAGCAGCTCCACCGAATAAAGTTCTGGCAGAGGAACAAGTGCATACTGATCAGCACCTCCGGCCAGCCCGACCGGGCCACGAGGCGCTTCATAAGGAGGCTCAACGACGAGCTCGGCCTGCCGGTGTACGTGCTCACAGACGCAGACCCCTACGGGTGGTACATCTTCAGCGTGATAAGGTCTGGAAGCATAAACTTGAGCTTTGAGAGCGAGCGGCTGGCCACCCCGACGGCGAAGTTTCTAGGAGTCAGCATGAGCGACGTGTTCGAGAAGAACTGGCTGAGTCCGAAGGAGAGGAAGAACGTCATAATAGTTGCGAAGGACAGGGACATAAAGAGAGCATACGAAATGATGAAATATGAGTGGTTCAAGAACTCCAAAAAGTGGATGCACGAGCTTGAGCTATTCCTCAAGGAGAAGAAGAAGCTGGAGATAGAGGCGCTGGCGGTGAAGGGCTTGAGGTTCCTCTCTGAAGTATATTTGCCCCAGAAGATACAGACGAAGGACTGGATTGAGTGACCCCTCAAAGTTACGCCCACTTTAATTAATCTCGCCTCAGCCGTCTCAGACGGATCGAGCCTTGAAGAGGACCGCAGTAACCCTCTTGGCCACGGCGCTCCTAGCGCTGGCGATGAGCAACGGCGCTCCGACGCTCAGCTGCACCCAGTGCCACGTGGACGCCAAGCCCATACCTCCCGGGAACCTGGTCGTGGAGGGCCTGCCGAAGTTCTTCAAGCCCGGGGCTGTCTACAACGTAACTGTGAGGATACTGGACATGAACCCGTGCACCCCGGCTATGGCCGGGTGCGGCGGCTTCGCCGTTCATCCGAGTGCGGGCAAGCTGATAGTTATAGATCCCCACAACACCATGCTCGCCCACAACCCCGTCGACGGGGAGTACATAACCCACACCGAGGCCGGCCACATGAAGAGGGAGTGGCGCTTCGAGTGGAGGGCGCCCACAGAGCACAAGCCCGTCAAGTTCAAGGTCGCTTCGATAGCCGCAAACGGAGACGCTACCCCCTTCGGCGACCACTACGGCGCGAAGGTGATCACCGTCTACCCGGAGGGGTGGACGGGGCCGATGAACGGTGAGGAGGAGCAAGGACAAGGCGGGGGCGACCTTCAGACGTTGCAGAACCTGCTGATATTCTCGTTGATACTGAACTCAGTAACGTTGACAATGGTGATAGCCCTCATGGCAATGATGATACTTAAGAAGAAGTAGTGCAGTTCGTTACGGAGACGCTTATCGGAATCGTTTTTGTCCAGACCTCGCCTCTCCCGAGAAGGGTTACGCTGACGGTCAGCGTGTAGTTGCCGGGGTTCACGGCGGTCACTGCCATCTCAAACGGTCCGGCCGGCCCGGGGACCGGGAATGCTACGGACAGCCCGTCGCCGGCGCCGGTCACGCTCACGGCCATATGGGTGTAGCCGTCCGGGACGACGTCGAACCTTATGACTCCGGTCCGGTTCACGCAGAGCCTCATCTCCCTCACGGACGCCTCCACGGCCGGCCCCGCCTCGGCCGGGGGCTGGAGCGCCTTGGCCGCTATGAAGAATATCAAGGCCAGCAGCGCCAAGCCGGCGAGGGCCAGCTCTACAGCGAGTCCTCCGCCCTTGAGACCAGCCTCTCCAGCGCCTCCTCGTCCCATTTTCTCACCTCCTTCCAATTCACATAGATTCCTTCCCTCTTCAGCAGTTTTATCGCCTTGGCGACTAGGGTTCTACCCTCGCTGTCCAGCGAGCCCCTCGAGTCGAAGTGCTCCCTAGCCTGCCTCAGGAGGCTCAGCGCCTCCTCCAGCCTCCTCCGCGAGCGCCCTCCGGAGCGCCTCAAGCCTCCTCTTGCCTTCCAGCAACACCTCATTTATTGCGTTTAGCGTGCTTTCGTTCGCGATCATGAGTTCTTTATTACCGTCTTTCAGCAGCAAGTTGGCCCTCACGCCGGTGGTTAGCTCGACCAGCCACCCCTCTTCGTTGGCCACCAGTATGCCGCTGTGCTTGAAACCGGCCTCCCGGGCCAGCCTCAGAACCCTCATTGCCGAATCCAGATCCTTCGCCATTACGTGGAATATGGGACCCTGCACGTTGAGCCACAGCCTCCGGAGCACGGGCTTCTTCATTATGTCGTGCAGCTCGTCGAGCGTTATGGTTCTGTGGACCTTAAACACTATGGTTCCGTCTCTGGACCACGGGAACCTCGCGTCAACCGCCGTTATTCTGCCGGAGCAGCTGGACTTGGTGAATGCGTAAGGTAGCTGGAAGAACATTTTAAGTATGTCGTAGATGTCGTCGTCGAGGTAGCCTATTTCCAAATCCTCCACGAGCCTCTCCCAAGCCCTCCGCTTGGCCTCCTCCCACCTCTCCCCGACCAAGACTGGAACCTCATAGGGACTCCAGAAGCTCTGCTAATTGCTTAACAGCGTCTGAGGAGATCTCCTTCAGCCTGAGGAGGGCCTCGTAGAGGTCCTCGGCGTCCGGCTCCGCAATCTCAACGTTGCATCCTTCAATTATGTACAGCGTTAAGCCTCCGTCCACGCTCAGCACTCCCCGGCTTATCCGAACTCCGGTGTAGCACGCCTCCAACGAGCAGCTCCTCCCGACCTTGAAGCAGTGCCTCTCCAGCAAGCGGAGCTTCTTTGCCCTCTTCATTAGAAGCTCCACCTCTTTCTTCAGCTCCTCCCTCCTCTGCTGAAGCTCTTTCAGCATGTCTTCAAAGGTGTCCAGATTCTTCTTCACCTCGTCGAGCACGTCCCTTATCTTCAAGGTTCCTCAGCCCCCTGTACATGAACGCTCCGGTGGAGAGGGCTAAGAGCGGGTATATCACGACTAGCTCCGGAGGAAGCTTCAAGACCACGTGTATTGCCGACGCGAAGCCGGCCCACGAGGCCCAGAAAGCGACCAGCTTCTCCCTCAAGTCCTCCACCCTCTTGGTCACCGCGTAGGCGAGCGCCGACGCCGCCACCGGAGGGATGAAGAGCTTCTCCCACAACGCCCGCGAGCCCGGACTCCAGCCTTTATACCCTTGATATCTCCGAGGGCTGAGGGTAAGGCTTGCTGAAGGATCCGCCGAACTACTTCCGCCACGTTCACGTGCCGACGGCAGACGAGATAGTCAAGAAGGTGCTGAAGAGGTACCCTGAGCTCAAGCCCAAGAGCAAGAGGCCGAGGCACATACTCGAGCTGGAGCTGAACAGACTGAACTTGACCTACCAGATAATATTGGACAAGCTGTCCTTCTTAGATCAGATGCCGAAGCCCGAAAGCATGCACCCGTTCTACTTGGAGCTGGCGTCCCTGGCCGTTCCGTACCAGAAGTACTGGGCGGCGGTGTCCGGCTTGAGGAGAATGAGGGAAAAGCTGAAGGAGATGTGGGAGGACTACAGGGCTGTGGTGAGGTCTGCCGTCAGCTTGGAGGAAGCGGCGAGGCTGAGGAGGGAGGGAGTGGGAAGGGCGCTGAGCTTGGTCAAGAGGTCCCGCGGGGCCCTCCAGCTGATAAGGGACTTCAAGTACGCCGTCGCCTCCCTCCCGTCGATAGACTTCACCCAGCCCCGGATAGTGGTGGCCGGCATGCCCTCCGCCGGCAAGTCCAGCTTCGTGAAGGAGGTCTCGACGGCCGACGTGGAGGTCGCGTCTTATCCGTTCACCACGAAGCAAGTGCACGTGGGGCACTTCGAGAGGGGGCACTTGAGGTACCAAGTGGTCGACACGCCCGGCATCTTGGACAGGCAGTGGGACGAGCTCAACGAGGTCGAGAGGAAGGCTGCGATAGCCATAAGGCATTTGCCCAACGTTCTCCTCTTCCTCTACGACGTGAGCGAGGAGGGCTTCGGCATAGAGGAGCAGAGCAAGGTTCTGGAGAACGTAATAAGGGTCGTAGGCAAGGACAAGGTAGTGGTGGCCCTCAACAAGATGGACGCGGCCGTGGAGGACAGAGTAAGGATGGCGGAGCAGAGGGTTAAGGAGCTGGGCCTCCCGCTCTTCAAGATGTCCTTGAAAACCAAAGAAGGCCTGAAGGAGGTTCTGGATTACTTGGTCAAGAGGGCGGAGGAGGAGTTCGTCCGGGAGTGAGCCCCAACCTCAAATCCCCTTCCCCTTCCGAAGCTCAGCGGGACTAGGTGTGCAAGAGGGCTACAGCGTGCTCTTCAAGGGAGGGACGGTCCTCGAGGAGCCCGGGAAGGCTTATCGGGGCTACGTCTACGCGAACAAGGGGAAGATAGTCTCTGCCGGCAAGGGCGAGCCGCCCGACGAGTACGCGTTCGCTACCTACATGATAGACGGCACCGGCAAGCTGCTCACCCCGGGCCTCATTTCGCCCCTCACCTCCCTGACCGAGCACCCCTCGCGCTTCGGCGGAAAGGGCGCGGAGAGCGACGAGGAGCTGTACTACGCGGCTCTGATGGCCATCCAAGACCTCCTTCTCAGCGGCTTCACGACCGTAGCAACTATAGAGCACAAGGTTGATCCGGTGGCAAGGGCGGTCGCCCAGTCCGGCATTAGGGCCTTGATATTCGTCGACTCTTCAAAGGAGGGCTGGAAGGACCAGCTCCGGATACTCCTCAACCGCTGGAGGGGCTACGAGGATAGGATATACGCCGGGATAGCGGCTCTGGATGAGAACGAAGAGGCCGAGAGGCTGGCAGAGGAGCTGGGCCTCCCGCTCCTATCCCGGAGGAGGGGCATAGCCGTTAGGGACGCGGAGGGAATCGCGAAGGAGAGAGGAGTGGTCGTGCTCGAGAGGGGAGGCAAGAGGACCTACGGCTTCCTCCGCTCTAAGACCACCAATCCATTAAACGTAGTTAGGACGCTCTACTACACCGGCCTCGACCCTGTCAAGGCGCTAAAGGCGGTGACCGTCGACGCGGCGGAGGTGCTCGGGATAGAGGGCATAGGCAGGGTGAGGCCCGGCTACCACGCGGACTTGGTCGTGTGGGACCTCTCCGAGCCGCCGGGCTGGACCGCCGGGAGGGGAGAGCCCGAGGAGGTGATACTGTCGGCAAACCCCAAGGTGGAAGCGGTAATAGCGGCCGGAGAGGTGGTGGTGGACATCTCCCAGATGCTGACCATAGGCCTAAAAGACGTGAAGAAGGCTAGGAGGCTGTTCGGCCTCTAGCGCAGCACTCCTCCAGCCTCTCCCGGGCCTCCGCGAGCCCTTCTTCCACCAAGCTCCTCACCAGCGGGTCCTCGGCGTCGGCGAGGAGGTAGCACTCGGGCAAGTCGCAGACGGAGCAGACGGCCTCTAGGTCACAAGGCGCCTTAGCCTTCAAGGCGCGGTCCCACCTGCTTCTCCATTCAACCTTTATTGATTTTTCTAGTAGAGAAAGGAGTCCCGTTACGGCAACAGAGCTAGGCTCTCTAACTTGCGAGCCAAATTTATAGGCGATGTGAACTAGGTCCCTCCAGAGTGGTAACGTAATGCTGGAGGGAATAAGGGACGCAGTGAAGAAGTTTCTGCGCTCTTCAGCGGACTACGAGACCTCCGTAAATATGTTTATCAAAGAGCTCCAGAAGACTCTCATAAAATCGGACGTCAACGTGAAGCTGGTACTGCAGCTGACGAGGAGGATTAAGGAGAGGGCCCTCAAGGAGAAGCCACCGCCCGGCGCCTCGCGGAGGGACTGGTTCATTAAGATTGTGTACGAGGAGCTGGCGAACTTCTTCGGAGGGGACAGAGAGCCGGACGTAAAGCCGAAGAAGGTTCCCTGGATAATAATGATGGTAGGCGTCCAAGGGTCGGGGAAGACCACCACCGCCGGAAAGCTCGCCCGGTTCTACAAGGTTAGGGGCTACAGAGTGGCCCTAGTGGCGGCCGACACCTACCGCCCCGGCGCGAAGGAACAGCTGAAGCAGCTGGCGGAGAGGGCCGGGGTGCTCTTCTACACGGAGCCGGGCAACGACGCGGTGGGAATAGCGAAGAGGGGGGTGGAGTGGGCTAAGAAGCAGGGGGCGGAAATAATAATAGTCGACACCGCAGGCAGGCACAAGAACGAAGCGGACTTGCTCAAGGAAATGAAGGACATGAGCGAGCAGATAAGCCCCGACGAGGTGATGCTCGTAATAGACGCCGGGATAGGCCAGCAGGCCAAAGCCTTAGCGGAGGCCTTCCACAAGACGACCCCCGTGGGCTCGATAGTGGTCACGAAGCTGGACGGCACGGCCAAAGGAGGCGGCGCCTTGAGCGCGGTCGCAGTGACCGGCGCTCAAATAAAGTTCATCGGCACTGGGGAGAAGCTGGACGAGCTGGAGACATTCAAGCCCAAGAAGTTTGTTGCCAGAATACTGGGCTTGGGCGACTTGGAGGGCCTGCTGGAGAGGCTCAAGGGACTGGAGGAGGCGGACAAGCTGGAGGAGATAAGCCAGAAGGTGCTGGAGAAGGGAGACCTAACCCTCAAGGACCTCTACTACCAAATAGTGTCTGTAAAGAAAATGGGCTCGCTTAAGAGAATCCTCCAGATGCTGCCCGGAATGGGCCTTGCGGTGAGCGACAAAATACTGGGCCAAGTGGACGACAAAATACTGGACAAATGGTTGGCTATTTTAAATTCAATGACGAAGGAGGAGCTCGAGAGGCCCAGCATAATAGACCGCTCGCGCATGAGGAGGATAGCCATAGGCTCCGGCACGAGCGTTAAGGAGGTCGAGGAGCTCCTCAAGCACTATCAGATGACCAGGAAGATGATAAAACAGCTGAGGAAGAAGAAGGGGATGCTCTCTAAGCTCATGGAAAAGTTCGAGGTTCAGTAGCGCCTCCTCTTGCTCAGCAACTTTCTCTTCACATATTTAAGGTATCCGACGGTGCTCACGTTCCCCTTAACTATGCTGACCCTCCCCTTTGCTATGGCCTCCAGCACGGCCTGCGGGTCCGGCTCGGCCTCTATGACGGAGTGCGCGATGCCTACTTGCTCTGCCTCGTGGGCGTCGCTGTTCGCTATCCCGGGCTTGTTCAGTATCTTTGCGGCCTTCAGAGCCTCCTCGTTCAGCGTCTTCGGCGCCCTGGCGTTCCACACCTCGATCGCGTGGAGGTCCAAGTCGTAGAGCGCCTCGCCGCACCCGTATCTGCGCTCGTCGAACGGGTGGGCCGGCACGTACAGACATCCCTTCTTGTCGGCCCAGTCGTAGAGCCTCAGAGCATCTCTGGGCCACCCCTCCCCGGGGTGCTCCGGGCAGAGGACAAGCACGTCTACGAGCTTGCCCAAATAGTTAGCTCTTACTTCGTTTCCATATACCAGCACCAAATCGAGGCCCTTGTCCTTAACTATTCTCGAAGCGGTTAAGCTGCCCTTAAAGGTGTTGTGATCGGTTATTGAGATTACTTGGAGGCCCCTGTCCACGGCGGCCTCCAAGACCCTTTCGACGGGGTCCAGCCCGTCGCTGTGCGTGGAGTGGAGATGGAGGTCCGCCTTCAGGTGCAAAATAGACCCCATTAGTGCGCGCGGGCGTTGCAAATAAGTGATCACATCGGGCGGGGACTCAGAGTCAAAAGCCTTCGAGGCCCGCACCCAGCGGGAACTAATAGATGAAGCTGGTCTTAGTGAAGTACGATCCCGAAGGGGGTGCGGATGCTGTCATAATAAAAGGCGACATGAAGGAGGTCGTCAGACAGAAGGCGATAGCGGCACTGAAGGAAGAGTGGAAGCCGGACAGCAAGGACTTCCTAATAATGGGCGACTACGTGGAGTTCGAATACCCCTTACCCTTGAAGCCTGACCAGTACGACATGCTCAGCAAGTACGAGATGAGGAAGGAGGGGAAGAAGGCGGTCGTGAGGGTTCCCTACTATGTAATTACTTTTCCGAAGTACGCATATCCCAACGCCCCCCAAGTGGTGTATTTGGTGGCCCCATTCCTAGACGAGGAAAAGGTTGAGGAGCTGAAGGTTCTGGCCAAGCAAGTGTCGGAGGAGGCCTCAATGCCCCCGGAGTGAGCTTTTAGTGCCCGTGGCGGAAATCCTCATGGGAGAGTAGTTGAGGATCGTTGAGCTACTTAAGGTCGACGCCAAGGGAAGGATAACCATTCCTAGGACCGTCCGCGAGGCGCTGAACGTGGAGGGAGGAAGCTACGTGGTAATGATTGCAGACTTGGACAAGGGCGAGATAACGCTTCTGCCGAGCGTGGGTGAAGGCAAGGTGGTTATGGAGATACTGATATCCTTTAAGGACGAGAAGGGGAAGCTCGCCGAGATAGCGGAGAAGCTCGCCGAGCTGGGAGTCAATCAGCTGGCCACGAGCTGCAAAGCGGTCCGGAGGGGGGAGGAGGCGGAGTGCCAGATAATAGCGGAGGTCCCGGAGGACCTCACGAAGGAGAGGCTGGAAGAGGAGATATCGAAGGTGTCGGGAGTTCTGGCGGTGACAGCGGTTAAGGTCCCCCAGCCAACGGGCGGCGGAGAGAGGCTTTGAGCTGCGAGAGGGCCAGCAAGTACGTCAGCAACTTGGAGCGCGCTCTGTCGGGAGCCGACTACCCTCCGGAAGTCCGAGAGGTAGTGGACCTCGCCAAGAGGTACCTAGAGGACACAAAGTACTACATAGAGAGGGGCGACTGCGAGACGGCCTTGGTCACCGCCTCGTACGCGGAGGGCCTGCTCGACGCCCTCAAGATCCTCGGGAAGGCCGAGTTCAGCTGGTCCGGGAAGAAAGTCCTAGTCGGAGGCACCTTCGACCTGCTCCACCCCGGCCACGTGGAGCTCTTCAAGGAGGCATCGAGGTTCGGGGACGTAATAGCTGTGGTGGCCCGGGACGAGACCGTGAAGAAGCTGAGGGGGAGGGAGCCGGTGCTCCCGGAGGAGCAGAGGAGGTACATGGTGGCCAGCCTGAAGTACGTTAAGGAAGCGGTCGTGGGCGGGAGCGACCCGCTGGAGACCGTGATGAAGCTCAAGCCGGACGTGGTGTTCCTGGGCCCGGACCAGAAGTGGGACGAGAGGGAGCTGGAGGAGGAGCTGAGGAAGAGAGGCCTTGAGGTGAAAGTTGTGAGGATGAAGGAGAAGAGGTGCATACCCAAGGGCCTCTGCTCCTCCTCGAAGATAATAGAGAGGATCTTGAAGCTGTTCTGCAGGAGGTGATCGGCTCGCTCTGGCTCGCCTGGGCCCTCTGGCTCCTCTTCCCGCCGCTGGCGGTGCTGGCCCTGCCGGACAAATGCGTTGATAAGCCCGCGGCCTTCGCGCTCGCCTTGATCCTCTTGCTCTTCCCGCTCCTCTCTTGGGCCTACGTAGGTATGGAGATACTCAACTGCCAGAGCTTAGGGTAGCCCGACCTTACCCTCTCCTCACCGCTCGGTGGAGGTGCATTCGGGCATTCCCGCTTATCCCTAAGCCCCTCCCGTAAAAGCGGGACGGGGATGAAGAGGGCGAAGGCAGTGGTTCTGGGGAGCTCGGCGGCCACGCCGAAGCCCAAGCGCGGCCTGCCGGCCCACTACTTCGAGTTCGAGGGAACCGGAGTTCTGATGGACGTGGGCGAGGGCACTCAGTTCCAGCTCATGAAGGCAAACATAGGATTTTCAAAGATCAAGGCTGTGGTGGTGACCCACATGCACGGCGACCACGTGCTCGGCCTGCCCGGTCTCCTCGAGACGATGAGCATGGCCTCGAGGAAGGAAGAGCTCTTGCTCCTCGGCCCTCCCGGCCTCTACGAGCTGGTGAGCACGGCCTTCAAGCTCACGCACTTCGCGCCCTCCTATCCGATAAGGGTGATTGAGGCGGAGAGCGGGCACGAAGTCTCCTTAAGGAACGTGAAGATCAAGCTCTTCCCGGTCAACCACGGAGTGACTGCCTTCGGAGTGAGGATCGAGACTGTGCACAAGCGGAAGGTGAAGGTCGAGGAGCTGGAGAGGGAGGGCCTGCCGAAGAGGTTCTGGAGCGCGTTGCAGAGCGGGAGGGACGTGGAGTGGAATGGCAGGGTGTTCAAGCACGAGGACTACACCTACGAGAGCGAGGGGATAAAGGTGGTATACAGCGGCGACACGGCCCCTTGCGAGAGGCTGGTGGAGGAGGCCAAAGGAGCGGACCTCCTCATACACGAAGCTACCTTTACTGAGGAGATGAGGGAGGAGGCGCATGAGAGGGGCCACTCGACGGCCAAGGACGCCGCGCTCGCCGCCCTAAGGGCTGGGGTTAGGATGCTCCTCCTGACCCACTTCTCCGGCCGCTACGAGGACTTGAGCAAGCACTTGGAGGAGGCGAGGAGGGTCTTTCCCAACTCCTACTTGGGGGAGGACCTGACCAAAGTCTTGGTAATGAAGGAGTGACCGAGCCTTTGCTCCCAGGGTGCTGCCCTTGCTGTTAACCCTTTCCCTAAGGTCACCGCTATGGGGACAAGACGGCCTTCGCTCTGTCTCACTCCGCAAAGGTCTATGTCTGCGAAGTGGTTGACGTGGACTTGAGGAACGCGATTGCCGAGGCTAAGTCGGTGCTGAGCGGGCGCGCGACGAACTTCAGCTCGGGCAAGAAGAGGTTGGCGGCGTTGAAGCGCTTGTGAGCCCGTAGAGTTAATGGTATAACTTTCACGTTCTCCTAGGAGGTCTGCGAGAGGGCTTACAAGCTAGCTTTAGGAAATACAGCATTGAGTAAGCCGGAATTGATCGAAGAGTAGTCGGTG
>JAADDE010000049.1 GCA_013154085.1 Thermoproteota archaeon | reverse complement strand
CTATGCAAGCGCTGGTTCAACTCCCCCAGAGGCGGGCTCCCGAGGAGGAGCTCGAGTACTACCTAGCGGAGGCCGCCCTCGCCGGGAGGTAGGGGTCCTCCCCTAATAAAGCGGGTAGGGAGGATGGACGAGCGCACGAGGATATCCCTAAGCAAGAAGATGACCTACCTCCTGCGCCACTCGGAAGGCTTCACCGACAGCGAGGGGTGGGCGGAGATAGGGAAGCTCGTCCGCGAGCTGAGGAAGTTCTACCCGTGGGTTACTGAGGAGCACGTGCTCTACGTAGCATCCAAGGACGAGAAGGGAAGGTACGAGGTGAAGGGAGACAAGATAAGGGCTAGGTACGGCCACACGGTGAAGTACGTGAGGCCCACCCTCGAGGAGGTCGAGGAGGAGGTGCTCTACCACGGCACCAGCTGCGAGGCGGCGAAGAAGATCCTCAGAGAGGGGATTAAGCCCATGAGGAGGAACTTCGTCCACCTCACGACAAGCCTGGAGGAGGCGGTCGAGAACGCGCGGAGGAAGGGGAGGTGCATCGAGGTGTTGGTAGTCGACGGGAGGTGCTTGAGGGAGAGGGGCATAAAGCTCTACAAGGGCGGGAAGCACGTGAGGGTCTGCGAGTGGGTGCCGCCGGAGTGCGTGAGGCCGCTCTCCTAGCGCTCCCCTACGGCCTCTTCAAGGACCGCGAGCCCTTCTCCTCGCTTAGAATTGAGGGAAGCGCCGTGGTCCGCATGGACGGGGTGAAGTTCGGGAAGTATTCGAAGTTGCTGGGGAAGCAGAGGGACGAGCGGGTCCACGGCGCCTTGGTGGGCGCGGCCGAGGAGTTGCTCAAGCACTACTCGTGCGACTCCGCCTACGTCTCCAGCGACGAGGTGAGCGTGTTCTGCAAGAGCCCTCCCTTCGGCGGGAGGGTGGAGAAGCTGGTCTCCGTGTTTCCGTCCTTCCTCTCCGCCCACTTCTCCAGGCTCGTGGCCCCGCTCCCCCCGGGCTGGTTCGACGGGAGGGTGGTGGCCGTCGGGGAGGGCGAGTGGCCGCTGTACGTGGCCTGGAGGCTTAAGGTCACGCTCTGCAACTTCGCGTCCCGCGCCAAGGGGAGGCCGTGCCGAGAGGCCTTGAAGGGCTTGAGGCCCCCTCCGGAGGCCTACGGGACCCTGATGGTTAGGGAGGAGTACGAGAAGGAGGGCTACGACCCAATAAGGAAGGTTAAGGTCCCGGTGAAGAGGAGGAGGCTCAAGAGGCTCGAGGGAGAGGAGGTCTTGGAGTTCGCCCTAAGAGGGCTCCGATATCCAGACCACGTCCAGGCTGGCGCACCTAGCTTCCTTCCCCAAGAAGGAGGAGAATGAGGGCTCGGTCCTCCCGCCGTCCCCGCTGACCAGCTCCTTTATGTAGAGCCCCCCTTGGGCCTTTATGAGGGCCTCGAAGCTCTTGGAGTTCAGCCTCCTCGCCTTCACCCAGAACACCTTCCTCTCCCTCACCAAGTCCGCCCTCCGGTGGAGCACCCTCCTCGGCGTCCTCTGGCTTACTACAGCGTCCTTGAAGAACTCCTCCAAGCCCTTCAGCTCCTCGTCTTCAATCCCCTCTGGGACGTAGACTATCGCTAGGTATACCTTTTCCTTCTTGGCTTCGTCCGTCTTTATCCTCTCGACCCAGTCTCTGCTGACGTACCTCTCAAACTTGAAGTACACCTTCCCGTCGAAGTACTCCCTCCCCTCTATCGGAAGCCTCCTCCTCTTGGGCCTCCTTATCTCCGCCACGAAGGGCCTCCCGGTGCCCAAGGCCCTCACGTCCACGTCCTCCCTCCCGGAGCCGTGGAGTATTACCTCCTCGCCCCCGAAGTCCTTCAGCGCCCTCTCCAAGGCCTCCTCGACGGAGTAGGGGTACTTCCACTTGCTCTGCGATACGTTCCTCACCACCTTTTTGTACCTCCCGTACACGAAAACAGGCTTTATCTGCAGCTCTACCTTCCCCTCCCTCAAGTCCATTATCGCCACTATCTCCGGGTCCTCGAAGTCCGGCTCCTTCCCGAGGATCTCCTTAACCCTCTTTCCTACCTCCCTCTTGAAGGAGTTCTTCACGGTCTCCGCGTAGGGGAGCCGGAAGGCCGAGATTATCTCCCTCTGCCTCTCGACCATCCCCCCGCAGTCCGAGCAGCCCACCAAGAACCCATCGAACTCGTACTCCTTGAGCTTCTCCGCGACCTTCCTCGCCCACTCCTCCACCAGCTCCTCCCACCTCCCGCCGCACACGTAGCACCTCCTCCTCTCGAGCTTCAAGTTCATCTTCTCTGCAAGCTCGTCCATCTCGTCGGAGTCGAAGTTGCTCAGTATTTTTTCCATCTCTTCCTTGCTTATCTCCCCTTCCTTGAACATCCTGTCCAGTTCCATTATTATGCTCCGCCTCAGGGCCGCCCCGCGGGCCTCGTTGCCGAGCCCTCTGCCCAAGCGGGCGAAGAGGCTCCCCAAGCAGTGGTCGCAGAGCGGGTAGCGCTTGATTACTTCCAAGGCGTCCCCGACTACCCTCATGTCTCCCGTCCCCACACAAAAGGGCGGTTTTAGGTTAGTTGCGGGAGCATGGACTCTGAGGAGTTCTCGAGGTGGATGAGCCAAGCTGAAAAGACATTTGAGCTGATCGATGCCGACATAGAGTATCAAGGCTATTCTTGGGCGTGCTTCAAGGCCCAGCAGGCGGCGGAGTTCGCGGTAAAGGCCTTGCTCTACCTCTTGGGAAAGCCGGCATTCGGCCACGAGGTGAGCAAGCTGATCAAGAAGGCCGGCCTCCGGCCTCCGGAAGAAGTAGCTGAGTGCGCGGTGCTCTTGGACAGAATGTACATACCGCCCCGCTACCCGGACGCGTTCTCTGAGGGGAGCCCTTGGGAGTTTTTTACAAAAAGGGACGCGCTTGAAGCTAAGGAGTGCGCGAGGAGGATCATCGAGTGGGTGAGGGAAGTTGCGCGAGATATTGAAAGAGAGGGAGGAGCAGAGGAGGAGGGTAATTGAGAAGCTGAAGGAAGACGTGCTGAGGGCTAGGGAGAGGGCCGGCAAGATGTCGGCTGTCCTCTTCGGGAGCTACGCAAGAGGCGACTTCAACCTCTGGAGCGACGTCGATATCATTGTGGTTACCGAAGCCGTTAGGGGAGTTAGGTTCATAGAGAGGTGGAAGCTCTTCCCGGAGCTCCGAGAGTACGAGGCGATATTCTGGACCCCGGAGGAGGCGGATAAGCTCTTGAAGAAGCCGGCTTGGAAGAAGGCCCTTGGGCACAAGGTAGTAATTGTGGACGACTTCGGCATCTTTACCTAGCGTCTCGGATATATACCCGCATTTACACGCACCCTAGAGAGGGCTGAGCCTTGAAGGTACCCAAGCTGATGGCGACGCAGCACCCGGACAGCACGGTAGTGCTGATGCCACAAGACGAGGTGGAGGAGGCCATACAAGACGTCCTCCCGCTGGACAGGGGAGGGAGGGGATGCGACGAGAAGATGGTGGACTACGAGGGGAAGGCGACGCCGTACAACCAGATGAGGGACATAATTGAGGAGATAAGGAAGTACGACGTGGTTCCGGGGGAGGACTTCCTCATAACTCCGAGGGTCCCCAACCCCAAGCTGGAGGACAAGGACAGGCACCTCCTCGCGATAACCGCAGCAGTCACGGCCAACATGTACTCCCAGATGTACTTCAACACCGACGCAGTGAAGTACATAGTGCTCCCCATGTCCGCCTCCACCCTCGAGGTTGCTGAGGTTCAGAGGAGGATACTGAAGGTTGAGAGGCTCGTCTCTGAGGAGTTCTCGCTCAGAATTGAAGACTGGATAAGGCTCATACCCCTCTTTGAGAACGCAGAGTCGCACATGCACATAGATGAAATCGTAGAAAGCTTGAGAATTGCATTTATCAAGGAAATAGGTCTGTTCGAGAAGGAGTTCCGTATCTTCATGGGCAAGAGCGACTCCGGCATACACAGCGGTCACATAGCCAGCTCCATAGGCATAAGGATGGGCCTGCTCAAGCTCTGGAGGTGGCAGAAGGAGACCATGTTCAAGGCCTACCCGATCATAGGCATGGGCAAGCCCCCCCTGAGGGGGCACATGGCGGAGTGGATAATCGAGGACTGGGCGGACGCTTGGAAGGGCTACTACACCGCAACAGTCCAGTCCGCCCTGAGGTTCAACACCGACCGGAAGGACTACGTCCACGCGATTACGACGGTGGTGAAGAGCTCGGGGCAAGAGCCTCCCCTGCACCTCTTGAGCTACGCCAAGGAGATGGTGAACGTTGCCTGGAGGGCCAGCGAGGTGTACACGGAGAGGCTGGACGCCCTCGCGGACACAATAATGTTCATGGCCAAGCTAGTAACGAGGACGAGGGCGAGGCTGGAGAGCTACAAGAGGAAGGCCAAGACCGGAAAGGAGATGCCCAGGGCGATAAGGTTCTGCGCCTCGCTGTACTCAATGGGCCTCGGGCCCACAATAATGGGTGCCTCCGTGCTGGACGAGCTGGCGAAGGGAACTGCCGAGACCTTCGAGCACCTCTTGGAGTTCCTCCCCATGCTGAAGAAGGATCTGGCCTTCGACTACGCCTTCACCGACAGGGAGGTGTTCCGCAAGTACGTTGACGACAAGACCTACGAAATGATAGAGAGGGACCTAAAGACCGTGGAGGAGTACTTCGGAGACGTGGAGCCTCCCAAGAGGCCGGACGAGCGCTACCTCCTCAAGCTGAGGGAGCTGAGGGACAGCATAACCGAGGCAGAGATAAGCAAGGCAAAGGCAATAATAATGGAGCTTGCGGAGATGAGGGGCTTCTTGGGCTAGGCCGTGATGGCGGCCTTAGAGAGGACCCTCCTCAAGGCCCTCTCGAGGTCGCTGAGGGTGAAGAAGCCCTCCACCCTCCGGACCTCCTTTTCGTCCAAGTAGAAGACGACCGTGGGGACCCAGCTTATGCCCAGCTCCCTGAAGATCCTCTGAGTTTCGCCGTCTTTCTTTATCCTCATGAAGACGCCCTCCCCCCGGTGGAGCTCCACGAACTCCCTCCAAGCCCCCATCACTTCCTCGCACGTGGGGCAGTAGTCGCTGTGGAAGAGCACGACCGTAAGTAACATCTGGGGACTCCCTCAGTAGCTCCCTCCTGCAGGATTATATCCTCATGATTTATCGTCCTTCAAACTAAGCCTTTTTTCTTCACCACACGGACGCGTTTGGGTAGGGTATTGCAAGAGGACATCCGCCGCGCAGTGGAGAGGTGGAGGAGGGTAATAGATAAGGAGCTGGAAGAGCTGATAAGGAACAGCTACGAGGAGAGGGTCGCAGACGTAGCGAAGTACATAGTGGACGGCGGGAAGAGGCTGAGGGGCTCGCTGGCGCTCTTGGTCTCCGAGGCCCTCGGGGGCAATCCTTGGGACACCCTCCCGGCCGCCTTAGCCTTGGAGCTGGTCCACGCGGCCTCCCTCTCCATCGACGACATAATTGATGAGGACCTCGAGAGGAGGGGCAAGCCCAGCAGCTGGGTGGCTAAGGGATTGGGGAACACTGTAATGGTCAGCAACCTCCTCATCCCCCACGCGATAAGCTTGGTTAAGAGGTACGGAAGGCTGGCAATTGATAAGGTGGTGGAGGTTTGGTGGGTGATCTCCAAGGGGGAAATATGGGACGTCCACGGGGTCCCTGGCAAGAGGGGGTACGAGGCCTACGAGGCAATAATAGAGGCCAAGACCGCGTCCCTCTTCGCCCTCTCCGCGTACTTGGGCGCCCTCGCCGCCGGAAGGGACCAGCTCCTAAGGGAGGCTTGGAGGTACGGCTTCCTCTTGGGCAAGGCATATCAAATAGCTGACGACTTGAAGGACGTTGAAACGGACAAGAGCTTCTCCGCGAAGCTGTTCCGGGAGTGGATGAGCGAGGTCGGGAGGGACGGAATCATCAAGAAGCTCCGGGAGCTCATAGCGGAGAGCGAGAGGCTCGGCGAGAAGCTCAGCCCCTTGCTCGCGTCCTTCCCCCGCAAGGGGGTCTCCCTGCTCTTGGGAGTGGAAGTATGAGGTTCTCGGCAGAGAGGGCGAGGGAGCTCCAGAGGGAGCTGGCGGAGAAGGTGGTGCTGGAGGACTGCTTCAGCGAGGCAGAGCTCTTGGGAGGGCTGGACGTGTCGTACAGGAAGGGAGTTGGAGTGTCCGTGCTGAGCGTGGTGGAGAGGAGCACGCTCAAGCTGGTGAAATCGTACTACGTGAGGGCTGAAGTGCCGATCCCCTACGTCCCCGGCCTCTTGGCCTTCCGCGAGGCGCCCCTCCACTTGGCCCTGCTCAAGGAGGTCAAGGGATACGACGTGGTGCTGGTCGACGGCCACGGCATAGCGCACCCGAGGGGCTTAGGCATAGCCTCCCACGTGGGCGTGGCGGCCGGGGTCCCGACCATAGGCGTGGCGAAGAGGAGGCTGGCCGGGGAGGAGGCCGAGTGCGGGGGGAGGAGGTGCTTGAAGATCGGAGGAAGAACGGTAGCTTACGTGCTGGGGGAGGGGAGGAGGAAGCTCTACGTGAGCCCCGGCCACTGCGTCTCGCTGGAGAGCGCCTACGAGATAGTTAGGTCCGTCACCAAGGGGAGGCTCCCGGAGCCGATAAGGCTCAGCGACTCCATATCGCGGGCCCTCACTCGCTCTCTCTGAGCACCTTCAAGCACATCTCGTAGTGCTCCTCGTCCAGAAGGCCCTCCTCATAGGCTATCCTGCAGAAGCAGCTCTCCTTAGGCACGTACCGCCCCTCCCCCAAGAAGAACTTCAAGAACTCCCTCGCGGCCCTCGAGGAGCACTCCCTCACCCTCCCGTCCCCGCTGAGCTCTGAGAGCTCCTTCGCCTCCACCGGGTACACTATAGCTCCCAGGCCGTACCTCGTCCAGAAGAGGTTGGGCCTCTTCCAGTACGGCCTCACCTCGTAGGCCGTCTTGGCCACCAGCTTCTTGAGGTCGTAGTACCCAAGCACGGCCGCCAAGGGGAGGTAGAGCAGGAAGAAGAGGAGCACGAAGTGGGAGTAGGGGATGAAGTCCTTCAAGTTCAGAAAGTACCACACGAGGGATGCCGTGTTGAATAGGGCTATCATGAATGTGAGGTAGTTGCTTATTCCGAGCCTCACGTAGACGTAGATCCTCAGCACCCTCTTCAAGAGGCTCACGGTAGCTCACCTCACGAGTACTCGGGGCTCTTGAGGAGCTCGTAGACCCTCGCCACCTCCTCCTCGCTCAGCTCGACCCCGGCCATCTCAAAGAACTTCTTGAGGCACCGCTTTGACGGAAGCTTGATTTCCTTCTTTATGTCGAAGTTTCCTATGTACGCCCAGTAGACCGTGTTCTTCGCCGCCTCGCTCAGGCACTCCGCGGCTTCCGAGTCCAGCTCGCCGCCCTTCCTCAGCCTTATCCAGAGGGCTGTTAGGTCGGGGAGCTTGTAGATCCTCCCGGTGAGCATCGCCACGTGCTGCCACGTGGGCCTCCTCCAGTACGCTTGCTTCACCACGGTCTTCCTAGTGACGCCGGCGTTCACGTCTATCCACCCGAGCACCACCGCAACGGCTAGGAGCGCGGCGAGGGTGGCCCCGGCCGCGGCCGGCCTGAGCTCCGGCGGCACCCTCAAGGCCGGGAGCACAATGCCCATCATGATTACCGCCAGATTGATGAGCGTCAGTATGAACGACACGTAGTTCATGTGGGCGCTCCTTATGTACGTGAGGAGGTCGAACGCCTTGGAGCGGTAGGCCCTCTTGGCCAGCCCGTGCAGAAGCTTCTTTCCCCTCAAAAGCCGCGCCCCGCTACCTGCAAGGCTTGAAGCCCGCGAGCTTCAAGATCCTTATCGCCAGGTGGGCCGCGTTCCTCCCGTTGTCTATCCCCACCGCCGCCACCGGCACTCCGGGGGGCATCTGGACGATGCTGAAGAGCGCGTCGAGGCCCATGAGCTTCACCTCCACCGGGACCCCTATGACCGGCTGCTCCACCCGCGAAGCTATTACGCCCGGCAGCGCTGCGGAGAGGCCGGCTATCGCTATGTAGACCTTCACGTACTCCTTGCTCTCCTTCAGATACCTCTCCAGCTCCTCGGGCTGGCGGTGGGCGGATATCACCTTCACCTCGTACGGGACGCAGTGCTCCTCGAGGACCTCAACCACCTTCTTGGCCACGTGCTCGTCGCTCTTGGACCCCATTATGACCGACACCAGCGGGCGCTCCAACGCCCCTCCCGGGCCCGAGACCCGGCGGGGCTATTCAAGCCTCCCGGACTCGTCAGAAAGGGGGCACTAAAGAGGCCCCCATGCCGAGCCGCGCCGGAAGGATCATGGGCACACCCCTGGCGCTGACCCTCAGCGTGTTCGGCTTCTGCAGGGACGCCTCCGACCTCCAAGGCATCGTTCTCAAGATATTCAGGGCCCTCAAGAGGAGGGCCAAGACGCTCGAGGAGTGCTCCAAAGAGCTCGTGGAGGTTAGGAGGACCTACATGATTTCCAGCGGGATGTGCTTCATAGCCTTGGAGGCGCTGGTGAACGAGGTCGACGTGGCGGGCCTCAAGGAGGACGTGGGGGCGCTCCTCGAGGGCTCCGGCTTCGGCTTCGGCGCCCACGTGCGCCCCCTCTCGGAGGAGGAGCTGAAGAGGGCGGAGAGGCTCCTCGACTGCGGTAGGTCGTAGTGCTGTGGCTGCTCTACACAGCCTCCAAGTGCAACTTAGCGTGCAGCTACTGCGGCGGCTCGTGGAAGGACTTGCCTCCCAAGCCGGTCTACCCGGTGGAGGTCCTCAAGGAGTACTTGGAGTCTGTTGACCCGGAGCCGGTCATAGTGTTCTACGGAGGGGAGCCGCTCCTCAACCCGAAGTTCATAATGGACGTGATGGACTCGATCGAGGCCGTCTACGGCATCCAGACCAACGCGACCCTCCACCACCTCCTCCCTCCCAAGTACTGGGCCCGGTTCGAGAGCGTGCTGATCTCCATAGACGGCCCGGAGGAGCTCAACGACTCGAGGAGGGGTAGGGGGAGCTACCGGAAGGCGGTGGAGCTGGCGGCCAAGGCGAGGGGGCTCGGGGTGAGGAGGGTAATAGCGAGGATGGCCGTGGACGGCCGGAGCGACATATACCGGGACGTCAAGCACCTCCTCTCGCTCCCCTTCACCCACGTGCACTGGCAGCTCTCCGTCGACTGGGTGCCCAAGTGGGACGTGCGCGGGTGGGCGGAGAGGAGCTACCTCCCCGGAATTAAGAAGCTGGCCGAGGAGTTCAAAGATTACTACTTGAGAACCGGGGAGCTCCTCGGCATAGTGCCCTTCATAGCGCTCCTCAAGGCGCACAAGGAGCCTTGGGACTGGGTCCCGTGCGGGGCCGGGAGGAGGGCCTACTCCATAATAACGGACGGCACGATAACGGCTTGCCCCATAGCGCCCTACGAGCCCTGGGCGAAGGCCGGGAAGATCTACTCCAAGGAGCCTCCTCAGCATCTCCCCTTCCCGGAGGCCCCGTGCGGATCTTGCCCGTACTTCCGCTACTGCGGGGGGAGGTGCCTCTACTGGCTCCGCGAGAGGTTCTGGGGCGAGAGGGGCTTCGGGGAGGTTTGCTGGGTTACCAAGAGGTTCGTAGACACCTTCTTCGAGGTCCTCGGAGGCCTGGCGGACGAGATGGCGGAGCTGGAGGAGGTGAGGGAGTACGACCCGACCAGGGACTCCACGGAGGCGGTCCCTTAGTCCTTCCTCAGAACCACCACGTCCCCGAAGGTCAGCTCGGTAGAGGGCTTGCCGCTGGGGGCGATCTCCTCGTACTCAACCTTCCTTATCAGCTCTATCCCGAGGACCTTCTCCAGCTTCTTCGCGAGCTCGAGGTCCGGCTCCAGCCTCCCGAGCTCTATCCTCTTTATCACCGTCTCGTGCTCCCCGACCTTCATGCCCAGCTCCCTCCTGCTGAGCCCCAGCCTCTCCCTCGCCTCCCTAACCCTCTTCGCGTAGTCCTCAGCTATCACGTACTCAACCACCTTCTTCCCCTTCGGCCTCTGGGGCTTGGGGGAGCTCTTCTTGGGAGGGGGAGCGAGCTTGGCCTTCACGCTGGTAAAGCACCTCTCGCAGAGCACCATTTCTGCCCCTTCCACTATTGCTCGGTAGGCCCTCCCGCGGATGGGCTGGCCGCACATCTCGCAGTAGAGGACTTGGCCCTTCAAGGGGGATTAGCCCTCCTCAAGGGCCCGGAGGGACGTAATATGTAAAGCGCCCTCACCCCTCCAGCCATATCCTAACTTTGTAAACCCCGTCGCTTATCGTAATGTGCCTCTTCCCCCTGTACACCCTCAGCCCGCGCCGCCGGGCCTCCTCGACCACCTCCTCGGGCTCGCCGCACGCGACCTCCACGTACGGCGGGTGGTAGTCGACGTTCAGCAAGCCCCCGGCTTCCACAGCCTTCTTGGTGTGGCGCGTGGGCGAGCACAGCTCCAAGATGAAGCCCATGTAGTCCGGCAGGGCAATTCCTTTTGTGACAACAATCATCTCCGCCTCCCCCTCGAAGCACTTTTCTGCGTTGACCGGACGGCATTGAACTTCTTGATTAATAGGCATTCTGCAGACCGATGCCTTCGGTGGCCTCAGAGTGTGGAGGACCATCTTCTGGGCTCTGCTGGCCGTAAGCGCTTACGCTTACGTCTCACCGTGGACGTGCTCCGCCGGAAGTTGCTCGACTGGATTGAACTACATGCTCTACTACAGCTACCCCTATGCGCTCGGCTTGATAGTGGGTCTCTTGACGGCAACTACGCTCTACAGGCCCTTCGAACTGGCTCTACTGTCCGGCATACTGATGACGTGGGGAGTGGGCAACACCATGGGGGGCTTGGGCGTGCTCTCCCTCGCGCTGGACAACAGGGTCGGTGCAGTCCTCGCGATGCTCTGGAGCTTGCTCTACACAGCAATCGCCCCGCTAGTGGGCTTGAGGCTTCAACGCCTCAAGGGCTGAAGCCTCAGCTCCTCCCAGTGCTTTCTGTTGTATATGCACCCCGGGTCCGGGGCGAGGGGATCGCCGAAGTAGCCGTAGGCCCTGGCTCTGCACCCCCCGCATATCTCGCGGTAGGGGCACTCCGCGCAGAAGCCCTTGAGGTTTGTCCTAT
>JAADDE010000047.1 GCA_013154085.1 Thermoproteota archaeon | reverse complement strand
CTGGGGGAGTTGAACCAGCGCTTGCATAGCTCCGTCCCAGAGGCCCTACCTGCTCCCGGCTTAAGGGTGCTTGCCGAACGCTGTGTTCTGCGGGAGCTGAACTCCGCTCCCCTAGTTACGCAGATATACCCCTCTCTCCGTCGAGCTCTGCGATCAAGTAATGAGAGTCCCGCTCTTCGTTGACCCTTCCAAGTGGACAGTTGTGGTCTTCGGCGGCGGCGGGGTGGGAACGCGGAGGGCCCAGAAGTTCGCCAACGCCGGCGCCAGAGTAAGGGTCGTCGCTAAGGAGTTCAGCGACAAGCTCTACTGCCTGAACGTGGAGCTGGTCAAGGCAGACCTCAGCGATGAAGAGACGATAAGGAGGCTGGTGAGGGACGCGGACCTCGTGGTAATAGCCACGAACAGTAAGGAAATCAACGACAAAATATACAACATAGCAAACTCCATGGGAAAGCTGATAAACGACGCCACCAATGCGAAGAGGAGCGACGTCCACGTACCGTTCGAGACCGAGGTGGACGGCATAAGGATAGCGGTGAGCAGCGAGGGGGCCTCCGGCGTGTCGGCGCACATAGCGATAGCCCTCATCGAGGAGTTCCTCAAGAGGAACAAGTTCTGGAGGAATATAAACGAGTTCGCGAGGAAGTTCAAGGACAGGCTGAAGGAGAGCGTGGAGGACCCGAAGAGGCGCTTCGGCCTCTACTGGTACGTCATGATGGACAGAGAGGTGGTGGAGCTTATCAAAGAGGGGAGGGTGGAGGAGGCCGTGGAGCTGGCCTTGAAGAAGGCCTTGGAGTACGAAGGGGAGGGGATCAGGGACACGGGAGAGGCGGTCAGGGCGTTTCTTGAAGCGTGGGGCGACGAGCTACTGGGAGGAGCCCCCTGATCCCCCGGGGGTCGAAGGAGACCACGCTTATCTTGCTCCCCCGGGCCAGGTAGAGGTTGTACGTGGAGGGGCTCCACCACGCCCCCGTGACTTCCGTCACTGGCTTCACGACCACTATCTCCTTGCTCAAGTCCGAATAAATCCAGCACGCCCTGTCGGAGCAGAGGGCGGCGAAGTCCGAGTAGAAGGACCACTCCACAATCTGAACCCCGGAAATGGGGAACTCCTTCACCACCTCCCCGTGCTCCAAGTTTATCACTTGGACCGAGTCCGGGGAGGCCTTGATGAGGTGCCTCGCGTCCGGAGATATCGAGGAGGCCCTCACGTCCGGGAGGGCCACGTTTATCACCTCGCCCCTAACCGACTTCAGAACCACCCTGTCCCGGTAGTGCAGAGCCAGAACCGGGCTCTCCCACGCGTAGCCCCACTCGATTTTGTGCGGCCGGCCCTCCACCTCCTCCACCTCCTCCCACCCCCCGGCCCGGCGCACGAGGAGCTTCACGCTCTGCCTCTCCGCGACAGCTATCATGAGGCCGTAGAAGAACGGAGCTATCATTTTGATCTCTCTGCTTCTCATGATCAGCTCCTTCCTGTTGAGTCCGTAGAAGTACAGCGTGCCGTCTGGGAAGTAGGCGAAGACGCTCCTTCTGGGGGCTACCGGCGGCTCTGCCAGAACCACGGGGACGTTTATCAGCGGCCTCAAGTCCCTGAGGTCCACCACTCTGGAGGTGCCCACCCTCTTGAGGACCAGCACCCCTCCCCGGTCCCTGACGTCCACCGCCTTCACGCGGAAGCTCATCACGTTGCTGGAGTTCTTCACGACGTCCACGTCTGTGAGGAAGGGAAATACGGGAACCCCCGTCTGGGCCCACACCTTCACTATGAAGGAGCACCTCCTCTTGCAGCGGAACTTGAAGCGCCCGTCCTCGTAGCTCACGGCCGTGGCGTCGCCCTCTAGCCTCCTCACGAGCTGTACCTCGTGCCTCTTCGACTTCTGCACGGCATCTGCCACCATCCTCGGCGCCCTCGCCTCCGTCCCTCCGGAGGGGCACAGGACTAGGGAGTACAGAGAGGTGCCCCCCACGTCGGCCTCGGCGTGGGTCAGCAGGGCCTTGCAGCTCACGCGCGCTCACCCCTTCGCGATCTTCCAGATCATGCACGACAGCTTCGCGGCCGCAAGTACGGCATCCCAGCTCCCGGCCCTTCCCAAGCTCCTAACGATCTCTTTAGCTTTCTCCTTACCGATCTTCCTCTCCAGCTCCTTCGGGTCCTTCAGCTCCCAAAGGAGGCACGCCTCCTCGCTCGGCTCGATTGAGAGTATGAGCTTCACCAGAGCGTCCGTTACGGCCGTCCTCACCGTCGCGTAGAGCTCTTCTCTGTCCGCCACCAAGAGGTCTTGGAACATTAGGTACCTCACGCCGAGCTTCTCTGCCAAGAGCCTTGCCTCCTCGTTGGCCCACCCGGAGCCCACAACCATGGGCTCCGCTCCCAGCGCCTTCGCGTTGGCGTATGCTTGCCTCACCGCGCTGACGTCCACCTTTCCGGCCTTCACCTCCACAGCCACCTTCCCCTCCGGCGGCTCTAGGAGCAAGTCCACCTCCGCCACCTCTCTGCCCTCAAGCTCCACAGGCACGCGCCTTCCAGCTACCTTGAAGCCCAGCGCCTTCAGCAGCTCCTCGGCCAGGCGCTCGCTCGCGCTCCCCCTCAAGGCGGCACACGGGGAGCTTTTCTAGGCCCCCTCTATGTCCCTTGACCCGGGCTCACGAGTTTGAGGGCGCTGGTACTGCTGCTCCTAGCGGCGCTCCTCTGGGCCGCCGAGGTCCAGCCCTCGCCGCTGTCCTTGAGCGTCAGCTATTCCAACTTGACGCTGGGGCACGAGGGGAGGATAACGATCACGCTCTGCAACCCCTCGAGGCTTCCGGTGCACTTCGCCTCGGCCTCGTTCGCCAGCGACGGAGCCCTCATAAGCCCCAGCCAAGTGAGCGCGGGCTTTCTGGCGCCCGGGAAGTGCTGGAGCTACGAGCTGAGCGCGGTGCCTCTTAAAAGAGAGGCCTTGGTGGAGTACACCCTCTCCGGGACCGTGAGCATAGGCAACAACAGAGCAACCAGCTACAGCCAGGGCTCCTTCGTGCTCATCTCGAAGGCCCCAGAGCTGGTGGTGATGCCGGTAGAGGCCAGCTCCGCCGGCGGGAGGGTTGAGGTGGAGGTCCGCAACGCCGGCGACGCGCCCTTCAACGGCACGCTCCTCTTCTTGAAGCCCGTGCCCGCGAGGCTCGAGCTCAGCGTGCCCCCCGGGGGCAGAGCGGTCGGGGAGCTCCGGCTACCCCCGATGAACCCCGGCCAGTACGAGGTTCAGTACAGAGCCAAGTACGGCCTGGCCCTCTTGGAGGGGAGGGCCAAGCTGTTCGTGAGGCCCTCTCCAGAGGTGAGGCTCGAGCTTGGAAGGAGCATTAAGATATGCTTTCCGAGGAAGGAGCTGGCAGTCCTAACCTTGGTTGCCGAGGGGGCCGTCCCGTCCCCCTCGCAGACCGTCTTGACGGTTGAGGGGTGCAAGACCGTCAGCTACTCCCTCCTCTCGCCCCAGCTGCCGGTCAGGGTCGCGGCGAAGGCTAAGATAGGAATGCTGGAGCTCAACGCGACCTCAGCCGCCTCCCAGTGCGCGGTCGAGCTGAACGGCACCTCCCTCTGGGCCGGCTACGACAACCCGCTGAGGCTCTCCGTCTCGTGCCCGCTTCCCTTGGTCGGCAACGTGAGCCTGGTCCCCTCTGTGGGCTCCGTCTCGCCGGCCGTGCTCCCGGCTGAGGGAGGGCACTTCGTGTGGTCCCTCCCCCCTTCAGCTGAGGGGGCCGTCCTCGAGGTCGTGCTCTTCGGGCGCGCCCAGAAGTTCGCATTCAACGTGGTTCCCTTCCAGCCCAGCTTGAGCGTCAACGTGAAGCCGGCCGCTGTGATGGAGGGCTCGGTGTTCCCCATAACAGTGTGCTTGACGAACACGTGGGTGAAGGCCCTCAAGAACGTCCAAGTCACCGCCAAGGCAAGCAACTGGACCGCCTCCGCGACCTTCCGGGAGATCCCGCCGAAGGGGCAGGCTTGCTTGAGCGGGAGGGCCTCGGCCCCGTGGAACTCCACGAGCATTAAAGTGTTCATAACAACCATAATATCGAGCTATACGAAGGAGTTCGTTAAGGAGATCACTGTGGTCACCAGCCCCTACACCGCCTCGCCGGCGGTTGTGGCGGACGCCAAGAGCCTGCCCGTAGGGAAGGCGGAGGTCGTCCTGAAGGTGAAGAACTTGGGCAAGGGGTTTGCTAAGGGTGCAACCTTAGCACTCTTCTCAGAGAACCTCCTCTACCCCTCCGAAGTGTACTTGGGCGACCTGCCGCCGGGAGGGGAGAAGGAGGTCAAGGTCACATTCTTCGTCCCGAAGGACGTTCGCGAGGTGCGCCTCCGGGCTGAGCTGAGCTTCTGCTCCGGCCCGGCGGCGGGAACGTGCACGCCCAAGGCCTACGCCAAGTCCTTCACGTTCCCGGTGAGCCAGTACGTCCCGCCCCAGCTCAGCTTCACCGTGCAGGAGGCGAGGCTCGCCGGCGGCGAGGAGGGCGCGGTGAGGGTAAAGGTCGTCAACACGGGCAATGACGTAGCTAAGAACATAGTTGTAATAGCTTCTTCGGAAGAGCTGGAGCTTAAGGAGAGCTACTTTACCATAAATGAGATTCCGCCCGGCTCCGCCTTCCGCCTAGAGATTCCCGTAAGGGCGCCGGAGGTCTTGGAGCCCGCCGACGCGAAGCTCCGGCTCAAGGCGCGCTTCAGCGACTCTTGGGGAGGGGCCCACGAGGCGGAGGCGGAGTTCGGAATCAAGGTGGAGCCCAAGCCCTCGCCGGTCCTCGGCCTCAACCTCCTGACCCCGACCCTCCCCGTCGGCGACGTCAAGCTCCGCTTCACCCTGACCAACAGCGGAAATGCAGACGCAAAGAACGTCAAGGTTGTCTTGTACGCAAGCGGGATATCGCTCAAGGAGGGCGAGTTTTCATTTCCGGTCTTGGGCCCCGGGCAGACGGTGGAGATAGAGGCTCCAGCAACTGCGGTGGCTCCGGGAACCTACTCCCTAACCGCAGTCGTTAAATACAACAAGACCGAGACCTTCAGCTACAAGATAAAGGTGGTCCAAGGCCCGGACGTGGTCCTCCAAGACCTCAAGCTCTACCCACAGAAGCTCTACCCCGGCGGGAGCGCCGTGCTGAGCTTCACCCTCTTCAACGCGGGCGACAGCGAGGCGGCGAGGCTCACGGTGGTGGTCGCCGGGAGGGGGGTGAAGGTCAGCGGGGGCAAGGTGGTGGTACCCGCCTTGGACGCGGGGAGGACCTTGCCGATGGCCTTTACCGTCTCCGCCCCTCCTAACTTAGAGCCGGGCACGTACGAGCTCGTGATCAAGGTGAGCTACTCCTTCCAAGGGCAGAAGATAGAGAAGACCTTCTCCGCAACGGTACCGGTGTACCCGAGGGTTCAAGCGGCCGAGCTCCCCTTCGCGGAGCGGCTCAGGCCGGAGTACTTGATAGCTCCCGCCGCCCTCTTGGCGCTGATCGCTTGGAGGCTTAGGAAGAGGAGGAAGAGGGCCCTGGTGATAGAGGAATGAAGGCTCTCGAGATGTTCTTCATGGCCCTCAAGGACCTCCGGAGCGGCGGGCTCAGGGCGTTCCTAGTTACTCTGAGCGTCGCCGTCGGGGCGGCGGCGCTCATAGCATTCGTTGCCCAAGCGGAGGGCCTCAGGGTGAGCGTGGAGCAGCAGTTCCGAGGTCTGGCGGCAAACGTGATAGTGCTCTCCGCCAAGAAGGAGTGGTTCACCTACTCCGACGTAGAGGCGCTGAAGGGCTTGGAGGGGGTTCAGCACGTGCTCGTGGGGGTGAAGTTCACAGCGGTGGTGGAGGCCAGCGGGAGGAGGTGGGCCCTGACCTTCGTTGGTATGGACAACAAGACGTTCTACTCGCTGTTTCCAATGGCAGAGCTCCGGCTGGGCAACTTCAGCCTGGCCCCGGGGACCGGGGTCGAGGGGAGCAAGGTCCTCGACGAGGTGCGCCTCCCCCCGGGAACTGTGGTGTTTAGGTACCGCGGGAGCCACTACCAAGTGCTAGTCACCGGCGCACTCAAGCCCTTGGGCTCCGGCCTCTTCGGCTTCGACCCGGACACATCCATAATAATTTCCTTGGATACGGCACTGAGCGTCGTCGGAAAGGGGGCCTTCAACCTGGTCTACGTCGTGGCCGAGGACCCGGCGACGGTGGAAAGGCTCTACCCGCTCGTCGACGCCTACGCAAGGGCCAAGGATGCCTTCGTCTTTGCCCCCCTCAACGTCATAAACATGTACGCCTCCGCGGCGGACTTCGCGGAGAGGTTCCTCTTTATGATGTCCTTAATAGCCTTCATTGCCTCCGGCTTTGGAATAGCGAACACTATGATGATAACCGTAATGGAAAGGAGGTCTGAGATAGCAATAATGAAGGCAGTTGGCTTCACGCCGAGGGAGGTGCTCTTGTACTACCTCCTGCTCGCAGCCTCCTTCGGGCTGGTGGGAGGCGTAATAGGCTCGGTGGCCGGCTACTTCCTCGCGGGCGTGGTGAACGAATACGTAAACGTGATAAGCACCCAGCTTAAGGGCTACATCCAAGCGGAGTTCCTCAAGAGCGCCCAAGCCTACGTGAGCCCCCAGCTGGTTGCAGAGGCGATGCTCTTCTCCTTACTTACTGCTATAATAGCCGGCCTCTACCCGGCGAGGAAGGCGGCGAGGCTGGACCCGATCGAGGCGCTGAGGGGCGAGTAAATTACCGGGCGCGCCCCCTATGTACCGGCGGTGGCCTTGGGCGAGCTCTTTTCCGAAATCGCAAAAGAAGTGTTGATAAAGGAGCTCGTTCCGGAGCTCAGCAAGCTCATAGGCGAGAGGTCCGCTCAAGCGGTCGCCTTCAAAATAATCTCAGACGCCACCACAGAGGCCTTCCGGAAGCTGGGCCTTGAGCTGCCAAAAGACGCGTGCGAGGTGTTCAAGTACGCTTACGAGGAGCTCGAGGGAGGTAAGGTAGAGTGCGAAGAGAGCGATGGAAGGCTCGTCGTGAGGGTGAAGTACTGCCCCCTCATAGTTAGGTACGGAAGGGATCCCAACGTGTGCCTGGTCTCGTCCGCTATAAAGAGGGGCCTGATCAAAGCAATATTCGGCAAGGACGCCTTCATAATAACCAAGGATCATAAATACGGAAATCCCAAAGCGCCCATCCTAATCCGCAAGAAGAAGACGCTGGTTGAAGGGGACGACGAGTGCTTGTTTGAGGTAGAGATCAAGGGGTAACCGGTATTTAGGACGGCGCGGGAGCCAGGCCCGGGCGCGCGCCCCGTTGAGAGAGGCGGCGCGTTGAGACCTTCTGGCTCGGCGCTTGGCCCGCGCTCACCACTCGCCGCTTTTAACCGTCCTCATCGCCCGAGCCGCCAGCTCCTTCGCCCTCTCCCTCAGCCTCGCCCTTATGAAGCCGTACTTGTGCAGAGCCTCAGAGAGGCTCACGGCCTCCGCGAGGCCTCCGCAACCCTCCGAGCTCAGCAGCGCCGAGAGGGTCCTCCGGAAGAGGTCTCTGTCCTCCTCCAAGAGCTCCCTCAGCTCCCTCAAAAACCTCGCGTCCTCCGGGTCGGACTTCCTTATCCTCAGCTCGCCGTAGGGGGTGATCACGTGCCCCCCGCCCTCTCCCTGCTTGAAGGAGGCGCTCATGCCCAGCTCGTTCATCCTCGTAACCAGCTTCAGGGCCTCGCTGACAGCGTTCACGTCGCCGCACACGTTCGGCCACCTCCTCGCCAGCTCCTCCTCCAGCCTATCAGCCCCGGCCCCGGCCAGCCTCCTGGCTATCGCCCTCGCGACCGCCTTGGTCAGCCAGCACGCCCTCCCGGGGATCTCGGAGTAGCGCCGGTAGGCCTCCCGCGGGTTCGGCCCGTACAGCGCCTCCAGCGCCGCCCAAGCCTTCTCCGGCTTCATGAAGAGCGCCAGAGCCTTCGCCGCCAGCACCGGCGCTTCGAGCTCGATCCCGTCCTTGTACAGCCTCGCCGCGCTACCGTCTATCGAAACCTTAGCGCCCAACAGCTCTTCCAACAGTCGCGTGCTCTCCTTATAATCCATGGCGCGCATCCGGGGAGCGGAAGGCGGGTGGGTATAATGGCTGAGAGGGCCGAGGAGGTAACTGCGGTTAGGGAAGAGAGAAAGGTAGTGGTGGTTCCGGAGGAGGTGCCGGAGGAGCTGACCGTCGGGAAGGCGATTCAAGTACACGAGGCCGCCAGGGCGCCGGCGGTCACGGTTTACAACAAGCACGAGCTCTTGGTGAACCTGAAGCCGCTGGTGAGGAAGACGGACGAGGAGGTCATACCGGTGTTAAGGGACCCGTACACGAAGAGGGTCGACGGCTTCGTGACCCAGTTCGAGCTCATAGTCCCGACCTCCCACCGCTCCCGCTTCACGGTGCTGGACTTCATGCACGAGTTCCCCATATTCAAGCCCAGCGACGACTTGCTGTTCGTCTTGAAGGAGCTGGAGGACAAGAGGGTCAGAGGGGCTCCCGTGGCGGACGAGGAGGGGAAGCTCATAGGAGTGGTGGACTACTACGACATACTCAGGGTGCTCAAGCACAAGCTCCCGGGCGAGCCGGAGCTGAAGGTCAAGGACGTGATGAGGACCGGAGAGGAGTACATGATAGACTGGAACGAGAAGGTGAACAAGGCGTGGCACAAGCTCATCAACAAGTTCCTCCCCGGGCTGGTCGTAGTGGCGAAGGAGGAGGGCAACAAGGCTAAGGGTATAATAACCTACAAGGAGTTCGTAAAGACCAACCGCTGGTTCATACACCGCGAGGGCGAGCACATGAGTGTTCCGATGGCGAAGGTAAAGACCATAATGCTGAGGGGCGGGGTCCCGTTCCTCAGGCCGGAGGACCCGGTCAGCTCTGCGATAAGCAAGTTCTTGGTCTTCAGGGAGCCGATAATACCGGTGGTGGACGAGGAGGGCAAGTACGTGGGAGCGGTGTTCATAGAGGACTTGGTGGGCAAGCTGGCGAGGCTGCCGAGGAAGGGTGCGGTCAAGACCGTCGGGAAGGAGGCCGAGACCGTTTCTGAGAGGACCTCCTCTTGAGCCACCCTCCCAAGGCCAAGGCCCCCACCGCTGCTGCCGGAGGGGGCGGGAGCTCCGCGAAGGAGAGAACGAGCTTCGCCTCCGCCCACATGGTTTCTAAGCCGTCCAAGGTGAGGCTCACGTTGCCGAAGGTGAGCGTCACCGTGCCCCAGGGCTCGGCCCTCGCCTCCGCCGTGGCTGTGGTGAACGTAATCGTGGTCTTTTCGTTAATATAGAACAAGAAGAAGGTTATGGTGGCCCTCAGGCTGGCCTCCGTCGGAGAGCACGGCAGGCTTAGGGTCTCGGCCGTGAAGGGCCCCAGCACGACGTTGGACTTCGTTACGTTCTGTGAAGGGCAGAAGAGGGTTATCGTGTACACGGCTGAAGGGTCTTTGGCTACTGTGGCCGTGGTCGTGCTGTTGAGTATTATTAACGTTTGGGTTAAGATTATCGAGAGGAAGGTGTAGGGAAGCTCCAAGGGCGTCCCCCCGCGGAGCTCCCTTCTGCTCTATAAGGCTGGATGTAAAGGCTTATTTACATGTAAAGCATACTTTACACCGGGGATCCGCTTGGGCGAGGCCGGACGGGCCCTCTCAGTCGCCCTTGCCCTAGCCCTCGGCTTGATCTTGGCCTACTTTTTCCCAGAGTCGCTCGTGCCCTACGTAATAGCTCTCTTGGGCATTTTGATGTACACGAAGAGGACGACGGACGAGCGCGACGAGGAGGTCGGGAGGAGGGCGGCCTCCGCGGCCTACACGGTCTCGGTGAACGCCTTCGCCCTGGCGCTGGTCGCGGGCAAGTACGGGGCGGACCTCAAGCTGGCAGCGGCCCTTGCCTTCCTGCTCTCCGTCTTCTCCTACTGGATCGCACTTGCCTACTACTACCGGAAGATGGGGTGATCGGTTGGGCTGCGTGGAGGTCAGGCTCAGGGAGGTGCGGAAGGAGAGGGGCGTCAGCCAGCAAGCGCTTGCTGAGGCGGTGGGCGTCACGAGGCAGACCATAATAGCAATAGAAAGGGGGAAGTACCTCCCGTCCCTAGCCTTGGCCCTCAAGATAGCGAGCTTCTTCGGGGTGCCGGTCGAAGAAATCTTCAGCCTTAAGGAGGAGTGCCGGCCGAAGGAGGGGGCCAGAGAATAAGCCCCGCACGGCCGGCGCCGGGGAGCGCGGTTGCCGACCCACGAGGACCCTAGGTATCTGCTGGCTTGGTGGGGGCTCGAAAGGGCGGAGAGGGCTGTTAGGAACCCCGGGAGGCCCATAGACAGAGGGAGGGCCCAGAGGCTCTTGGACGAGCTCTGGAGCTCTCTAAAGAGGCTCAGGTGGAGCGGGCTCCCCAGCGACATGGCCTCGGAGGCGGCGAGGGAGCTGGAGCCGAAGGCGGCGGAGCTCAAGAAGATCCTAGGCCTGTCGATGAACGAGAAGGACCTCGCGAGGGCCCAAGCGAACTGGGGGCTGGCCTACGTTCAGTCCCTCTACCACCTCCTCAAGCTGGGCGAGGAGGTCTCGCCGGGGGAGGCGGTGTACGTCTTCTCCGGGAGGGTGACTGAGGTCTCCAAGCATCCCAGCGCCGACAAGCTCAAGGTGACGAGGGTCAGCTTGGGGAGGGTTGCAGTAACGGTGGTGACGAACCTTCAAGACGTGAAGGAGGGGGAGGTGAGGGCCGTGGCCATGCTCCCCCCGGCCGACCTGAGGGGCGTGATCAGCTGGGGCATGTTCAGCTCCGGCCCGCTGGCCCTCCCGGAGGGCAAGCCGTTCCCTCCCTACGACAAGGGGGCGGTGGGGGCGCAGGTGGAGCAGATAATGAGGGAGGCGATAAGAATAAAGAAGTGACCGCCCGCTTCGAGAGCTCCAAGGGCTCGGCGGAATGCTTGGGGGCGTTTGGCTCCTCACGCTATTAATCCTGCTCGCGCGAGCTTCAAGCGGCGCCGGTAATGGCCCTCTCCGACCGCCTAGCCAAAGAAATCGCGGAGGGGAAGGCAAATGCTCTCATGAAGGCGATAGCGGCGGAGATCGCCTCCGACCCCAATCTGAGGGCCCTGCTGGTCCAAGCGGTTCTGAGGGAAGTTGCGACCAAGGAGGACATCGCCAGGCTGGAGG
>JAADDE010000034.1 GCA_013154085.1 Thermoproteota archaeon | reverse complement strand
CCGTTTATTAGTTTGCTCCCCCGCCCCGGTTCTCCCCGCTCCGGGGCGGGCCCTCCGAGTCAGCCTAGCACCGGAAGGGGTTAATAAGTATTGCTATAAGGTATCTCGCAACAAGGCTCAAAGCTTGCCGGGCCCGCTCGCACGGCGGCGGGGGTCAGGGACCCCTGCTAAGCCGCCGAGGCGGCGGCTGATGGGCAAGGGGACGAACTTCCTCATGCTCACGGAACTTTGCACGGCGGGCACCCCAGCACTATTGTCATTACAATATACATCAACGCGCCGAGCAGTGCCGAGAGGAGAGATGCCAGCGTTATCGAGTAGGCGTATCCCCACCCCAGCTTATTCTTGGCGATTATGAATAGTAATATTGATATCAGCGAGGTCCCCAAGAACGGGGGCACGAACACAACCACTTCCGCTTCGGCAACCACCCTCAGCTCACCGCATTCTCTTAAAGCAGGCTCTGTTTTGCTAGTAGCTATTTGATTCTTATCATTTTCTTGTAATATTTTTTCAAGCTGTCGAAGTCCTGCTTGTTGTAGATGTGGAGGTTTAGCGGATAGTATAAAGGGGCACCCTTGTGAATAGCTCTTTCTCTTATCTCAGCGGCGATCCACAATTTCTTGGATGTAGGAGGGACGTTTCTAGCCAATATTAATACGTCTAGGCCGCTCGCCGCCGTAAATCTTCCTTCGGCGACGCCGCCAACCACATATACTTCCACGCTTCCCAGCACTTCCTCAGCCGCCTCAGCTACCATCTTCGCCACTTTCCTCCACTTGCTCAGCTCCCTAAGCATCTCTATCATATACTCCTCCGCGCGCAACCCTTCTCACTATCTTCTATTACATCCCTCAGCGCGCCCGCCATAGCTATGCACCTCTCGGCATCTTCCTTGAGATACTCCACCTCCTCATACCTAGCCTCGTAATAACTTTCCGAGAGGAACCATAAATCCCTTCTCATTGACCCTAGCTTCTCTGCCAGCTTGTCCACCTCCGAACCAGACGCCAAGAGTTTCTTGAGGGCGAAACCCAGCAACTGACCGAGGTCGTGGAGGTGGGGGGCCTCGTTCCACAAGTCCAGAAGCATGCACTTTATCCATAGTTGCACTGCTTGTCAGTCTCGAAGCATGCTAAGTCCTAGTGACCCCTCTCCAAGTGCCACACCGCTCCCTCGAACATCTCCTTGGCCCTCTTGCACAAGAGGTACGCCTCCTTTGATGCCAAAGCCGGCCCCATGGAGATCGATGATGACCCGTCTTAGGGAATTGTTGCTTTGGGGAGAGGTGCCCGTGGTGGTGCCGCCGCCGGGATTTGAACCCGGGTCACGGGCTTGAGAGGCCCGCATACTTGGCCGGACTATACTACGGCGGCCCTCCGCGCGGGGGATCCCGGCTGGCTTTTATTAGCTTTTCGGCGAATCGCGAACCAATAATAGCCCAAGAGGATTAAGGGGACCGGGTCCAGCGCCAGCGCCCTTGCCTCGAAGGGCACTGGCCCTATAGGGAACGGTTGCGTCGCGAAGAGCGTTATCTCCTTTCGTTCTATTAGACCTATCCCGAGCCAGATTACGCTCATCCTCAGCTGCTCCGGGATCAAAGCTCCTGTGACCAAGCTGAACGTCTTAGCTAAGTCGAGTGCGACAGCAGCCAGCAGAGACCCTTTAAGCACTTCTCTGTGCAATTCCCCAGAGCTTCCTTCCTCGTAAGTGACAAGGGCTATGAAAGCTATGACGGTAGCTATAGCGGCTGCCGGGTTCAACAACGACGTCGAGCCTCCTATACTGTCGTAGTCCAGCGAACCCACGGCAAGAGCTATCATTATCGTGGATATGGCTATTATAAAGCTTGATTTCACTCGTACACCCCAACAAGCTCCTCGTAGGACGCTATAATGCGATCGGCCACAAGCCAGTAATCCAAGACTGCCGGAAAGATGTAGTATCTATGGAGGCTGAGCTCGTATGCCTCCAGGCCGTAGTCTCCTCGAGGAAAGCCTCCAACCACCACTGGGTGCTCGAACGCCAGCTGCGCCACCTCCCTAGGCTTCTTCAGAGGGGCCTTCGGATCCATGAGGATTATTCCCTTTGCCCCAATGATCTTCCTTACTAGGTGCTTTAAGGTCATATTTCGTACTTCCATAAACGGCTCCTCGGAGTCCGGAGGGACACGCCCATATTCGAAGAGCTGCTCCATTATGCCCAGAAACCTCTCATAGCTCCTTATTGGTTTCATTTTGGGGTTTACAAATATCACCAAATCTTGCCTGGTGTGGATATACACTTCCAGCAGCCCCCTTATGTTGAGGGGAGACGAAAGGGCGGCCGCCAGAAACATGAAGACTATGTCCGGCCTTCCCCGCGACTCCTTCTCCTTGAGTTTTGACATTGCGTGGTAGTGGTAGCTCTTGTCAAGGATCAGCTTGGTCGGGGGCTTCCCGCGCCTCTCCGCATGCCTCCTCACTTCCGGATGACCAGCGATTTCGCGAGGCACTGTTTCCAGCGCAGAGTATGCCATTATTATTTTCAGCTTACGCAACGCCTCTAGACCCGGAGGTGCACAGTGCGGGGCGATAAAACGAGGTGAAGGGCGTTGGACATCTGCCCGTTCGCCAGAAAGCTAAAGGGCAATATGTACTTGTGCTTGGTAGACGGCAAAGAAAGCCCAAACATATTCGGAATACACACCAAGAGGTGGATGGAGTGTCCGCTGTACCGAAAGGGCCTTCACATGCTGAAAGCCGTCCAGCACTGCTTGGTGAACGCATCGAAGATCGGGCCGGAGGCCGTGGAAAAGGTAATTGAGAGATTGAAGGAGGGAAAGAGCGTGCCCGAGAAGTGCGAGGGCCCGGAGAAGTGTCCGGCGTGCGTCTGCTACGTGGACGGCAAGTGCCTGCTGTGGGGCAACAAGTGACTGCCGTCGCAAGAGGGCGCTTCGAACGGGATTCCCTCGCGGCAGAACGCGTAGCTCATGCCGAGCTTGCGTGCAGTTTCCGCGACCGGCCTGAGCAGCTCCTCTCTCACGGCTCTGGGGAGGTAGCGGTACCCCCCGACCCTCTCGGCACGCTCGTAGAGCTTGTTCAAGTGCGGGAATATCTTTACCATTCTTCTTAGGTTGTCCGGCTTGGCCTTGTAAGTAGACGCCATTACGTGCAGAACTCCGAGCGACCTCAGCTTTCTGAGCATTTCTCTTATTTCCTCCTCCGAGGAGTTCACGCCCGGGATTATTGGGTCGAGCCTCACGCCCGCCGGAACAGACGACGCGACCCTTCCCAAAGCCTCCACGCGCTCCGAGGGCGGGGGAGCTCCCGGCTCCAGCCTTCTGGCCAGCCTGTCGTCCAAGGTGGTTATGGTCATCATAACTGCGCCTATTCCCCTCAGCAACTCTATATCTCTGGTCACGAGAGTTCCTTTCGTGGTTATTAAGACTCTGAAGCCGTGCTCCCTCAAGAGCTCGAGGGCGGAGCGCGTCAGTCCCAACTCCGCTTCTATGGGTGGATAGGGGTCGCTGGAAGTTGACATATTGATGAACTTGCTCCTATCTGCCTTCTTTAAGTCCCTCCTGAGCTTCTCAAGGAAATTTTTCTTAGGCGAGAACGGACGCTTTATGTACGACGTCGCGTAGCAGTACAGACAGGAGAACGGACAGTTGGTGTAGGGCTGGAGGCTGTACTTTCTCGGGCACGTGCAGAGCTGGCCACTCCACGGGTCAAAGTCTCTGAGTACCTCGAACCTCACAGCTCGATGTTTGCGTGTTGCATTCTTAAGTCTTCTTCGCTCTTGCCCAGCCTGTGCATGAGCTCCACCACTAAGCTGTCCAAGAAAGACTGCACGGTTATCTCAAAGAGGGTGCCCAGCGGGGCTAGGGGCTCGTGCTGGCCGAGTATCTGCCGCGCGAAGTAGTCTTGCGACTTAGATACCTTCGTTCTGCCGGGTATCTCGACCACTACGTCTGCCATCTTCCCCAAGGGAGAGTGTGGATAGCTGGTGAGCACCACCACGGTGGCGCCCACTTGCTTCGCCGCTTCGGCTGCCGCCAAGACAAGCTTCGTGCTTCCGGATCCCGAAATTGCTACCACCACATCTCCTTCGCGGACGCTCGGAACTATCGTGTCCCCCAGCACGTATGCGTTGTACCCCAAGTGCATAAGCCTCATCGCAAAGGCCCGGGCCACCAAACCGCTCCTCCCTGCTCCCATGACCAGCACTTTTGTTCCGGGCGTGTTGTAAGCTTTCACCAGCAAGTTAGTGAACTCCTCGACTTGATGCTCCTTCAGCATTTTGCTTGCAAAGTAGACAAACGTCGCTATCTCCCTCATGGTATCCAGCAAGTACTTCATTTCAATGCCCGTAGGGGGCACTAGCACTCACTTTTAAGCTTCTTCCAGCCACGCTTCGGTGATCTCGTACACCCAGTCGCCCCAGCCCCTCTTGCGCGCTGTCCCCCTCACCCTGAGCCTTTTCCTATACAGAGGCGCCTTTAGGACCAAAGTCTCTGCCTCGCCCCCCTCAAACGCCGGGTTGAAGCCGTACTTCTTGGCAATCCTGATTATCTCCTCCACGGCCTCCTCGTCTATCACCCGACCCAGCCACTCCGGCCCCAGGCCTTCGGCCGCCACCCGTATGATAATGAACTCGAAGCCGTGCCTCACCAGAGACCTCATGTATTCCTCTTGGTCAATCCTCCAGAGGGGGTTCACCGGAACTAAGCCAAGCGACTTCGCGACGAAGCCGAGCCTCTGTCTTTGATAATCCGAAAGGAGGGCCCCACTGACCACATGAGTTGCCCCCTCGCGCCGCGCCCTCCCGAGCAACTCCTCGAGCTTTTCCTCGTCGCCAATGGCATACATCCACTTCAGTCCCATCGCCTTAGCCTGGAGCCCTGCCAGCTCTACAGAGGGAAACTGCAAGAGCTCGGAATCCTCCGGCGGCTTCAAAGTCGCTGCGCAACAGAGCTCCAAGCCGTGGAGGGCCGCCCAATGGAGGGCGTAGTTGCTGTCCTTTCCGCCCGACAACAGCGCGACTGCTCTCAGACCACCACCACCCCGCCTTTTTTCAGCAACCGCTTGACCGCACGATATACTGAATAAACGATTATCTCGCTCAATTTACTTTCCTCAATGGTCTTGTAATTTGCCTTGACCTCTATCTGTGCTATATCCGACACTATTTTTATCTTATATTCGGACTCCTCAACTTCATTGTCGGCCACTATCTTGAGCATTGGGTCCTTACCGCTGGCCAGCACAGCAGCCATCAATGTGTTTATGTCTTCCTTCACTTTTTCGAGCTCCTCGAGCGTCGAGCCCTCGTACACCACCACGGGTGCGACCACCGCTTCTGGCTCCAGTCCGGCCTCCCGCAATATGGATGCCAGTTGCTCCGGGGACCTCCTAATGGATATATCAACGGCCCTCAAGCTGTCAAGCGAAAGCGCCTCCAGCGCGTCCATGGCCGGCAACGCACCGAAGGGGACCACGACGTACTTCTCTCTTGCCCTAGCCTCCTCGTCTACCTCTTCTAAGAACTTCATGTCGGAGAAAACAGACGCGCTCAGTACGACGACGTTTGAGTCGCCGCGGAGCGCCTTTCTTATGACCTCCCTAGCGCCCTCGGCGCCCACGTCCTCAACCACGACGTCCGGCTTTATCTCGAAGACTACATCTTCCTCTACTAGTATGCTTTTTCCAGACGGCTTGAAGTTGGAATAATCCACACAACAGACGTAAACCCTCTCAACGTCGCTGTCCCCCTCTAAGAGGGACGCCAGCCTCCTTCCCAGCCTCTTAGCGCCCACTAGCGCCACTGACAAGAGTTTGAACCCACTTCACGTAGACCCGCGTAGCGAATTAAGAACTTCTACGTGAGAGTACATACCTTATGAGGCCCAGGGCAAAGCCCAGCGTAGCCATGATTAGCCACGTGGTGGTCTGCACGTTTACGTCCCCCAGCTCGGGGGGAAGGGCCGGCCTCGCCGGGGGAGGACTTATCACGACTACCGCCCTAGTCCCTTGAACTATCATCTGTTCCAGTGTGTGGGCGATGTAAGGGTAGTACTTTATGTTCCAAGTAAGCGAGCCGACGTTGCCGGCCCCGTCCGAGTACCTTATGGTTAAGGTTATTGGAGGTTCCAAGGGAAGCTCCACCAGCGCGTTCACCCTCTCGCTGCCCGGTTGTGTGGAGAGCACCGTGCTCGTTAAGTTTCCTTTAGCCACTATCACCTCCAGCGTGGCAACCTTGCAGGGGTCGCTCAGGCCGGAGATCGTGAGGAGATTTCCTCTTATAATTATGAGCTCCGGCGATGGAGGACTGCTGTCGCCCTCGCAGGCGGCGTGTGCCAGAAGGGCTAGGGCCATCAACGCTATTATTATCCTCAACGGATTCCTACCGGCCACGGAGCATGAAGGGGCGCGTTATCTTTCTTCTTTTCCTGCCGATAGCGCTGGCTACCATGAGGATGACTGCTTCTGTCAACTCGCTGGTTCCCGTAGAGGGGGGCTGGATCGCGGTGACGGATAAAGGGTTGCTGGTACTGAAGAGCGTGCCCGAGAATGCGACGTTAGACATGGTGGTAAAGGAGGTTTGCAACGTACCTTACGTGAAAGTTTATGTCCCGGCCGACACGCCATGGGCTTGCACTGTAGAGGCCCTAAGCTTGCTCAACAAACCAGAACCGGTCGTCTCGTGGAAGAGCGTGCCGCTCCCCAACCTCACTTGCGGCCAAAGGTATCTGTTCTCCCAAGTACTTGCATCAACTGCCGAGGGCAACGGCACGACAGTTATCTATCCCATAGACAATTCCATATGCAAGAGAGTCAGCGTAGACGCGTTCGTCGCCAACCGGACGTTAGTTATAGACGTAAAGGTAGAAAAAATAAAGCCTTGGCTTGACATATGCCCGCCCTCGAAGGTCTACGACGTGGTCATTGCTTGGGGGAACGCAAGCAAGGTTAAAATAATTATAAACGGCAAGGTGGTTTTGGAAGAACGTGGCCCATGAACTCCTTCGTGCCCACTCTGATTATCTTTGTTCCGTCGGGTTTCATATAAAGCAGTCCGCTGACCCTCACTCGGTCACACATCACCATGGGTCGCAAGAACGCGCTTTCATAGCTTTCCAAGACGAATTCCCCGGCCGTGCGGACGTGGGGATAATACAAGGCAACCTCCGGGTTGCCATCAAATCTCAAAGTGCCTCGAAACCGTCCGAGCAGCACGGAAGCGCTGTGTCCGTAGGGCACGAAGGATCGCTTTACGAAAGCAAAGGAGACGTACCTACCGCCGTACTTGGCCCTCAGTGACTTAGTGTAGAGCTCCTTCACCGCTGAGACGGACAAGCCGGTTCTCGAAGCGACGCTGAACACCCATTCTGGGGCCGGCGCCAGATCCGGGTCCGCTTCCAGCCCCAAGAAGACTCCCAAAGGATCTTTTCTGTCATAAATAAGGAGGTCTATATCCGACCTCGCGTGGTGCATCCCTAGGAGGATCGAGCCCCCGACGCCGAAGTCGAAGCTGAACTTCGAGGCCAGGCTTACTACAGCCTCCTCCAGCTCGTCCTTCGGCGAAGAGAGTATTTCCTCCAGCCTTTGGAAGGGGTCGGGCGCATCTACGACTTCGTCCTCGCACACCAGCGGCACGGCCGTGCCGAAGTTCGGGTCAAAGCTCGATCGGCTCCAAACGACGGCAGTGGGAGAATACTCCTTAACCATCCTCTCGTAGCCCTTCCATATGCCGCTGCCCAGAACGTACTTCACATAAGCGACGAAGCATTTGGGCGGATGCTCGTAACCGACCACTACCGCGACCGAGTCTTTGAGCACCAAAAGTCTCTTGTCCTCAAGGGGCCACAAGACATAAACCACCTCCACGCCACCGCACACGCAAGCCCGAGGTGGTCGTACCTTGTCGGGCAACGCCTCTATGAAATTATACATGGTTGTCCCTCCCGAAAGGGTCGAACAGTTGAAGAAGAGCGGCGTGCTTGATCGTTTGATGGATGTGACGAGAACTAAAATAAAAGTTGAGGAGGGCGGAAGAATAATAATAGAGCCGACGGAGAGCAGTTCTCCGCTCGACTTGATGAACGCTAAGAACGTTCTCCAAGCGCTGGCGCACGGCTTCGACGCAGACACGGCCTTCCTATTATTAAGAGAGGAATACGTTATGGAAGTTATAGACGTCAAAGAAGCGCTCCTAGATCACCACGACGAAAAGGCGCTACGCAGGATACTCGGACGCGTAATAGGCAAGAAGGGTAGGGCTAAGCGCAACATAGAAGAGATAGCGGGTGTGAAGGTAAGCATAAGCGACGACAAGGTCGCAATCATAGGCGAATACGACAACGTCGAGGCGGCGAAGAGGGCCATCGGAGAGCTAATGGAAGGCAAGATGCACTCCACCGTGTATAAGCGGCTGGAAAACGCCATGAGGTTCACGAAGCGCAGGAACTTAATGAAGTACTGGGAAGACCCGCGAGAGCTGTGATATGATTTTGAGAGACGAATAGGCCTCGGTGGGCTGCTCGAGGGCTACGGCCCTGGCGATCCTCCATAAGGCTCCTTCAAACCGCTCCCTAGGGGGGTTCAGCCCCGTCAGCTTCGCGTACAGCGCAACCTCGTACGGCAGCAAGCTGAACGCCGGGTTTTTGGACTCCCTGGGATCCGCCAGCCTCAGCGCCTCACGGTCGCCCTCGTAGAATGCCTTGAGCAAAAAGTAAAGCACCTTGTCTATTGACATTACCCTCATTCCTCTTCCTTTTTCTATTTTTACTTCTATGCCCCTCTCGGACAAGGCGTCCCTCACTATTACAGCTTCGACCTCTCCGTATGAGGGGTCAACGTACGTGTCTCTTATGCCTAATTTGTACATATTGCGCACGACCCTCTTCCTCACGTAGCGGAGGAAGTGCTTTGCACAGAGCGGTGTTCCGGATGCAGGATGCTTCGCCACAGCCACCCTTCCGCAGTGACACCTCAGTCCTCTAGGCCGAGCTCGTCCATACTCCATATCAGCCTCAACCTCTCCTTTACCGCTTCAATGTTTGTCGGGTCTTCTATTAAATCGCCCAATAGTCCGAAAACGTACGGATTTATCATCTCGGGGCCCTCAACTATTTTCTCCCTTAGCTCGTCCACGTAATTCCTAACCTTTTCTGGATCTAGACCGGCCCTCGCCGCATACGCGGCGACCGCTGCAACGGACGCCAAGAATCTGTTCGCTGAATCTATGTCTTCTTCGTCCACGTATTTGGAATATATCTTTATTACCTCATCTATTGGGGGCAGTACCACGCCACGCTCCCTCTTCGTGACGGCCGCCAATTCTACAGGAAATAAAAGTTAGGCTGGCGTCGCGCACTCGTCGTACAGGGCCACTTCGCCGGGCGATTCTTCGACCTCCACTTTGCAACAGTCCGCGCTTATCTCGTCCTTAATGCGGGTGCAGATGTAGTGAGCGACCACTTCCCCGGAGACTATAGGATAGGGCAACACGGCCACCCTTACCTTCACGCCCAAGCTCTCCTCAATTATTTCTTTCAGTCCATCAGGGCCCAGCCACACTCTCGCATCCGTTTCCGGAACCAAAATGCTGAAGCGCAATGGGTCTATTATATCGCTTAGGACCTCACGGAGCTTGACGGCATCAACTACCCACGCGCTCACGCCCTCTTTGCATACGGCGACCCTCACCCTCCAGTTGTGGCCGTGGAACGTGCCGGCGGGGCTCAGCCTGGGGTTGGTATAGTGCGCCGCCGGAAAGCTCTCTTCCACGCTGATACAGGTGAGTGCCACTCCTTCCTCCCGTCCTCAAAAAGCCGGCGCTGGCTTTTACTGCTTGAAGGGCTTGAGGTGCTCGGGCCGTACTATAATAGTTTTATGGACATCGCCGTCCCTAACCTTCACTAGGTAAGACTTGCCGCGCTTGCCGATTACCTCGCCGACCTTGCCACAGAAGCGGCGATGGGGCATGCCGGCCCACACCGCTGGATTGGGATCTATCACCACCTTGTCCCCGGGCTTGTAGTCTATCAGCACTTGGCTCAGCGGAGGAACGGCTCCGCGTTCGCGTACCCTCTTTCTGTATATGTGGCGCGTCCTATGCCTCCAGCCTCTGGGCGCCTTAACCATACCGCCACCCGCGCGAGGCTAATGAGGTTAGGTAAAAACCCTTCGAGGGGTTACGCCTTGGACGTGCTCAAGGCGAGCCACTCTGGACTTGTCGGCACGTGCTCCCCCGGCGGACTCGTGGCGGTGAAGGTAGAGAGCGGGGGTTCGGAGAGGTTCGTGCTGGAGGCCTACGACAAGTGCGATCCCAAAGCCTTTCTCTTGCTTGCATATCCCTACAAGAACTCGCTGGCCGCCGCCCTAGAGGCCGCTGCCGCGCTTCCCAAAGGGGGTTTGATATTTGTAAAGGACAAAGAAGATGAGATGAAGGCCCTCAGTGGCCTGAAGAGGCTCGAGAGGTTCGTAGGAGCCAAGATAGCCCTCATAGGAGGCGTCGCCGATTGGCTGGTAGCCCCCGCGCTGGGAAGAGAAGACTTCCGCAAGTATTTGGGCGCGGAAGTAATAGATATCGACATTAAGAAGGTAATCGAAGCATATGAAGACGTCAGAAACGAAGACGTTGAGGAGGTCGTGAGGTCGGTCAAAGTCGGCGCGTCGGAGGTTGCGGTGTCGGATGAGGACTTGTACAAGGCCGCGCGCCTATATGAAGCGCTACGACGCCTGCTTAGCGGCTTTAGAGCCGCGGCAATAAACTGCTTCCCCCTCATAAAGGAGCTGTACGTGACTCCGTGCTTGGCGCTAGCACTGTTCAACGCTGCAAATTTCCCATTTGCTTGCGAGGGAGACTTGAATTCGCTGTTCTCGATGATCATGATCTTTTCGGCGCTTGGCAGGGTGGGAGGCGTATTTAACTTAGATTACGTGGACGAAGAAAAGATCATGCTGGCTCATTGTACTGCACCCTTAACCCTCTTGGACAGATATTCTCTAGTCCGGCACTACGAGACCGGAAACCCCGTAGCCATCAGAGGGTATGTTGAGGAGGGGAAGGATTCCATTGCATTGCGCTTTGCAAAGGACGATTATGAGATTGTCAAGGGGGTTACAATGAAAGGCCCTAGGATGGATGCGTGCGAGACTCAAATCTGGATGAGGGTTAGAGAGCCTCCTAAGATGTTGGGCAACCACCGCGTCTGGGTCGACTCCGGAGAGGCAGAAGTGCTGGAGGCCCTTATCCGTTCCTTAGGGTTCCGTAGAGCCGGGCCACGTCCTTGAGATTTTCTTCGAACCTCCTCGCCTCCTCCTTTGCTATCTCCAAATCGCTGGAAACTTCATCCGCGCTGCCCACCACGAGCTCACACTCTTCCAGCATCTTTACCTTGGTGAGTGGCTCAAGAGAATTGACCACGTAGAATCTTGGGTCCATGCCGAAGCGCGTGTATATGTAGTCATGCATGTCTGCGGCGTAGAGCGACGGCTTCTCGGGAAATTTCACAACGACGTGGAAGAGGCCGCTGTCCTTATCGTAGCACAGCAGAGCGTAGTTCAGCGGGAAGTGCTCTGATGCCTTCTTGATGGCTTCTACAATAACTTTCCTGCGCAAGGACAGCAGTTTGTCGTCCAAGCCCCTCCCCTCACACGTAGAGAGCAAGAACTATTATCGCTAAGCCAGCCTCGATGGCCAGCAAAAGGGCCACCACCTCCTGCTCCCTCGCGCAACCCCTCAAACGCTTGAGGAGCAACATTGCGAGGTGCGTGACGCTGTAAGGTCTGTCGTAAGGCACCTCGAGGCACTGACCAGAAGGCACCCCCCAGCTCTCTTTCTCTATCTTGTGTAGCTTTCCGTAAATATATAGAAAGAGTTCTACAAAATACGGTATGAAGAGTATTAGAGCAGCTCCTTCCATGTTGCCCAATATAGCCACCGACGCTATCATGGAGCCTACTGAATAGGTAAACACGTCCCCCGGAAACACTTTTGCTGGGTACTTGTTCCAATATAAGAAGCCTAATATTGCGCCGAGGGCCGCGCTGGCCACGACAGACGCCGCCATAGCACCCTTTTTTATCGCTATGATGCCTAAGGTTGCCATTATTATAGAACCCATCCCGGCCTCGAGGCCGTTCAGCCCAGCGATCATGTTGAACGCGTTAGTTGCGCCGACTATTCCGACCGGCACCAATACTAGCGGGTAGAGCAGGCCGAAGTCCATGCATCCTATGAGGGGTAGGCACATGACTGATACGCCGGCCTTTACAGCCATGAGCGGTATGGCTATTGGTATAGTTGACATAACCTTAGCCCGGTGGGAGAGGCCCTTTTTCCATCCCAAGACGTCATCAACGAAGCCTATGAACGCAGCCATGAGGGCCGTACTCAGAGCGGCGAGGGCGTAGAAGCACCACATCACCTCGTACGCGACAAAGACGCTTATTGCTATAGTAGCGAGCAGGCCGAGGGAGAATCCCATTACGAAACCCACTCCTCCGGCCTCGGGGACGTAGACTTCGTAGGGCTTGTTGACGTCCTTCCCAACCAGCTCCCTTCTGGTCGCCACACGTATCCATTCTTTCGTTACGTAGTACGACGTTATAAGGGCCACGAAGAACGCTGTGACGGCGAAGAACGTTGGCGTCAAAGGCTCGCGTCCCTTGGGGGCCCGGGGGGAGGCTAATCATATCGTTTTCACTTTCGTTGCCCCTGGCCGTTGGAGCCGGCTTATACTTCGGGCTGGCATACCGCTGGGAGCTGTTCTGGGCCACCTTAGTCTCGTGGACTCTCTACTACACTATAGTGGGTGTAGTGGCCTCGTTCATAATAGACGGAGCGGGTCCAGCGGCCGGCTCGCTGTTCCTACTGCTGGTGCTTGCATTCGTGAGCTTGGTACATAAAATGTATATGTCGCTACCTTTCAACGCCGCATACGCGATCGAGTATTACCTAGTGACGGACGCAATATCTCGAGTTCACCAGCAACAAGGCCTCACGCTAACTCCACGCTCCATCAAGTAGCGCTTGACGTCCGCAACGCTGTACTTGCCGTAGTGGAAAATGCTCGCCGCTAAAGCGGCATCCGCCTTACCCTCGGTCAAAACCCGGTATATGTGCTCAGCTTCGCCGGCGCCGCCGGAGGCTATCACCGGTATCTTCACAGCTTCGCTGACCGCCCGGGTGAGCTCTATGTCATAGCCCCTCTGCGTCCCATCGTAGTCTATTGACGTAAGAAGCACTTCGCCGGCGCCGCGCCTCTCGGCCTCCTTGGCCCACTCTACGGCATCTAGCCCCGTTGGCACCTTGCCCGCGCTGACGAAGACCTCCCAGCGGCCTCCCACCCTCTTCGCGTCTATTGCAATAACCACCGCTTGAGAGCCGAACTCCTCGGCTGCTATTGTCAGCAAGCTGGGGTTGCGAACTGCAGCAGTGTTGACGCTGACCTTGTCCGCTCCGGCCGAAAGGAGCTTTTCGAAGTGCTCCAGCGACCTCACTCCGCCCCCCACAGTAAGGGGGACATTGAGCACTGAGGCTGTCTCCCTCACCACGTTTATCATCGTCTCTCTTCCTTCGGGCGTCGCAGAGATGTCGAGAAAGACTATTTCATCAGCACCTTGGTCCTCGTAATACGCTGCGAGCTCTACCGGATCTCCGGCGTCGCGGAGGTTTTCAAAGCGAACACCCTTAACTACGCGTCCGTCCTTAACGTCGAGACAAGGTATTATCCTCTTGGTAAGGGGCAAGAAGCCTCCCGAGGTGGGACATAAGTATTTGGAAAAAGTGTTTTTACTCTCCGACCTTCTTGAAGATCAACGACAGCACGAACAGTATTACCATCAGACCGGCTGCGAGGGCGGCCGGCACGTAGACGCCGCCTATGTTCTCAATAGTCGTGGTGACGACGTCGGTCACGTACTTGGTTATGAATACTGTGGTAGTCACTGTGAGAGCTTGGAACTGCGTGAAGGTACTGCTGACTACGGTGGTCAGGGTCTGCGTCACTGTTGTGGTCACCACGGCGCTTATCACTTGCACAAAGGTGGTGGTCAGCGTCACGTACTGGGTTACAGTCGTAGTTACCGTGTTGTTTATTATAGTAGGTATGGTCTTCGTGACGGTTACGGTCTTTGTAATGTAGAACGTAACCGGCTTGTAGACGTTCTGGTATATCGTCGTGGTAACCGTACTGTATATCGTACGCACGATAGCCGTTATTGTGGTGTACACGGTCGTATAGGTAGTTTTGGTTACTGTGGTGTAGACCACGTTCTGAGCTTGTTGGGCTTGTTGTGCCCCTACAGTAACGGTAGTGAACACAGTAGTGTACGTAGTTTTTGTGACGGGAATGATTAGGGTGGAGGGATTACCGGGAACCAGCGTCACTGTGAGCGTCGTGGTAGTGTACGTCGTGCTGGTTACTGTTGTCGTGACTGTGGTTTGAGCCAATATCAAGGGTAAGAAAGCCAGAGCCAGCAAGAGTCCCTTGCCACTCATCGTCCCTCTCCACAGCGAAGGATGTGACCCAGATTTTTATCTCACTCGTACAGACTCGTCATCTGGCGGCCAAGTAGTTCAATGCTATCAAGACTATTAGGATAGTCCAGCCCAAGAGAAGGAGGACTCTGAAGAACTTCTTGAAACCCTCGAGCAGTTCTATGAGTGCATATATGACCGTCAGCGTGACCATGAATATCAGAAAATCGCCGTACTTGGCCGCCAGCGCAGGGTCCTTCGAAAACACGTAGATGTGCAAGTAGTGAGCCACTATGGCCCGCAAGCGCTCGTAGAGGTCTATCAAATAGTTTATTATCGCGTTAATCGCCCTGTCCTCGGGCAAGCTGTACCCTTATCTTGCCTTCCTCCTTCTGCTTTTATTTCTTGGAGGCTTGGCCGGTACTTCTACCACAACGAGCGTTTTATTAAGTATTTCTACGTAGGCACTCCTCAGCGAATTTGGACCCTTTGCGAGGACTTTTGCTATAGCGTCTTGAGTAAGCATCGCCCTCGGGCTGGTGGCCAGCACTCGGAGGGCCAAGTACATGGCCCCTCCGAGGTAGGAGCTGGCGAGCTTGCTCCCCAGGCTTCCCCTGTTAGCGCTTTCCAGCGCCAGCAGTATCTTTTCGACTGCTTCCAAGATCAGCGTGTCCCTTTCGGGCTCTATCCCCGCATCGTTCTTCAGATAATTCAGCAGTATTACTGCAGATTCCTTCATTTTTGTAATTGCATCCTTCTGTGCACTTATCTTCTTCTTTACGATAGAGTTGTGCAGATATGTGTACATTTCCTTAACTTCTCTTTTTTTCTTGGGATCCAAGCCGAGCTTGTTTAGCACTATTTCCGGGGGCAGATAGCTTCCGTACTCCTTTATTACGGCCAGCAATATCGCCAAGCCGACGAGCCTTCTGGCCTCTATGGAGGTTCTCCGAAGCTTCCGCGGGAGCTTGTCGTATACGGTCACTAAGTAATCGGATATGTTGTAAGCATCTTCGATGATGTACCTCTGCACAGGCACTAGGGTTCTTGATATGAGTGAAGAGAACTCCTCTATGCCCTTCTTCACGTCGCCCAGAAAGCTCTCCCTCTCGTTGCCGAACTTTATTCTGTCTTGGGTCTTTGCGAGCAAGCGGTACTTTCCGCGTCCGCCTGTTATCTGGCTACCGAGGCCCTTGTCGTGCCGCGCCCTAGTTAGGCTGGCCCGGCTCTCAAGCCTCTGATTGTTGGAGTCGTAGCCCTCGAAGGAGTCGAACTCTACTTCACTGGCCTCGAGAACCACTGTGCCGCACACTGGACACACGTAGTCGCCGACCTCGTTACGTACTAGGTCAACGTTGCCGCACGTCGGACACCGCGTCGCTGCTGGAGAAGTTGATGCGTAGCTCACACCGATCACCTCCTCTTTTTGACTTCTATCTTTACGACTTCATCCTTCTCCAGCTTTCCTCTCTCTCCCTTTACTATGAGGAACGGCTTGCCCGCAGGCCCTATTACGTCGACCACAGTCCCTCGAAACTTGCCAGCTTCCACCTTACTTCCTATGCGCGGAGGACTGGATTCTATCTCTATTACATAGAGTCCGGTGCGCGTTATGGAGTGCACGCGACCCTTCACGGGAGGCCCCCACGGAATGAAAGTGACGACCCACAGATATTTTCCGGGTAGCACTAATCGCTTACACCGTACCTCTTCTTGCGCAACTCCTCGCCAACCGTCCTCAGCAGATCCGTCTTCGGGCGTTCCTTCTCCACCAGCACGGGCCCCTCTTTGTTCCACCACTCCCTAGGATAGCGGGCCTCTAAAGGCTCGGCAGAGAGGCCCAAGGACGCCAAAGCGTCGAGAAGCTCGCGCTGGGTAGGGTGGGGCACGGCCAGAGACTTCGGGACGCGGCGCCCCTCCCTCCTGCTGAGCGTTGCGTCGAAATATTGGGGCCACAAAATTACCTTCTTTCCTTTATATTTTCGCAACGTCATTTACTTCCCCTGTATCAGTATGGCGTTAACGAGGCCGTCTTGACCGGGCCTGGATGTGACTACCGCCATTCCTATCTCGGTTTCAATTTTGGTTCCCTTAACTATTATACCGTGCCTCGCCAGCTCTTTGTTTGCGGGCGTCTCCACTATCCTAATTATCTTTACCTTCTTTGTCTTGTTGTCTCTGGGGTCCACTACATTTGCATAAAGTGCGTACCTCAGCTTTACCTTGACGTTGCCTCCCCTGACCCTCTCTATCTTCCTCTTCTCCCTTTCAGCGAGGGTTGTGTTGATGGGGTATCTTCCCATCCAGTACTTCCTCTTTACCTTGCGGTGCCTCCTTTTCTTGCCTCCAGTAACTTTCTTCAAGTCCGGGCCCTGGTACACGCCCACCTTCCAGCTCCCCCGGCTCGGCTAGCGGCGGCGCTTATTTTTCTTGCAAGGCTTTATAGCGCTCGCCAAAGCACCGCTTGGGAGTCAAGATACCGCGCACGATAATAATTACTGCCGGTCTACCGGGAGCGGGCAAAGGGACCTTCGCCAGCATCGCTAAGGAGCTCGGGATACCAGTAATAGTAATGGGAGATATAGTTAGGGAGGAGGCCAAGCGCAGGGGGCTTGAACCGACCAGCGAGAACCTGCGTGCGGTGGCAAGGGACCTAAGAGAGAAAGGAGGCCAAGCGATAATTGCAAAGATGGTAATTGATATAATAATGAAGAAGTACAAAGATGCTTGTGTGGTTTTGGTTGACGGTTGTCGCACTCCAGAGGAGCTGGAGGCGTTCAAGAAGGTAGCCAAGGTTATAGTAGTAGGTATAGAGGCACCGTTCGAGATCAGGCTGGCCCGCCTGGCCGCCAGAGGTAGGGAAGACGACCTAGGGGACGTAGAGAGGCTTCTGAGGGCGCGGGACGCGAGCGAGCTGGCATTGGGCATTGACAAAGTCATGGAGCAAGCGGACATAATAATAAATAACGCTGGGAGCTTGGAGGATTTTGTAAACAAGGCGAAGAAGATACTGAAGGAAATTATAGAGGAGAGCTGTAGGTAATTAAGCATCCGTGCGAGCCGTGGCGGGGCGTCGGATCGTGCCTAGGAAGAGGTTGCCGCGTGTCGGCGAGCTGGTGGTGGCCACAGTAAAGGAGGTATTCGACTACGGAGCCTACGTAACGCTGGACGAATACGGGGACCTAGAAGCATACTTGCCATGGAGTGAGGTGGCCTCCAGATGGGTAAAAAACATAAGGCAAGTACTGAGGGAGAACCAGAAGGTAGTGTGTAAGGTAATAAGAGTAAACAGGAAGAGGGGAACTGTTGACCTATCACTGAAAAAGGTTACCGATTCAGAAAGAAAAAGAAAGATGTATATGTACAAGAGGTTCAAAAAAGGCGAAAACTTGTTGAAGTTGGTGGCCGAACAGCTGGGCATAAGTTACGACAAGCTCTACAGCATGCTCGAGCCGCACATACAGAGGCACTTCGGAGACCTCCTCGGCGTCTTCGAGGAAGCTGCCCTCCGCGGCGAGGAGGTCCTGACGTCCTTAGGAATACCGGAAGACGTGGCGAAGGTAATAACTGAGGTAGCGAAGACTCATATAAAGATCAAGCCGGCAAAAGTAGTGGGAATGGCGATACTCCAGTCGTTCGCTCCGGACGGAGTGGACAGGATAAGGAGGACATTGATGAGCGCCTACGACTTCATGAAGGGCGATGAGGTGAGAGTTAGGGTATACACGGTAGGCGCTCCCAGATACATGGTGGAGGTAACAGCCTTCGACTACAAGACCGCCGGTAAGGTCCTCGAAGCGATAGGGGAGAAAATAGCTGAAGAGGCGAAGCAGGAGGCTCTGGACGTAGTGAGGTTCGAGCAGGTGGAGAGGAAATGAAGTTCTTGATGAGGAAGTGTTTGAACTGCGGGCGCTACACGTTCAAGGACGAGTGTCCGGTCTGTGGATCCAGGACGGTCGTCCCGCACCCGCCGCGGTTCAGCCCCGAAGACAGGTATGTCAAATACAGGATAATGATGAAGCTCACCAAGGAACGTCTTTCAGCCGGAGATAGTAGGCAATCAAATTAGTGAGCTTGTGCAGCGCCACTATCAGCACGGCTCCCGCCACTACGTCGCCCCACTTAGGCTGCCAACCCACCAAGAGCATGAAGACTGTGGCACCTATGTAGAAGTCCAGCTGATCCACGACAGGTAAGGGCGCTCCCCTTTCGTACCCCAATCTCCTCTTAAAGAAGGAGGCGACGATATCGCCTATCAGAGCGCCCACTGCTCCGGTGACTCCGTAGACGTACATAGTGGGGTTGTTGAACGCCACTGCTTCGACGGCGGCGATCGTTGTGCCGAAGAGCAGGCCTATGATGAGGCCTTCCCAAGTCTTGCCATCTCCGAGCAACCTCCTTCCGTCAACGAACGCGACACCTCTGTCTATCGGCGTGCCCTTGCCCACTAAGACAGGAGATGCGTTAGCAACCATTGCGGGTCCGTAGTAGATGGCCAAATAGTAGAGCACCTCACCCAATATCTCTAGTACTCCCATACCTCCACTCCCTCCGAATGCTCTATCTTCAGTACGAAGCGCCCTCGGAGCTCCGCGGCTTCCGCGAGTGCGTGTACCCAAGGCTCTATATACCGCACGAAGGGCGGCTGATTGCTGAACTCGCTTACACGGGAAACAAAAAACACGCTCCTCCTCACCTCTTCTGCATATCGCATGGAATACCACGAAAGGAACGACATGATCTTCCTGGACCGCGGGCCCAAGCCTACGAGCACGGAAGCCGGCTCTACCAGAACTATATCCAAATTCTCTCTCATTGCTGCCAGTATCTTGATCACCATTTCGCGCGCGTTCCCGTAGGTGGAAGCATACCCTCTCTCTAGTGCAGAAAGGAGGTGCGACAGCTCGCTGGGAGCCAGATATACAAAGCCTTCCCCCACAAGCTTCGTGGGCAGTAGGTACAACTTTTTCTTAGGAGGTCCATACAAGAGGGTAAACTTACCTCTGAAGAAGCTCCGCGCCGCGCTCGACAAGGCCTACTATCCGGTTTGATTCTTTCAGCAACCTTTCAACCTCTTTGCTGGCCAGCTCCGCCAGGGGCGCTGGCAAGGAGTTGAGCTCTTCCACGTCAATTGCTTTTACAATTTCCCCTTTGATGATCACATCTACCTCCAGATCTAAGTACCTTACGTTTCCCTCCCCTATTTCGATGCCCGTGTTTACGTTAACGTATATCCCCTTGAGCAACCCGTAGGGATCAAAGTACGCATGTATGAGGTGCTTCTCGAAGGGCCTAATGAAGCTGAGTATCACGTCTCCAGGCTCCTTTACTTCGCCGATCCCGTCATACTTGCCGTACTCTTTCACCTTGCGGCTCACTACAATGTATCCTTGAAGCACGTCTCTGACCGTGGCCCTTCCGAGCACAATCCTTTCGCCGCTGATCTTTTTGTGAAGGATCGCTAGGCTCTTTGAGTCCCTAGCCACCTCATAGAGGTATTCGTAGACGCTCTCTGGAGGTATGGTTGAAAATGCGGATATCTTGTCTCCGAGCTCTGTAGCCGATGACATCTTCTCGCCGCCCGACTTTAGGCTGTGGTGGTAAGGCATGGTCGGCACCACTTCGCCTCTTATGGCATCCATGATTCTCTTATCTTCAAAAACAACGTCTACGACGTCCAGCCTCTCTCCCGGATAGAGTTGTGTGCCCGGAGGAGCCTCTCTGGCCATAACTGATATCTTCATGGCCTCGTCGAGAAGCCTCTCGAGCTCGGAGCGGAGCGCCTCCACTGGGGCGCTCCTCGCTGAGGAGCGCCAGTGCACCTTGAAGCCCTTGAGCGTTATGTCACTCGCCAGCGATATTAGCAAAGATTTAACAGAAGGATTAGTTATATGTTTGGAGAACGTTACGCCGGGCCCGCGGCCCACTATCAGCTCGGCGTAGAAGCCTATTACTCGGAAGCCTTCTTCCAAGACCACCTCATCTCGTGGAAATACTCTGCTCTTAACGACCTCGGCAACAAGCTCTTTGCCCTCGTAGCACTCTTTCGCCACAACGCGGGCTTCGACACCTTCGACGACGGTTTTACAACTCTCATCGACGACCACTTTGTAGGCTGAGTGTAGGTTGGGCCTAGCTATATGATGAACGGAGTACGGGAACGTCTCTCTGAGAGCCGCTATGACGGCATCAGCCTCCTCCGGGAAGCCGATTATTACTATTTCATCAGCCTCCCTGTCGGATTGCTTGACCGTGACGTGGGGCGGTTCTGGTGATCCCTCGTACCTTAGACGGGACCTCAGCTTTGCAGATAGGTCAGAGAGCTCAAAGCCGTTCTCGAGTAATGACACAGCCAAGGCAGTGGCGTAAATTCCGCGTACCCTGACTCTAATCATCTGGTGACCCCTTAGTCCTTCACCGTTTCGAGCAACGTTACCACGTTCCATATGGTAATCCTAGTATGTATGGGCATGTTTGGGTCTTGAACTATTTCGTCCAAAGCGCTGATGGCGTTAGCCGCACGGACGCCCGGACTCAACTTGTCGTTTTCCAAGTGGCGGACCGCCTCTATACACGCCCGGCGGATGTTTCTGGGCACTGAGGGATCGTTTATTATCCTCATGAGCATGGTCATCGCTTGACGAATTTTTGCTTCGTTGTCGTAACTGGCCGCGCTCACAGAGTTCACCCGCCGCAGGGAAGGAAGGACCGCTTTTAATTGCAAAGTAAGGGAGAGGTGTCGATCTAAAAAATCAGCCGGTGAGGGTTACGGTGACAGTCTTCGTCACAGTCATGGTTACCCATACGGTCTTAGTTATGGTGACAACATTGCCCTCTCCGGCCGGCTGCTCAGCCTGCTGAGCGGGCTGCTCTTGCATGCCGGTTTGGGCGGGCTGCACTTGGAAGACCTTCATGCCGAAGTAGTCGCCGAAGGGCGTACCGTCGCCGTTTGCTGCTAGGGCCGCTACCTTAAGCGTTACGGGCTGGGGCTCTTGAGGGGCAATCCACTCGACGGTCCACTTCTTCATCATGCTACCAGCCTTGGTGTGGGTTACGAAGCTCTCGCCGGGAGCGGGCTGAGCGATGAAGGTGTTTTCGGGGTCGATGATCTTGAACTCGCCGGCGCTAGCTTGCAGCGCGAAGCCTCCGCAAGCGACCATTGCGGGGGTGCACTCATTCACGTCCTTTATCTCGATGGTGAGCTTGTAGGCCTTGCCGGGCTCGTAGTATTGGGGCAAACCGCTGATCACGATGTTCTGAGGTGCGATGGGCTTGGCGTCCTGGTGACACATGGTACAGCTGAAGTTGGGGGCGCCGTTGGACATTGCGAAGAGGGGCACCATCATGGTAGCGAGGAGGACAAAGGCGAGCCTTTTCATTTCCTTTCGCCCGACGGGATCTCTGCACTCTGCTTTTTAAAAGTACCGTAAAAATAGCTCAAAGTATTTCAACCCCATTCGAGGGTTCCGATACAGTGAAAACCTTTTTGGCTCCAGATACCTTCATCGCAGAGGCTACGGGTATAGGATCCTCAGCTAGAGCTACCACGGCGCCTCCTCCGCCGGCGCCGGATACCTTAGCCCCTAACGCACCCGCCTCTATGGCGTAGTGGACTGCGCGACTGGTCTCTTCCGTGACGACTCCCAATGCCTCCAACATGGCGTGGTTGAGTTTCATGAGCTCACCCAGCCTCTTCCAGTCGCGGTCTTCGAGCGCCCTTCTGGCTTCCCGCGCTATTTCCCCCATCAGTTTGATGACCTCGCTGTAGAGGCGGTTCCTTTTCAGCTTCTCGGCCACCTCTGCGACGAGGGAAGCTGTTGTCTTCTGCTTTTCAAATACGCCGATAACTAGGTTTATCTCATCTACACTCAGCGGTTCTATATTCCATTCTTCCTTCTTCTCAATCCAGAGCACTCCTCCGAGTGCCGACGCGGCCGTGTCCATCGGACTGGCCCTGCCCTGCACCAACTTTTCTACCTCCCATGCCAGCTTGGCTATCTCCATCTTGTCTACGTTTAAGCCTTTAAGTATGCTGATCGCCGCTACCGTGCCCACTGCCACTGCCGCGCTGGTTCCTAAGCCGGCGCCTACCGGCAACGGCGATTTAATTTCTATCATTATACCGGGTACGCTGAACCGCTCTATCGCCTTCAGTATGTACGATATGTACCTCATCAAATATTTTTTAGTTTTAGGACCTACATCTATTCTATCTTCTTTTATCACAAGGTCTACAGAGCTTACGTTTGCTGGTCCGGTCACGATTAATATGTCGTCGTGCTCTGTGGCGCTGACATCAATGTATATGGGCAGAGAGAAGACTATTGCCGGATAGCCGTAAACCACAGAATGCTCGCCGAAGAGCGTAACCTTGGTCGGCGCCCTGACCCTTACTTGCAACGCTCCCGGTTCGGCTATCCTAAGACTTTTTATTTTTATTATAGCACGAGGTGCGGGTCCCGAGCGTGGCTATGCAAAAGAAACTGCCCTTCAGACCCATTCAAGAGATTCAAAAGAACATAGCTGATCGCTTAAGCGGCATAAAATACAAGGTCGCCGTCATGAGCGGAAAGGGCGGAGTGGGCAAGTCGTTCGTTACGGCCAACTTGGCTTTTGCGCTAGCGTACAGGGGCAAGAAGGTCATAGTGCTCGACGCAGACTTCTACGGTCCCAGCATACCCAAGATGATGGGTGTGGAAGGGCAGCGCGTCTACGCCACCCCCGAGGGCTTGATACCGGTCACCGGACCCCTAGGAGTGAAGATAGTTAGCGTGGACTTCATGTTGCCAGACGAGGAGTCTCCAGTCATATGGAGAGGTCCAATGCTCAGCAACGCTATGTTGGAACTTCTCGAGAACGTGATTTGGGGGGAGGCCGATTACATGCTAATAGACTTGCCTCCGGGAACGGGCGACGCGCCCCTTACGGTAGCTCAGATGATACCGAACTTAACCGGCTCCGTAATAGTTACGATACCCTCTGAAGTTTCACAGAAGGTAGTCATGAAGTCGATTAACTTTGCTAAGAGGCTTAATATACCTATACTTGGCATAGTGGAGAACATGTCAGGGTTCACGTGTCCATGTGACGGAAAGACCTACCCCATCTTCGGCAGCGGCGGCGGCAAGAGAATTGCGGAGAGGGCTGGGGTGGACTTCTTGGGTTCGGTGCCACTGGATCCGCGCATTTCCGAGAGCAACGACAAAGGTCTTCCGTTCTTCGTTGAGTACCCCGATACGCCAGCAGCCAAAGAGTTCTTGAAGATCGCCGACAAAGTGGTAGAGAAGATAGAAGGTTCATCGAAGTCCCAGTAATATTATTTTCACTATTTCCTCGGGAGCGTACTTTGTGGTGTCGATGACAAGATCAAAAACTTCCAACGACGAGGTATCGAAGCCGTAGAGGGCCTTGAAGCGGAGCCACTGAAGCTCCTCACGCTTTAATATATCTTCCACAGCCTCTTCAGGAGTCTTGCCGTCTCTCCGAGCGACGCGGCGAACCCTCACGTTCAGAGGGGCAGTCAAGTAGACGTTGAGGTCGGCGTACGGGCGGGCAACCCAGCCTCCCAAGTGGGCTTCGACCACTACATCGCCCCGCTCGGACCTCTCCAATATCATTCTGTCTATCATTATATCAATTGATGGGTCTTTCATAGCCATCTCGTTTAATTCGACAACGCTCACTCCGAGCCTCTTGGCGAGTTCGCGGAACATCTGGCCGGCCGACACGTACTCCACTCCGAGCTCCTCTGCCAACTTCTTGGCAACCGTGCTCTTTCCGCTGCCCGGTGGCCCGCTTATTATTACGACGACCATCTCTCTTCACCGGCGCCGCGTGATGATTTTTGCAATACTCCTAAAGACCTTGAACGGCGTCTGCTGTCTTTCATTTTATGAAGACGTGTTGATAGTAGCTTACGTCAGCGGTTTGATTAGTATGGGTTCCCTCCATCTTCAACTACCCGGGAAGCCGGCGTGCGTTGACGGAGCTTACGTAGTGGCGCTCACCGGTGATAAGGTTAGACTGTTCATGCTCTCGCCCAAAGGCATTGTGCCTCTTGTGGACGCGGGCTTCGTTCCTGACGAATGTCGCTCGTCGGCCCGCTTCGTCGCCCTCGTTAAGAGAGGAGAAGTTGCACTTGTTTACGACCTACTTACTAATGTAACTTATATAATGAACAACGTCACTATTGTGGAACCATTGGACGACGGATTGATTGTAGTAAGGGGTAGCGCAGTGGACGTCCACAGGGAGGGTGGCGGATTTACTATTAGTTTGAGCTTTGTCCCGAATGATGTTGCATACAGAAACGGAACCCTTTACTTCTGTAGCGAAGATGGGGTCTACGCGTACGAGGAAGCCTTCCGCAAGCTTTTGGACGAAGGATGTCAGCGCATATCCATAGACCGCTTTGCCGTGCTATCCCAAGAGACCAAGGTTGTGGTGTATCTTCAATGGAGGCCAATAGCTGTGTTCAGCTATGAGAAAGTGGTCCGCGAGGTCGCTACGCGCGGCGGGGACGTGGCCTTGCTCGTGAACGGCGTGCTGTACCTCTACAGAATAGTCCAAGTAGAGGATCACATAATTCTTACGGTGGTTGCCGCGCCGGTCGTGATAAGCTTTATCGACATGATCATTAGGAAGTTAAGGGATTAACCTTTCTACGTTAAGTACGAGGATGTCTCTTGCCCCGGCTTTCTTCACATTTAAGATGACTTCTGGCAGAACGTCTTCGTCCACGGCAACCATAACTTCCCACATAGGTTCGTCGCTCTCTACCTTACTTATTGTTGGACCGGACATCGCTGGCAACATCTTTAGGACTTCTTTCAGCACGCTGTCCGGAACGTTCATCATGAGTAGTTTCTTTTTCTTTGCCCTTAGGACGCACTCAATCATTAGTTTTACTTCCTCCACTCTGCGGCTTTCAGCTACGTCTCTCCTCGCTATTAGCCGTGCTGTACTCTCCAAGAGGGTGTCTATGGGTACTAGGCCGTGCAGCTTTAGAGTTGTTCCGGTTGAGGTAATGTCTACTATCCCGTCGGCAGCCCCAATCCCGGGCATTATTTCGGCCGAACCGCTGATTTTTATTATCTTTGCATCTACGCCCTTGTTTTTGATGTACTCTTGTGTGATGTTCACAAATTTCGTTGCGATGCGGAAACCTGGAGGCAACTCCTTAGGGTCCTTTATGTTAAGGGAAGCGGGAACTGCCAGCACGAGCTTGGACCTGCCATAGCCAAGATCGAGGAGCTCCGCGACGTCGCGTCCGGACTCGACGACGTAGTCGTGGCCGGTTATCCCCATTTCTGCGGCGCCGCTTTCGACTATCCAGGGGATGTCTTCCGGCCTAGCAAACACTAAGTCGAGGTCGGGCTTGTTCGAGGGCACTATCAAGGCACGCGAGTCTAAGTAGGCCGGCTTTATTCCCGCTTGCTCCAGCAACTCCAAGGTAACTTCCTTCAATCGTCCCTTGCTAGGCACCACTAGGCGCAATCGCTCTCCCAAGAAAGCGTTCCCGCAACCGGTTAAGTTGTAGAACTCATAAGAGCCACGAGTACGAGCTGGGCCACGACGGGTCTGGCATGTGGGAGTACTTACTGGCGATATTGCTGGCTGTTACAGTCACGCTCGCGACGAACTTGCTGGTACCTCGCCTAAAGAGATATGTCGAAAAGAAGAGCGCTCCGCGCCACGCGAGGGTTAGGGTCCCGCACTCCGTCGCCGTGGTGGACGCCTCCAACGTGGTACTGCACGGTCCTAAACCCAACAACAAAGGAAGGATCGAAAACCTATTGATAGTCATGGATGCCTTGAAGAAAAGGGGGTTTGAAGTTTACGCTGTGGCCGACGCCTCGCTGCGGTACAAGGTGGATAAGCCCGAGGTGCTTGAGAAGCTTCTAAATAAAGGGAAGGTGCTTCAGACACCCGCAGGAACGCCGGCGGACTACTTCATTTTGTCTATCGCAGAAAGGGAGTATGGACTGATAATAAGCAACGACGTCTTCAAAGAGTGGAGGGAGCAGTTTCCCTGGGTCAGGGACAAGTACCGCGTAGTGAAATACCTTATAGCGGGGAACGAAGTCTACTTCTACCCCGACGTGCGGCCAAAGAGAAAGAAGCGCAGAAGAGAGGTCTCCGCTCGCCACGAAGAACTTGCGGAGGAGAGGGAAGAAAGGGAGGACTGGAGTAAATACTACGTCATGTAGCCCTTCTTATACATCAGTTCGGCCGTCAGCAAGCTCACTCCGGACGCTCCCCTCAAGAGGTTGTGGCCGACGAGGACCATCCTTATCCTCTTTGTGTCCATTACTTCTATTCTCCCCACAGTGACAGACATCCCGTTGCCGTTCATCCTGTCCAAGCGCGGTTGAGGTCTGTCGGGCTCCTCCCTTACGATCACGGGCCTCTCGGGTGCTGTGGGCAGGGAAAGGAGCTGGGGCTCGCCCTTGAAGGAATTGAGAGCATCTTTTACGGCCTCCGCGTCGGTCGCTCTCTCAGTCTTCACGTAGACGACCTCCGTGTGGCCGTCGAGAACCGGCACCCTGGTGGTCGTCGCTTCTATTATGAAGTCGGCTGGAACGATTTGGCCATTGCGCAAAGCTCCAAGCATCTTCTTAGACTCCACCTTTACTTTGTATTCCTCTTTAGAGATGTACGGGATTAAGTTGTCTACTATAGAGTAGGCGGTGAGGCCCGCGAAGCCCGCCCCGCTTATGGCTTGCATCGTTACGACGCTAATATCCTCTATACCGAATTCGTCCAGTATCGGCTTCAGGGGTAAGGTAAGAACGGCTGTAGTGCAGTTCGGATTTTTCACAAGCTTTGCGCCCCACCTCTTTTGATTCTTTAGCAGTTCCAAGTGATCCGCGTTTATTTCCGGGTTCATCAGAGGCACGTCTGGCTCCAGTCTGAACGGAGATGCGTTTGAAATTACGTCTATTCCCTTTTTGAGATACTTCAGCTCTATTTCGCCCGCTACCTCGCTGGGAAGGGCAGAGAACACGAAGTCCACCTTCTCTGGGAGGGATTCTGGGTCCGAGGCGTCGAAGACCACGAGGTCGCCGAACTTTTCGGGAAACGGTCTTGGGATTATCCACTTGACTGCCTCGCGGTACCTCTTGCCCGCCGATCGCTTTGAGGCTCCAAGGGCCACTAGCTCGAAATAGGGGTGCTCTTCTAGTAGCGACGCGAACCACTGTCCGGCCATTCCAGTGGCGCCCAGAACTGCTACCCTCAACTTGTCCATACTCTTCCCAGATCCTCCGAAGCACCCTTCATTATAACCCCGATCTCACGGGACTGGAGTGGTGAGTGTGATGGGAGGGAGGCAGAGGACTAGCTTATTCATGGAGAAGTCTTCGGACAGGAGTAAGGTGGAAAAGAGGCTTCAAAAGAAGTCTAAGAAGTGATGCTTTTGAGGTGCTATTATAGGAGGCTCCGCATTTCCATACCGGGAGACGCGCTTTCGGCAAATCCCTCCTTGCGCGAAAAGACCCTAGTCGCAGGGTACATCGCCAGAGCGGCGGCTACCTTGAGAGCTGAGGGCGTTGACGTCTACGGCCCTCCGGGGCCCGGCTTCGACGTCCTCATGAGCGTGCTTACGTACCTCAGCTACCCAGCCTATTTGAGGAAGCTCGCCTTCCCCTTGAGGCCGGAGCTACGATATGCCGGCGTACTGCCGCCGGTTACAATAAAGGAACTGAACGAGGGCTTCGTGGACCGCGAGGAAGGGTTGCTGTTCAAGGTGGGTTTGGTCGTCGCTTGTGAGCACGGCTCGAACGCTGTTATAGACGTCGGCGAGGAGAGCAGGATTCGAGCAAAGCTGAAGTCGTGCAGAAAGGGCTCGCTGGTCTTAGTAGCTTTCGATAAAAAGAGAAAAGTAAAGAAGGTTATCGGAATGAAAAGGGGCATCTGGCGGGGAGCGTACCTAGGCTTTGAAGTGAGGTATTTCAAGACAATCTATGATGCAATCGAATATTACAAAAGAGAGAAGCTTAAGGTTGTGGTCACAAGTAGGCAAGGAGAGTGGCCGGGCAAGCTCAGAGAAGTCGTGCCCGGCGACGTGGCACTCATGTTCGGTTCTCCGGACGCAGGGATTCCGGAGAAGTATCCGGACGTGGACGTTGACTTGGTAGTCAACATAATTCCTTGTCAGGGTGTGAAGACTGTGAGACTCGAGGAAGCCCTATGGGCGTCGGTCGGCCTCATCTCATCCCTGGAGTCCGGTCTCTGCGAATGAGTTGGACAGAGTTTGGACAAACCTTGGACTGCTGTTGGACTTTGATTTGTATCTGCGCTTAGACGATCCGAACCGACCGCGCTAAGCGGCGTGAGCGGTGGAGATGTTAGGTTTTGAAAGTCGTTTTGTATAATGAATTCTTTTGGAATGTACGTTGCTGTGGGGTTCCCGGGTTTGGAGGCTCGATGCGTTCGGAAGTACAATTATGTATACAACATGGTGTGCAGAGGCTGGACAAAAGAAGTCTAAAGCACGTCCAAATCGTGTCCAAATCTCCCTTAGAGGTACCGCAAGAGCTCGATGAGGCGCCTGTCGGCGATCCTATACTTACCCCTGCGCCCACTCTTGCCTACTTTCTCCACCAAACCCTTCTTCGAGAGCGGCTCTTTCAGGCGGTAGTGGACCGTGCTCTTCGCTACGTCGTAGCCTTGAGACTTGAGCCAGCGCGTGACGTCGCTCGGTCCGGCCTCGCCGAGCTCGGTGAGTGCTTTCAAGATCATCCTGTCGAGCTCGTCAAGCTCAAACAGAACAGTAGTTTCAACGGCGCGCTCTGCCTCCCTTATTGCCAGCTCTATGTGCTTCTCGCGGAGCTTCCCTTCTTTCGCTGCGTAAGTTAGGGCCCTCTGTGCGACCTTGATTGCGTCCCTCAGTATGGGGAAGTGGGACCATATCAGCTCGATCCACTCCTCTTTAAAGGGATAGTAGGGGTTGTCCTCGGTGGAGAAGTCCTCAAGCCTTTTCATGAACACCTTTTTCATCTCCTCCGCAGTGTAACCCGGTATGCGTATCTCAACAAATTTGCTGACTATGAAAGGATACCTCATACGGAAGGTCTGTAAAGTTTCGCTGGTAAGCGTAATTACGAATGTGGCCCTATTCTGCCCTTGGAGCAGGTTGTCGAACCAAAATGCCAAGCTCTCGAACGACTCGGACAAGTTGAACCCGTCGATCATAAACACGAGAGGCACATTGGTGTTCTCTAAGATGAAGCTGATAGCGGACTTGAGGGTGTCCAAGTCAACGCGGCCCAAGCGCTCGTACCGCGTGAGGACGTTCTCCACCACTTGTGTGATATATTTGAAGAGCTTCTCATATTCTTGGTTTAGGCCGACGTAGTAGATCCACCCGGGTTTCTTAAATCCCTTTTCGATGCCCTTAAGCAAGCTGTGTAAGAACTTTTTTGGATCTTCGTCGAATGTGACCTTTATCACTATCGGTATGTCCTTCTTTGCTGATGCCTCCAGCGGGCTCCGGGGGTAGGGCACGTCGAAACGGGTCCTCCAGTAGTTGAGAAACGTAGTCTTTCCTAGCCCATAGCTCCCAACGATCATAACCCTCGCAGTGCCTTTATTCTTCATCACCTTTTCGAATACCAGCTTTTCAAACAGTTCGTCCGGCTCGTACCTCTTTACATAGAACCGGAGCATGTCGCCGTCGAGGGGCACCGGCTCGAATCTTCGAATGAGCTCGTAGAAGTCAGTGTCCTTCACTCTCTCCGACCCCTTAGGGGTAGGAGTCCAGAATGATAAAGCATAGTGACCGGATCGTTTGGACAGTTGCACAGAGCGTTTGGACAAGACCACCATTGTGTCCAAGTGTACGGGAGCAGACTTGGATGAACTTCATAGTTGTACTGTAATAGTGCTCTGTCCAAGTATCCTGCAGGGAGAGAGGCGGTGTGCGCGAGGAAGAAGGTGATAACTAAGTTACTCGAGCTCACGTACCCATTCCACGACGGCTTTGTTGCGGTCATATTCATGAAGTATGGCTACTACGGTCAAGTGGCATCAAAGGTTCCTCCGGGGGCACGCATCCTTGAGGTAGGCTCCGGGACCGGCAGAATGCTCCAGACCCTCTGCGGCAGGGCTTACGGCGTGGGCCTGGACATATCTAAGAAGTTCTTGCTCATAGCTAAAGAACGCCTAAAGAGATGCCCATTCGACTTAGTGCTGGGAACGGCCACGAACTTGCCCTTCCGGAGCGATGCATTCGACGCAGTCGTAACCTTTACAATGGTTCATCACTTGACTGACAAAGAAAAAGACGAGATGCTAGAAGAGATAAAAAAGGTAAGCAAGTTGTACCTCTTCGGAGAGCTGGACAAATCTTGGTGCTGGACGGTGCTTTTGTTGCGGCTTATAGGTGGGAAGTCCGTCATGAGGAAAGAAAAGCTGGAGGAGCACGGGTTCGTAGTAGAAGAGTGGAGGGACATGGGGGGCTTCTGCTTAGTTGCCGGTAAGGCACGGAGGACCTAATATTCCTCCCATAAGCGAGACCCTTCCGGATGGGAGCGTGAGGATAAAGGTCGTCGCAGCGCACCCCGGGGGCTATCCTAGGCCGCCCGAGCTCAGGAAAGCAATCGACGCCTACTCAGCGAAGAAGCTGGACTATACTGTGTTGCGCGACACCTTCGAGAGGAACCTAACCAAGGTGCTCGATGAGCAGTGCGAGGAAGGGTTGGACCTGCTGACTACGGGGCACTTGATGTGGGACGACGTCTTCAGACCCTTCACTTCCACTTGGGCGGGCTTCGAGCTTCCGGAGGTGGGCGGCTACTATCGCTACTACGAACTCAACTTTTACTACAAGCGGGCGGTAGTGAAGGAGCAGATACGCCCCACTAGGCCGGCGACGGCGACTGAGCATTACATAGCCAGCACAGTCGCGCCCAGGCCCCTTAAGGCCAGCTTGCCCGGCCCGCTCACCTTCGCCCTCCATGTTGACGACCAGTACTATAACAACGTTGATGAGCTGATGGCGGATCTGACGAGAGCGCTTGCATATGAGATCAGCGAAATCGAGCAGTTCGTGGACTACATACAGCTTGAGGAGCCCGCATTGGTGGACCCAGAGGTCCCCGGCGAGCTGAAGGCCTTGGGCATCGAATACATCAATCTGCTGTCTTCCTATACCGATACACCCTTGCTGGTGAAAACATATTTCAAGAACCCGGAGAATTCCTACAAGCTGATGCTGGATTTGAGGGTAGACGGTATAGGCTTCGACATGACCTTCTGGAACTACGACGAGGCTAAGGACCTCTTTGCCGAGTACGGCTACCCCTACCCGCTCATAGACTTCGGCGTTACAGATGCACTCAACGTGAAGCTAGAACCTATAGAGGAAACGGCAGCTAAACTGCTTAACTTGATCGAAGAAGTCGACGCCAACGAGATTCACGTCAGTGCTAACTACCGCTACGATGTGCTTCCCTACTCTTACATTAGAAAGAAGATGAGGAGATTGGCCGAGATAGCCTTTAAGTTAAGGGAGCTTGCCTACGGGGGGTGAAGAAAAGTGAAGTACGAAGTACCTAAGGTGCTTCCTACAACTGTCGTCGGTAGCTACCCCAAATTCCCAATAGCGAAGGAGGCACTCAAAAAGTATTACAAAGGTGAAATAAGCAAAGAAGAATTCGAGCGCATGATACGTGAGGCGATAAGGCTGGCGGTCGAGGACCAGCTGAAGGCTGGCATTGACATCCTTTCGGACGGCGAGCAGAGAAGGGAGGACATGGAGGTCTACTTCGCTGAACGCTTGGAGGGCTTCGTCGTCGGCAATAAGCCCGAGGACTGGGTAAGGATATTCGACAACGTGCACTACCGGAAGCCCATAGTGGTGGGCAAGATAAGGTGGAAAGAGCCTATGACGCTTACGGACTGGAAGTACGCCACCGAGTTCTCGCAAGGAAGACCAGTGAAGGCCATAATTACTGGGCCCTATACTATGGCTGACTGGGCGTTCAACGACTACTACCGCGATAGAAATGAGCTGATAATTGATTTGGCCAAGGCACTACACAACGAACTTAAGGCGCTTTACGACGCTGGTGCGCGCTATTTGCAAGTCGACGAGCCAGCTCTGTCAACACACCCATATAAGGAAGATATAGAGATAACCAAGGAGGCGCTTTCAATAGTCTTCAAAGGAATGGACGACGCTAAGAAGATAGTCCACATCTGCCACGGGAACGTAGAGAAGCTGTTCCCAGATCTGTTGGACTTCCCCGTCGATCAGTTTGATCTCGAATTCGTCAATAACAACTTCCGCTTGCTTGAAGCGATAAAGGAGTACGACTACGCGAGTAGCGGTAAGGAGCTGGGATACGGCGTGATAGATATCCACTCTAAAAAGGTAGAGAGCAAGGATTTCATAAAGAATGCAATATACAAGGTGCTGGAGATAATGCCGCCCGAGCGCGTCTACGTGAAGCCCGACTGCGGACTGAAGATCCTCGGGGACAGGGATATAGCTTTCAAGAAAATGAAGGTTATGGTTGACGCTACAAAGGAAGTGAGAAGAGAGCTGGGTTACGAGTAGGCCCTTTTACTATCCGCTCCTCTTCATTACGAGCTCTGCCATACTACAGCTTTCTTGAGCAGCGTTAAACGCGCCCTCGAGCTCGTCCTTCCTCGAGATGTTGCTTACTGTTCCTTTCACAGAAAGGACGACGTTTACGCTGTCAGGGCAGAGCTCTCCCTTTATAACACCGTCGCACTTGCCGTCTATTATCCCCTCAACCGTCAAGCATTCCGTCGTAGTCATATCGTATAGCATTTTTCCCAAAAGTCCAAGTCCCTTACCCTTAGCAGCTGCGTGAAGAGCCGAGAACTTCAGTCTGGCTTCTGGTAGCTCTATCATCAAGTTTATTCGCGCATCTGGATTGTCTTCCAGATCTATCAGCACCTTTTCACTGTCGAGCTCTATTATCTCAACATATCCTTCACCTTCGGTGAGGCACTTCCTATAGTACTCAAGTGCTTGGGGACCTTTGTAGAGCTTTCCACCGACCTCGGCTTCCAGCGCGACTATCTTCTCCCCCGTGAGCTCTATCCTAAGCAAAACCTTCCCCAAGTCTCTGCAGACGCCGTCGAAGACCAAGCGTCCTATGAACCCTCCCTTGGCCAGCTCTTGGAGTATGTTCTCCAGCGTATAAAACTGGTTTATTCTCTTGAATCCGAGCGTCTTGCCCCTGCTTAAGAAGGGCACTGCAGCTCACCCCTCAAGCGCCTTCCTGATTTTTTCATAATTTGGTACTTTTGGCGGAAGTATGTAGACCACAAGAATTTTTGCGCCTTTCGTAACTACGAGAAAGATGTGGTCCTTAAACTCTTCCCTCCTCATTTCTACAAAGCTAATTAAGTTCTCAAGCTCTTCGCGATATTCCTTCAAGATTTCCGAAACATCGCCCTCGTAGGACTTCAGAAGTACTATTAGGGATTTGTGAAGGATTATGGGAGGGTTCTCGTTAAGCTTTTCTCCTTGAGGAGGCTTCTTTTTGTGTCCCAGAAGCTTATACTGAAGGAACTCCTTCCGTCCGTATTCCATTATTGGTACCAACACTTCCCCGTGTGCTTCTAGCTCCTTCTCTATTTCCTCTATCTCTTTTCTGAGCTTTGAGATCAAGTCGTCTACACCGATACCAACGATAATCATAGCTTGACAACCCCCTCTTCGGACTTCTTTATCTTTTCCTCCAACTCGGGGTCAAGCCTCACCTTGATCTCTGGGCAAAGGAAGGGCCTCGCCTTGGTGATGAGCCACTTGCCAGGACTGCTGAGCGGGTAGAGGAACGCGTCGGCCCCAGTAACGGTTTCAACTTGTTCTGGCATGTAGAGAGTTGCCCCCATCACAGAACCCCTGCAATATAAAATATCCAAGGTCCAATTGTCTGTCAGCGAGACTATGTTGTATACGACGGCTTCATTGTTCACAAACTCGTTATAGAAGAACAACTTGGGCTCGTCCACGTCCTCAGTGAAGCTTCTCCACGTTGTAACGTCGACGTTTATGGAAGAGGGATCGATGAGATGCAGTATTGGAAACACCCTCCCTCCTATGACCAGTGCCTCCTTTACGGTTATCTCTTTTATGAGAGATATTAAGCTCTCGATCGAGTTTACGTGGATATAATCCTTGTCTTCAAGCTCTACTAAGGCTTCTGCGTCGCTGAACGAGAAGACGTTGACGTCAACATGATGGGAGACTGAAAAGCTACTTAAGTCTCCTTTATATCCCATTACTACGCCTTCTATAAAGAGTATGTCGAGCGTCGGCCACACTACGCTCACACGCGCGCTCAAGCCCTTGCTCCTCACAGTGTTTATGGCTTTCAGTAGATCCTTGCCCTTCCAGTCGATTGTTCCTAACGCCCAGCAGAGCTCTGTCATGCCAATATCACCTCGACCTCCTTTATTCCTAAAGGCTCTACGTACTCCAGCACTATTTTTTTAATTTTCTCTAAATCTATCTTCTTACCTTTTGAAGGGCTCACTACCTTAAGGAGTAGTTTGCTTCCCGAGACCTCAAGCTCGAGGTCTTCAACGTCCAAACCCAAGGCCGTGAGGCGGTGCAGGATGGCCAAGACTTGTTTACCCAGCGCCACGGCGCCTACGCCGGAGAAGTATTCGGAGCTCGTCTCCCCTTCAGTAACCAGCATAACTTCGAACTCTCCCTCTAGCTCCGCGCCCTCCGGGCTGGGGTAGAAGGTCAAGTGGACGACCTCCTCGCCCTTCTCGACGAAGTTTATCAACGCGTTCCACGCGTCCTCGCCCTCGAGGCCGTCCCAGCTCCCCCTGAGGACCTTGCCGTTGCAGACCACAAATTCGCCGATTTTTGACGATCTTGCTTTTATTAGGTAGCACGTACTACTTAAAATCTTCCTTAATGCCGCTCCTCCGCAAGGACCCCTGACCATTGCGTACCCGAGAGGAATCAAGTTAGAGACGCTGGGCAAAGGATCATACCCCTTCTGGCCGAATAGGGTTTGTTGCACAGAAAATTAAACCTAGTGTCGGCAGAGCGAATGGGGGCATTACTCTGTGAGCGACGAGAAGGGGAAGAGCATCAAGAAAGTAGAAAGACCAGAGGAGGTGCTCAGAGAGGCGAGGAAGATAAAGAGGGGAACCGTAATTCTGTTGTTGTTAAAGAAGGACCTAACTTGGGATAAATACATTCTAACAATAGAGAACAACAGGTTAGTCTCGGGGGAGCCCAAGATACCAACCGAATCCGACTTCCGCAACGCAGTACTGGCGCTGTTGGTTGTACCCCACCTCATCAGAAGGGAGGAAAACGTCGAAGCGCTGGTCGAAAGCGTGGGCCTCGACGTCGGCTCGTTGCCGGACGACATTAGGAAGGTAGTTCAAGTGATACCGGGGATAGACCTATTCATACCGGATAAGGAGTTGGTGGAGGCGGGAGTAGGAGAGACTGTAATATCGCCGGAGGAGGTAATTGATGAGGTTGCGCAAGTAATAGAAAACGTGATAAGAGAACTAGGATTGGAAGGTGAGGTGAAAGTGAGTAACCATGAGCTGTTTGTTATAGTGAGTAAGAGGATACCCAAGAAGGTCTTGCATCAGTTGGAAAAGGTATTGGAAGCGCGGGTTGGTAATATGGCAAAAGTAAAGATCATAACCAGGTGATAGCGATGTTATTCCTCTTCCGTAGGAGAAAGAAGGAGGACGAAATCATTGAGGGCGTGGAGAAGGAGAACGTCTACGGAACCATGAGCCCCAAGGGCGGCGTCGGCAAGACCAGTATCACGGTAGAAGTCGCATTCCTCATCGCACAGAGGGACTACAAAGTAGCCTTGGTGGACTGGGACCTCTGGTCCCCGAGGCTCACCTCTAGGTTGCTGGGCGCGGCCGAAGGTCCGGGGTTGCTGGAACTTCTGATGGGCGAGGCGGCGCCGGACGAGGTCGTCAGGAAGGTCAGCTTTACCACTTCTGAAGGAAAAGTAATAGAGGTCGACCTAGTCCCTGCCCTAGATAAAAACGCACTGATGCGGGGCGAGGTAAAGAGGTTTGCCAAGGAGCTCGAGGAGAAGTACCAGAAGATAAAAGAGCGCGCAATAAACTTAAGCAATTACTTAGCCAACACCCACGACATCGTCTTCAATGACTACCCTGTGCCCAGCGGCCCCGCCCCCGCCCCCTTCCACAAAGTAGCGGCGAGCGCGACTCACTGGCTCAACATAGTGATAGACG
>JAADDE010000035.1 GCA_013154085.1 Thermoproteota archaeon | reverse complement strand
TCCAAGGTTATCGCAAACTCCTTATCTCCCTTACCTTAAACACCAAGACGTCGTCCTCGGGAACCTCGGCCTTTACTGCCACCCTCTCCTTTCCAGTACCCTTGAGCCTCAGATACTTCCTTATGATAGAGGCTACGATGAGGGCTTCGGGACTGAGCGTGAAGAACTCCACGTTGCGCTCTCTCAAGATTTTGTATGTGGGGATGAACACAGAACCCCTTATCTTTATTAACCACTCACCGTCGCCCCTCTCAACTTCAACCTTCTCCGCCAGCTTCAGTTCCTCAAACACCTTCCTTATTGCCTCTTCTGGCTTACTGAAGTCCACGTCCTCCACTATCTGCTCCACGTAGCTACTGAGCAGGTCCCCGAGTTCTTGGAGGAGAATCTGGCTCAGCGCATTGGCGCCGGCCCCTAGAGCTTTGGTTACGGCTATCTGGTAGGCGGCCACAATGCCGTTTACCAGCGCGGGGCTCAGACAGACGTCCTTCGATTCACCCAATATCTCCACCTCTTTCATAATACTCCCCTCCGTCAGTGATTTTATATCCTTGTAGTGCAGAGCCGACAAGCGGCCCCCTACGTGCAGTTAAAATACGGTAATACAAAAGCATTCTGCATTGCATTTATAACCTCATACAACAAAGCGGTGGTCCTCGATCCCCGCGCCCTTCGGAGAGGTTTTCAAAATTCCCTCTCCTGCGGACCCTTGGGTGAAAGGTCAGTGATACCGGAGGACGTCGCCGAATCGGGCTGCAAAGCCGAGAAGGCAGCGTGGCTGGTATACAGCACCTTGGCAAAGAACGAGAAGAACGAGAAGGTGCGCTCTCTGTTAGAAGAAATGGCCGAGGAAGAAAGGAGGCACTACGAGTTCTGGAAAAAGCTTCTTGGCAGAGACTGCGACGTAAGCGTTCCTCTGAGGATGATAAAGCTCGTCCGAAAGCTATTCGGCCTACATTTCGTCTTGAAGAAGTTTGAAAGTGGAGAGGAGCTATCCATAGAGTTCTATGAGAACGCCTTGAAAATGGCGAGTCCGGAAGAGCGGAGCGAAATAGAAAGAATATTAGAAGATGAAAAGAAGCATGAAGCACAATTAATAGAGATGGTAGAGGATGTCCGTGCAAAGTATGTGGGCTACATAGCCCTAGGCTTGGCGGATTCGGTGGTAGAAATTACCGGCGTCCACGCAGGCTTCTTGGGGGCCACCGACAACCCTCTAATGGCCGGTCTGGCTGGCATAATAGTGGGCTTCTCCGCCTCCCTCTCAATGGCCGGCGCCGCATACGTTCAAGCGAAGCACGACCCCACGGTGAAGCCTCCGGTCAGCGCGGCCATCACTATGGCCAGCTACTTGGTCTCTGTAATATTATTAGCCTTACCTTACTTCATTTTGAGGAGCGTGTGGGATGCTTTCGCGGCTTCTCTAGTCGTCGCAATGATAATAATGGGAGTTTTCATGTACTATAGCACCACCATACAAGGAAAGGACTTTAAGCGAGAATACTTGGAGACGCTGATGTTGTTGTTCGCTACGGCCTTCGGTAGCTATCTCTTCGGACGGGCAATCGAGAGTGTGCTCCACATAAAGACTTTTGCGTAAGCTTTGCGAAATGGCACCTCCTACTCTATAATCCCGTTGCCGTCAATACGCAACGGTAGTGCCGAATGCGGGCCAGCCTGCTCTTGTTAGGCCTTCTCCTAGCGGCTCCAGCGCTGGCAGAGAACTACATTGCGCTGACGCTAAGCCCGGGAGCCGGAGGAGTAGCAATAACCTATACCTACAGGATAGAGGTTAGTGCCGGACCGCTAAGCCTAAGTAACTCTGACGTAATCACGGCCGCCAACGTACCCTACAGCACCACCATATCCATTACGCAGACCCCAACCCTCATATGGCCTATAGAACTGGAGGGCGAGATCTACGTAACAGCTCAAGACTCCAACGGCAACGTCGCTACGGGACGCCAGAGCTTCACGATGATGCTGGAGCCCGACAAGACCAACACTCTCAATATAGACATAAGTCTGACGAACGGAGGTAGCATAACTGGAGAGGTAGTCCTCTACGTGGCCAAGCTCTCCATACCGTTTGCCGGCCTGCTCGCCGTAGGGCTGGCTGCGCTCCTTGGGAGAAGAATGAAGAGGAACTAACTTTTTCTCCTTCTCTCCTGGCGTAATCACACCGGGCGGGTGGTATCAAGTACCCCGCCAGTATTACCCTTCCGGGTGTCACGAACTGATAGCGGCAGACAAGGGCGCCAGCAGTGTTGGGAGGGAAACGCCGCGCTCGCACAACTTGCAACTGCGGGTTCCAAAGGGTAGTCTGGAGAAGTATCTGCAGTATAGGGTGGTGCTGCGCCCTCCTACCACGAATCCCCAAGAGGCGCGCAAGATAGCCAAGAAGCTCTGGGACGCTTCGCGGCAAGAGGACGCAGAAGCTCTGAGAAGGCTCCTCACAGAAGAGCTCGAGCTCATGGGTGCCAAGAGGAGGACCAGCGAGCCGGACTCCGTGAAGGCCTTTTACAGTGCCATGATACTCTCGTCCCTAGCTGGGACCCTCGAAGCCCTCTCCGCGGACAGAGCTGTTATCGACGAGTTGCTTGAACGCTCAAAAAGCCTATTGAAGTTGGCGCATAGCATGGGTGATGAAGAGCGGCTACTGAAGCGCTTGGAGTCGGTGCGCATTATTGCACGCCAGCTCGAGGAGGTAGCCAGAGGAAAAGCGTTCAGGGAGCTTAAGAAGGCTTATCGCGACGAGGCCCTAATAGTCAGCTTCCGCCTTCCGGTCCTAAGGTACAACGGCGCCCGCGTTGACGTACCGCAGATCTTCTCCGAGTACGAAGAGATTCTGGAATCAGCGGCTTCTAGGGCCGGAATAAAGAAAAGAGGTTTGAAAAGTATGATAATGAAAGCGTTTCTGCATGCCGTGCTGGACGACCATGTCCTAGAAGAGACGCCGAGAACCGGCAGTGCGCTGGAATCAGAATTGGCGAAATCTTTTCTGCTCGCCGAAAAACTGGTGAAGTCTATTCTGGAGTAACGTCTTTAAATCTGATTATGTCCCATTCCTCCCCGGCCTCCAAGAGCCATCCAGCCAAGAGCTTGGCTATCTCCTTTCTGGCCGTTTCTGGGTCTTCCGCCTCCAGGCCGGCCTCCCTTAAGGCCTCCAGCGCTATCTGCGGATCTATGCGCTCCTTCAGCTCTTCCGTCAGCTCGTCCCATAGCTCCCCGAGCTTTTTGCCGTGAGCCACCTCCTTGAGCCTCCTGAAATCTTCTTCTCCAATAAATGCCCTTTCGTAGGCGTCCGTGCCTTTACTCAGCTCTAGGTATTTCTTCAACGGTTCATAGTCTTTGACAAGCTTACCAGATGCGAAGAACGGCTTCCAGCTCAACGACGCGCCCCTAGAGTTTCGCTCAGCGAGGTTTGAAAGCGAGGACCCCGAGGGCCTCCGGCAAGCGCTTGGCTTCGAATCCGACGCTCCTCAGCCTCTCCATAACTCCTCTGGCTAAATCCACCCCGCTCCTCCTCTTAGGGGAGCCCGTGTAGTGGAAGAGCCTCCCGCCGGGCCTCAGAACCCTATAAAGCTCTGCATAGAACTCCATAGAGTACAGCTCTCCGGCCATGTTGATTACCGGAGGATCATGAATTATCTTATCAAAGCTCTCGTCGCCGAATTCCCTTACTAAGGAATAGATGTCGTCGTGGTGCACTTCAGCTAGCTTGAGCGCTTCCGACCAAGGATTCCACGTGGCTAGATCTATCACGTTTTCGTCCTTCTCCACAGTAACGACCTCGGCTCCGCGCTTAAGAGATGCGATCGCGGTATACCCCAGACCCATGCACGTGTCCAGCACTCTGTCGCCAACTGATACTTTCAAGGGCTTCACCTTGCTCAGTGCATCCTTCCACGGATCGCTCCCAGATATCCTATGCATGTGAACGCCGTCGATTTCTAGGGTAGGCGGTCCCGGCTTTTCGAGGCCTCTGAGCTTGTAGAAGTGGCGGCCTCTTCTAACTAGTGGTAAGAACCCTTCTTCCAACACAGCGTGGACGGTGTTCCCCATCGCCTCTACTACCTCTCTGACCATATCTTTCGGTACGACAAGCCCGCCCACCCTGACTCCATCCTTTACCGTCTCGACCACCAGCTCGATGCGTCCTTCCTTGACCCGCCCTCTTGGTAGCAAGCGCAGGAGCCAGTGGCCGGTGACCACCGGAACCCCTTTAGGAACAAAATCAACCCTCAAACCTCACTCACCGGCGGTGGTGAAGGAGTGCTAGGAGCGCTTTGTAAGTTGTGCAAGCCGAAGAGGCCAGTGAAGCGCAGAAAGGTGGTCGTTTTGCATCACAACGATTTCGACGGCATCATGGGAGCCGTTTCGTTATACCGGCTCCATAGCGCGGACGATTTCTCTGCTAAGGGCACGTCACGCAGGAGGATGTTGGAGACGCTTAAAGACGTCCTAAAGAAGGAGCATCCAGAAGTACTTTATGTCGTCGACATCGGACCTAACGAGGAAGAAATGGAAAAGATAAAGAAGCTCATGACCGACAAGGCATTCAAGTTGGTTTGGATGGACCACCACAAGTGGCCGGAGAGGGTCCTCGAAGAGATGAGAGAGCTGGCGGACGAGGTGGTCTACGATAGGTCAACTTGTGGCGCCGGGCTAGCGGCTAGATACGCTAAGGAAAGGGGAGCGAAGCTCTGTGACTGCTGCGAAGAGCTTGTAGAACTGAGCTGCGACATAGACTTATGGATTAGAAGTGATCCAAGAAGCGAAAAGATGAGTTTGGCTTTGAGCAACGAACGGTGGAGGAGGTATCTGGTCGAGAAGCTCTGGAGGTGCGTCGGGTGGGACAAAGACTGGGAGGACGCCTACAGTGAAGTAATAGGAGAGATGCAGAAAACTCTCAATGACTACTTAAAGAAGGCGAAAGCGGGCAAGATAGGCGACGTGAGCTATATCTTAATTCCTATTAGACGTAAGGACGTTGCTAAGGTATCATTCATGGCAGAGGAGATAAGGAGGGAAAAACCCTACGACGTAATAGCCTTTGTGAGTGACGTGGGGAGCTTGCACTTAAGGAGGTCCAGCGAAAAAGTAGATCTAAGCGAGCTGGCGAGGCGCTTCTCCGGCGGCGGGCACCCAGCGGCCGCGGGAGGGAACTTGAACTACACTCTGTTGGATAAGATGCTTCACAAGCTGTTGCTGAGACCCAAGGCAAGGGCTTTCGAGAGAGGACTGAAGGAGTATCTGGAGAGCAGAGGTGGAAGAGGAGATCAAGGTCTGCGTAAAGCCTAGATCCCCGGTGAGCGAGGTGGTCGGCTTCGAAGGCGACTGTTTGGTAGTGCGCGTGAGAGCCCCTCCCGAAGGGGGTAAGGCCAACCGGGAGCTCGTGAAGCTGTTGAAGAAGTTCTTCGGGGCCTCGAAAGTCGAAATAATCAAAGGTTATGCATCTAAAACTAAATGGGTGAAAATAATAAAATGACGGGCGGTTCCACTTCCCTACAACGGACAAGGCGTTTTAAGGTGGCAGAAAGGCCTCCAGAGAGGAGGTAAAGGTATGGCAGTTAAGGGCAAGGTACTAAGAGTCAGAGGCCCGGTCGTCATCGCCGAGGACATGCAAGGAGTTCAGATGTACGAAGTGGTTGAGGTAGGCAAAGAGGGACTTATAGGTGAAGTGACGAGGATCACCGGAGACAAAGCCGTTATACAAGTGTACGAGGACACCACTGGCATCACTCCCGGCGAGCCCGTAGTAGGTACCGGCTCGCCTTTCAGCATCGAACTCGGGCCGGGCTTGCTGAGCCACATCTTCGATGGCATATTGAGGCCTTTGGAGAGCATATACGATGTGGCCAAGTCTCCCTTCATCCGCAGGGGGATCAAAGTACCCTCTCTGGACCGCTCGAAGAAGTGGGAGTGGCGCCCCAATACCTCTCTTAAGCCCGGAGACAAGGTGAGCGGAGACTATATCCTCGGAACCGTGCCAGAGACGCCCCTAATAGAGCACAAGGTCATGGTGCCTCCCAACGTAATACCCGTTGACAAAGCTGGACGCCTAAAGTGGCTTGCCCCCGCCGGCGAATACACGATAGAGGACACTATAGCCGTCGTCGAGTACGACGGCAAAGAGATAGAGCTAAAGATGTATCACCGCTGGCCCATCCGAAGGCCGAGGCCGGTAGTAGAGAAGTTCGAGCCGGTCACTCCGCTGATAACCGGCGTCAGGGTGCTCGACACCCTGTTCCCCATGGCTAAGGGCGGAACGGGCGCCATACCCGGTCCCTTCGGTTCTGGAAAGACCGTCACGCTGAGGACCTTGGCGGCTTGGAGCGATGCCAGGGTGGTAATATACGTGGGTTGCGGAGAGAGAGGCAACGAGATGACGGACGTGCTCGTGAACTTCCCCAACTACAAGGACCCGTGGAGCGGTCGCCCGCTGATGGAGAGGACCATACTGGTCGCCAACACGTCAAACATGCCCGTGGCGGCGAGAGAGGCGTCCATTTACGTCGGTGTCACGCTCGCCGAGTACTACAGGGACATGGGCTACGACAGCTTGCTGATAGCAGACTCAACGTCTCGCTGGGCCGAGGCACTGAGGGACATCGCCGGCAGAATGGAGGAGATGCCGGCAGAGGAGGGCTTCCCGCCCTACCTAGCTTCAAGGCTCGCAGAGTACTACGAGAGGGCCGGCAGAGCGCGCATACCCGGTAGCCCGGAGAGGGTTGGTAGCGTGACGATAGCGTCGGCCGTCTCCCCGCCGGGAGGAGACTTCAGCGAGCCCGTGACCAGCCACACGAGGAGGTTCGTGAGGGTCTTCTGGGCCCTCGACGCCAGGCTCGCGTACGCGAGGCACTACCCGGCCATAAACTGGCTCGTGTCCTACAGCCTCTACGTCGATACCGTCGCCAAGTGGTGGCATGAGAACATCAGCCCCAAGTGGAAGGAGTACAGAGATGAAATGATGAACATCCTGCTGAAGGAGGATGAGCTCAAGGAAATAGTGAGGCTTGTGGGCCCTGAGAGCTTGAGCGAGCCGGACAAGCTGATCATAGAGACCGCGAGGGTGATCAAGGAAGCGTTCCTGCAGCAGAACGCATTCGACCCCGTGGACGCCTTCTGCTCCCCCAAGAAACAGTTCCTTATGATGAAGATAATTATAGACTTCTATAGGAAAGCCAAGGAGCTGGTGAACGCCGGCGTCCCAGTAGCGAAGATTAGGGAAGCAGTGAAAGACGAAATAGCCGAATTAATAAGGAGCAGGTTTACTGTCAAGAACGATGAGCTGGAGAAGCTAGAGGACTTGTATGCGAGGCTCATGGAGAAGCTCGAAGCCCTAAGCGCCTAACTTTTTCCGGCCTCCCCGCGATGATGATCATCCCGACCACTCCCGACTGGATGGGGAGGCGGTGGCTGCCTGAGCCTTCAGATGAGAGATATGAGCAAGGCAGTTGCGACCGCGAGGACACCAGCTTTAATAGACTTTACAATATCTCTTTGAGACTCGGGGGAGAAAAGCAACCCACCCATCGCTCTATAGCTAGCGACCCTCTCCCCAACGAGCGAGGGCACGTGTTTATCCGTAATGGGAATTATCCCCTTGACGACGCTGGGCTCATAGGTCCTTCTACCGAAGCCAGCACAGCTGTGATCGTCAACTGTGCTCACGAGGTCCGCGACCTTCTGCGACTCCCTTTTCATGTTATTGCCGAACACCACGAGATGTTTGAAGTTCCCCCAGTCTATTAAGAACCCCCTCTCCTCGCACAGCCATTCTCCAAGGACCTTCACCTCCACTACCTTAGGCTTGCCCAGCTTTTTCGAGGAGATGAGCCTCGCCGTCGCTAGCTCCTTCTCGAGGACGCCAGGGTCCGGCCTGGGCCCCTCTGAGTTGTGCGGGTCAGCTATATGACAGCGCCAATCGATGCAAGGCAAGTCGTCTGCACCCTTTGGGTGCTCGACTATGTCTATGCAACCTTCTCTGAATTGGTATTCATAAATATTTATATTTTCACCTTTAAGAATGGCCAGCGACAGCTCCTTCGTTGCTCCTTCGAGCGGAACGCTCAGCAACGAATACGTTTCCCAGCGAGACGCCGGGTTGTTCTCGTGTGAGCCGCACAGCCGGTGCGGCACGAGACCTTTCAGGGCGGCTAAGTGGGGAAATAAGGAACCCATAGCATATCTCATAAGGCCGAAGTGGACGTCTGTAAAGAGCAACGGGCCTACTCGCACAAACCTTGCGGTTCTGTCGACACCTTGTTCATAAATAATTCGTTCAAGCAAATAATAGTCATCGCCCATCCAAGCCCTAACCCACGCTATGCCGAAGTCCACAGTGCCTTTTCTCTTACCATAAAACACAACCAAGGATATTGGAATAACTGCAAGCATAGCATGAGGATATTTTAAATAAAGAAGATTCGGGGCGAGGAGCGCTAGAAGGGGAGACGGCTTGAAGAGCGTCGATGCAACTGCCATAAATACAGCCGCCAGCGAGGGCTTGTTGATAAGGACGGCACCGGAGACGGTGGCCAGTAAGAAGGAAAGCCTCCTACCGTTTAGCACCCTCTCTTCGTAGAACAATACTATAAACAAAAATACTGCTAAGAACGATATTGGATCCTTCACTATCAAGGGGATCGATAGAAGTGCCGCAAGGTACGCCTTCTTTCCTCGTGGTAGCGTGAAGAGTAGCTTGTAGTATTTTAGAACCGCGTCCAAGGCTTCCAGGGAGAGTGGATGAAGGGAGTTATAGTTTCATACGACGGTACGAAGTACTGCTACATGGTTCTCGACGACGAGGGCAAGGAGTTGGAGAGGATCTGTTGCGAGGAAGCGAGGCAAGTTGAGATAAATGCTCGGTGCACGCTGGAGGGATATCCTGAACGTCCGGGCTTTGTGGCGCGGTGCAGGGGTACAGCGAGGTGTGAGGGCGCGCGCTTGGTTGTTAGCACTTGACTTCATCTATACAAATGCCTAGCTTCGCCATGACGCTACAGAGCTCCTTCGCCGGTATTAAAGCGAGTCCCCCCAGCTCGTTCTCTACTAAAAACAGATCTCCGTACTTCTTAACGATGCGAGCCTTGATTACGCACTCCAAGGTTACACCAAAGATAGATCCATGAAGTCCATTGGTAGCCTCTTTCCTCTGGCTTTAAGTTCTTCGTACTTCTTTTCTAGATACTTTATGAATACCGGACAGCCGTCGAATTTTCCGGCCCTGTCGCACTTGTAGTCAAACTCTAGGAAGCACTTCCCAGTTCTCTTATCATAGTAGGGACAGAGCTTGTGATACTTCTTCGCCGATATCATTATTTGTCTTATCCATTTGTACTTGGGATCGTCCTTCCTCATTATGTCTTCTGTCTCTGTATCTGTTATCTCTTCTAACATCCTTTCGAGGTCCTTGTCGCTCACCGTCTTGGGCAACTACATCACCCCCACATCTGTTTTCGGGTCCACGGAGGAGCGTCCTTTGTGCCTAAATAATGTTGGTGTCCCCTCTGGTGGGGGCACAAGGATTTGCCGGACGCCCTCCAGAAGATAGCTGACTACGATCGTTTGATAAAGATCTTCGGCGTCACGCCGATATCCAAAGAGTTGCTCTCTCGTTTACCCTCAGTACACAAGCTTTTTGAAATAGGTTACTTCTTCGCCCACAGGGACTTCGATAAAGTAGTGGAGGAATGGAGGAGAGGCAGCGAGTTTGCCATACTGACCGGCAGGGGCCCCTCCAATGTAATGCATCTAGGCCATCTGCTAATTTTCGACTTCGTAGCGTGGATGCAGAGGACGTTCAACGTGCCAGCTTTCTTGCCGCTGAGCGACGACGAGAAGTACGTGTTCCTAAAAATCCGTAGCCTCAGAGAGGGTAGGTACTATGCATACGATAACGCTCTTGACATCGCGGCGCTGGGCCTCGACGAGAGGAAGACCTTCTTCTTTATATCTTCAAAAACAAGAGAAATATATGAGATAGCCGTAGAATTGAGCACTGAAGTCACGCTGAGCGAAGTCAAAGCAGTATTTGGGTTCAGTGACAGCGACAATCCTGGCAAATACTTCTACTCGGTAGTTCAGTCTGCCCACATACTTTTTCCTACAATAAGAAAGGGGTACCGCTCCTTGGTGCCTATAGCAATAGACCAAGATCCCTACATACGACTCAGCAGGGACATAGCCGAGCGCGCGAAGCTTCCAAAGCCGGCAGCTCTGCACAGCAAGTACTTGCCTGGTCTTACGGGGGAACCCATGAGTGCCAGCAAGCCGGAAACAGCGATTTTCTTAAGCGACACTCCTAAAGTAATAAAGAGCAAAATTTGGAAGGCCTTGACGGGCGGCCAGCCGACGCTGAAAGAGCAGAAGGAGAAGGGAGGGAACCCCGACAAATGTGTAGTATTCAAGTGGTTGGAGGCGTTCGTATTGAGCCCGAAGGAGGCCGAAGAATGGAAGGGAAAGTGCAGGAGGGGAGAAATAATGTGCGGCGAATGTAAGAGGAAACTCTACGGCGAAGTAGTGAAGAAGCTTAAAATGCATCACAAGAAGAAGCTAGAAGTGGCCAAGAAGGCAGACAAGTTCTTCTTGCACGACGTTGACTGGGGAGAGGTAGATAAGGTCGTAGAAAAGACGGAAGAGATACTGAAGGAGTTCACTTCTTCTTAAGCCACTTGAGAAGACCCTCTCCAGCCTCTCTTCCTTTGTTCGACTTCTCCTTCGTCTTCTTCTGATATTCTTCTTTTAATTCCTCCAGTATTTCTTGAGCCTCTTTCTTTCCTTCTTCAGCCGGCCTGACGGAGAGCTCCTCAATGAACGACTTCACTTTTGCATAGTTTTTCTTTGCTAAGTATTTCACCATAGAATCGTTGAGCCTTAGTCCTAAGGCTAGGCGTGCGAAGTATCTGGGATTCGCCTGGGCTATGAAAGAGAGCAACGGTATCAACTCTCCCTTGGCGTAGGACTTGGAGACGTGTGAAAGCCTTGCTAGGTGCGCCGCGAGCTCCTCTCTGATCTTCCTTACCTCCTTCGTCTTCGCTAAAAGCGTAATCCTTTCCGGATAGCTCCAGCGGGCCCGCTTGTGGTACTTCGTCTTAGCCAGCGCTACCCCGGGCCCGAGTGCATTGAAGTAGTACGGCAAGAGAGACCAGTTCATCTTTCGTTTTATTCGTCCATAGATCACGCTCGCTCTGGACAGCGCTTCCAGTCCTCTCCACAAGTCGTAGGGATCGTCACCGTACTGCTTGGGTACGTTCTCGGCAATCCATAGGAAGAGGGTATCGTAGTCGAGGTCTGTGCTGGTTACGGCCTTCCTTGCCTGCCACGCATACTTGGCATAGAACAGCTGTTGCAACATCTCCCAGGGGGTCAGCACTCTGTCCCTTTCTGCAAGCAATGCCTTAGCCAAGTCGAGAGTTACCTTTCCGAAGGCTTCGGCCACTGCTTGGAGGTCATTTATAGAGGCCCTTAGATCGCCCTTGTTCTTCTCTATTATGTAGTCGATGGCTTCCTTTTCGCAGTGCACCCCCTCCTCTTCACAAATCTTAAGGAGGAACGAACGAGCCTTGGTCTTTGGTATTCTCTTGAATTCCACCAAGAGCGCTGCCTCCCTCAAGGGCCTGAGGTGTTGCCCCCATGGGTCGTTCGCCGTCATCACCACTGGGTTTTTTGTCTTCTTTATCAGCTCCAGAATAGCAGCTACGGCCCCCTCATCCCCTCTGGGGGAGAGACCGTCCACCTCGTCCAGCAATATGAGTCTCCCCTTCCACGGGGGGAGGGGCTTCTTCGTCGCGGCGGCCAGCGCTATCCTTTCTATGTCGTTTTTCCTCCTGAAGTCGCTGGCGTTCATCTCAATTTTTTCTAGCTTGTATTCGTTGCATATAGCTTCTACGAGGCTGGTTTTGCCCACGCCCGGCGGACCCCAGAGCAAAGCGGCCTTTTTTTCCGGTGGCGTGCCTGAGAGCCACTTCTTTATCCAAGGTACTAGCACTTCCTTGGCCTTTTCTTGATCCACTACGTCCTCTACGCTACGCGGTCTATACTTTATTATCCACGGAACGGCCCTCAACGACTCGCACCTCTGAAGCGGGGTCCAAGCAGGGCCAGTTTTGCTAGGAAGGCTTGTAGCTGTATTTCGTCGTCAGCTCCCTCAGCCAGCCGGAATTGTACCTCCCCGGCGTAGTCGGCCAAGAGTACCTTAAGTTCCTCCGGTAGCTCGAACGATCCACCCATGAGCTCCTTCTGGAACATCTTGAGGACGTCGAGTCCAGAAAGACCGTATTCTATCATAACCTCACGGAGTAATTTAGAAGCCTTGGTAAAGTCTCCATTAAGCGCCAGATCGAGTATTTCCTTTACCTTGCTCGGATGGACGTAACCTATTGCCTTATACACGGCGTCCTTAGTTACCTTTCCCAGCGCGGCCGCTGCTTGGAGGATGTTGACAGCTCTGCGCATGTCGCCTTCCGAGAGGTTGTAGATCTCTTCTAAGGCCTCCCTTTCGCACTCGACTCCTTCTTTCTTGCATATGTACTCTAGTCTTTCAACAACCTTCTCCTTTGGAAGAGGTCTAAAGCGGAAGTACACGCATCGGGACTGCACCGGCTCTATTATTTTGCTTGGAAAGTTGGCCAGCAATATGAACCTTGTCGTAGCCGAGTACATCTCCATAAGTCTTCTAAGGGCTTGCTGGGCATCGGCAGTCATGTTGTCTGCTTCGTCCAAGATTACCAGCTTGAAAGGTACGTCGGGAGGGGTCTTCGAGCGCGCGAATTCTTTCACCTTGGTTCTGATAACATCTATACCTCTTTCGTCGCTGGCATTTAACTCAAGGATGTACTGTCTGTACCTCTCTCCGTAGAGGTCGTGGGCCAGCGCGAGGGCGGCGGTAGTCTTGCCCGTGCCCGGGGGCCCGGCGAAGAGCATGTGAGGGACGTTTTTCTCTTCTACAAATTTCTTGAGTCTCCTCACTATATCTTCTTGATCTACTATTTCGTCAAGGCTCTTTGGCCTATACTTTTCCGCCCATAGTAGTTCCTCAGCCGACACGCGGCGTTCCCTCAACGCATACCACTTGAAGTATAATTAGGAAGATACTCCGCAAGTTTTGGAACAGCCCTCGTGTTTCATTACCCGCCGACGGGTCCTAAACGATTTCGGGGCCCCGAGAGCTTGCGGTTGGAAATCGCACTGAAGCTTGAAAGGAATATTTATTTGGAGGAACGCGTTAAAGTAATTTTACTTAGAGAGATAAGCGATCTCTTCGACGGGGAAAGCTTCCTCCGGCTCGGAAAGGGAATGGAGGTGGAGCTTCCGCGGTGGTTGGCGGACGACTTGGTGCAGAAGGGCTTTGCTAGGTACAGCAGAGAAAGAACAGTGGAAGAAACGCTGAAGGAGGTAGCGAAGTACAGGTTCCTCGAATCAAAGAAAGATGAACCTTATCCTACTCAACTTCCGCCGGACTTTTACAAAAGGGTAAAGGAAATCATCGAGAAATATAGGAAACCGGAGATAAGCGATGTAGATGTGGAGGAAATCGCTCAAAAATTGCTCAAGGTGACAAGAATAAGAGCTCAGTTAAAGGAACTCACCGACTTGAGGCTGATGAAGATAGTGACTAAGGTATTGGGAGAGGAGGAGATCCCGGTCTCTCTGATCGAGAGGCTTACTCCCGAGGAGAGGATATTCGCGCAAGAGTTCGACGGCGACGTCCGAACCTGGAAACACCTCGTTCTGGGTGAGTAAGGTGGAGGTCGTAGAGGAGCAACTGCCTCCGGAAGAGCGCTTCAGGGAGTTCCTAGAAACCTATGAGGTTGATGGAAGAGTTAAGTATAAGGATGAAATCAAAAAGGCCGTCAGCGAAAGGAAAGCGAGCATAATAGTTGACTTCACTGACGTAATAGAGTTCGACCAACAACTGGCTGAGGAGATAGTAGATTCGCCCTTAGACGTGCTGGACAAGCTAGACAAAGTTGCTACTGAGATGGCCAGCGCGCTTGCGGGCAAGAAGTATCCGTTACACATCCGCTTCACCAACTTGCCGGAGAAGGTTAGGCTCAGAGAGCTCAGAGAGAGGTACGTGGGCAAGCTAGTATCATTTGACGGTATAGTTACTAAAGCGACCAATGTAAAGGGGAAGCCTAGGAAGCTGTACTTCCGATGTGAGGCGTGTGGCTACGTTTTCCCCGTAGAGCAGAGGGGCAAGTACTACCAGGCCCCGACCGTCTGCCCGAATCCAGAGTGCCCTAAGAGAACTGGACCGTTCACAATGCTGGAAAACCATCCCAAGAACGAATATGTGGACTGGCAACTTCTGGTTGTTCAAGAGCGCCCCGAGGAGGTCCCCCCGGGACAGATGCCGAGAAGCATTGAGGTTATAGTAGAGGGCAAGGACTTGGTCGACACGGCGAGGCCCGGCGACAGAGTGACCGTTGTGGGGGTGCTCGAGGCGATACCCAATAGACTGCCTAAGAGAGGATCGTTCGTAGTTTTTGATTTCAAGATGATAGCGAACAACATTGAAGTCTCCCAGAAGGTTCTGGAAGACGTTCACTTAAGTCCGGAAGATATTGAAAGAATCAAGGAACTGGCAAAGGATCCATGGATACACAAGAGCATCATTTTGAGCATAGCCCCTGCTATCTACGGCCACTGGGATATCAAAGAAGCGATAGCGTTTTCGCTATTCGGCGGGGTCCCGAAGGAGCTCGAGGACGGGACGCGAATAAGGGGCGACATCCATGTGCTCATAATAGGAGACCCGGGCACCGCCAAGTCTCAACTGCTCCAGTACGCCGCCCGCGTGGCCCCCAGAAGCGTCTACACCACCGGAAAAGGTAGCACTGCGGCGGGACTGACGGCAGCCGTCGTGAGGGACAACGTGACGGGAGAGTACTATCTGGAAGCGGGGGCCTTAGTCCTGGCCGACGGCGGGGTCGCCGTAATAGACGAGATAGATAAGATGAGGGAAGAGGACAGATCCGCAATACACGAGGCAATGGAACAACAAACGGTATCTATAGCCAAGGCGGGAATAGTTGCAAAGCTGAACGCTAGGTGTGCGGTGCTCGCGGCGGGCAATCCGCGATACGGCCGCTACATCCCAGAGAGGTCCGTCGCAGAGAACATCAATTTGCCCCCGAGCATACTCTCGAGGTTCGACCTAATCTTCGTGCTGAGGGACATACCGGACCCCAAGAAGGATCGTCGTTTGGTGCGCTACATACTCCGGGTTCACAAAGAAAGCGACAAGATCATTCCGGAGATACCAGTTGACATGCTAAAGAAATACATCGCGTACGCGAGGAAAAGCGTAAAGCCGAAGCTAACTGAAGGTGCCGCGAAGATAATCGAGGAATTCTTCGTAGACTTGAGAAAAACGGCTGCTGACAATCCAGACATGGGTATACCAATAACAGCGAGGCAACTTGAAGCCCTTGTTAGGATGAGTGAGGCCCACGCAAAGATGGCCCTAAGGAACGTCGTGGAGGAGAGCGACGCTATAGAGGCTGTTAGAATGATGTTGGCATTCTTGAGCACTGCTGGAGTCGACGTTGAGACCGGTAGGATAGATATAGACGCGATCTACACGGGCATGACGCGTAGCACCAGACAGAGAAGACTAATCATCAAGGATATTATAAGGGAAAAGCTAAAGGATGGTGGCGAGTGCGTGCCGTTGAAGGAGATTGTGAAGGAGGCCAAGAAGAGAGGACTCAGAGAGGACGAAATAGAGGAGTTGCTCTCCAAGATGCAGCGGCTGGGGGAGCTTTACACGCCCAAGCCAGCTTGCTACGCGCCGCTCTGAGCCCCGCCTCCGCATGCATCCACAACCTTTATCCCCATCCACTTAGCCACTTCCACGAGGGCCCATAACAGCCTGCCGCGGGGCTCGTTGCACACCCTCACCTCCTCTGCCGTGAGGACCTCGATTATCAAGGAAGCCAAGGTTCTTACCGTAACCTCTTTGTTGAGCGGCACGCGAAGCTCGCAGTCGCCGGCCTCACAGACGTCGCGGCATCCGCTGTGGCACACGGTTACCACACCGACTCCCCAGAGCGGGCGGATCACATCCGGTTTTCTCCTGATACTTTCGCTTCGACACTCTCAAGGTAAAAACTTTCGCCCAGAAGGTAAGCGGGGGGAAGGCTTGAGTAGCGAACTTTTCGATGAGATCTACTTAGGTCGAAGAAAAATAATAAAGAACGAGGAGTACCTCAGCCCAGACAAGGTTCCGCCCAGAATGCCCCATAGAGAGGAAGAGCTCAGGAAGCTGGCGAGATTATTCTTACCTCTAGTGGAGAGACCGGGCTCAACCTACGTCACTGCAGTAATTTCTGGCGTTCAAGGAATTGGAAAAACTCACTCCGTGATATATTTCTACAAGCACGGGCTGAAGAGGCACATGCAAGAGAAGCACGGCAAAGACGTTATTTTGGCACATGTTAACGCCTACAAGAATACCACGCTTACGAGTATACTCGCCGCGGTCATAAACAACGTGCTCCGGATACCTCAACCCGCTCGGGGCCTCTCGCCCAGAGAGCAGCTAGACCAAATAATGAAGAAGCTCGAGAGGAAAGACGCGTACATGCTCCTAGTACTCGACGACTTCCAGTTCGCACTGCAAAAGCAAGGGGGAAGCGTGGCCAACTTCTTCGTGAGGCTGTATGAAGACATGGAAAACGTGAACAAAAGAATACACGTAATATTCATAGTTAGGGATTTCGGCGAGCTAGAGAGGCACCTTACGGATGAGAAGGCTAAGCTGGGGCTGAAGAGCAGGCACATACACTACAAGCCCTACACGTCCACCCAGCTCTACGACATCTTGCGCGACAGAGCCGAGCTCGCACTCTACGACAGCGCGTACGACGAGGAGGTATTGATGGAAATAAGTAGACGCGTGGGCTACGACACGGCACATAACCATCCGGACGCCGGTAGCGCGCGCTTGGCAATAGAGATTCTCTATACGGCCGCTAGAAAGGCAGAGGCTGAGCACAAGAGCCAAATAACTCTCGACGATGTAAACTATACACTAACATTGCTGCTGGGCAGAGGCAGCGATCTGATGACTCTGCTCGAGCGCATAAAAGAGCTTGACGAACACAAGCTACTGCTCCTCTTGGCCCTCTTTAACTTGATGAAGCTGTATCCTGAGGGAGTTCCCATAGGAAGGCTGGAGCTAGAATACGAGGAGCTCTGCGAGCTGGTGGGCCTCAGGCCGCGCAAGCACACGCAAGTGTACCAATACGTCAGAGATATGGCCGAGAAGGGCGTGGTGAAGCGCGTCGTGGCAACAGTAAAGAACTCTAAGGGGAGATCATCTATAATAAAGGTGGACTACAGCCCGGAACTCGTCCGCAAGAGGGTCTTGGAGCTGTTGCGGGCTAGAGGTGTTAACGTTGCGCCTCTCGAATGAGATATTAAAGAAACCAACGGCAATCAAGGCATTGATGGTGTTGAAGGAGAGAGGCCCGCTCACGCTCAGCTCCTTGGCCAGAGAGTTGGGCACGAACAAGGCAAGGCTAAAGAGGTACATGGTAATGCTCGCGGAACAAGGACTCGTGGAGGTTGAGGAGTGTTGCGGTATGAGGGTTTACAAGGTCTCCGAGGAGTATAGAGGACTTTGGTGAAGGCTTGGCGCCCCCGGCGGGATTTGAACCCGCGGCCACGGGCTCCGAAGGCCCGCGCTCTTCCTGGCTGAGCTACGGGGGCCGGTGAGCGGGATGTCGCGAGGACTTTAGGTCATAGCGCTACTGTTGCTACGAGAAATGCGGTGGTCGTTCCCACGCCCGCTACGGCATATCCTTCTAGTATTTCTTTGAAGTTGTGGGCGCCGAGCTTGATACGGGACCACGCTATGAGTATGGTTAAGAGCGTTGCTAAGATGCCGGGCATTTCGCCAAATGCCCAGTAAATTATGGCGGTGCTGGAAGAGGCCGTGGCCATGTGGATAGAGACCTTCACAACTTTTGAGCAAATCGCCGCAGTTATGCTGGTAAGGGCATAGGAAAGCGTCGCTATGGAGACGTAGTGGGCGCCCATTGAGTGGAGTAGCCAGAAGCCGAGAAGTCCCCCTATTCCGGAAAGGATCAGCACCGGCGCCCTCTTTTGATGATCGTCTATGTTCCAGTTGTAGTTGCCGGTTATTACGCCTATTATGTGTCTAAGGAGCGGCGGCAGAGCCACAAACATCAACGCTAATATGCCGTATAGAGGGTCCCTCTCTTTTGTTATGCTTATTATGGGTAGGAGTATGCTGAAGAAGTATGGATTAAATGCATAAGATATGAAATCGGCTATAGCAACGTCTAGGGGCCTTTCCTTGACCCTCTTCGACCTCAACGCACCTCCTCCTCTCTCAATTTCTCCTTCGTTACCACTTTCCCTTCATTACCGTAAATCATCTTACCCAACTCTTTCGCTTCGCCGTGTTGACTCTCGTCGCTGACGAGCAACAGATACTCCTCCTCACCGCCTACCCCTACCACTAAGGAGCTACCGAGGCGCGTTACCCATAGTCCCGGGGCCAGGCCCTTGATCTTTTTATCCTCTACCTCGTCCGTGTAGTGCTTTATGGAGTATTTCTTGACTACTTTGGGAGCGCCGACCAAGGTGGCTTTGCTCCTCCGGAGTATCTCTTCCACTACCTTAGGCCTTTTCGGCTTTTCGGTTAGTATGAGGAAGTCTATATCTATGCTCTCTTCCGGCACTTCTGTGGGGTCGACTACAGCATACGTCTCTTCGCTTCTAATACTGATGTACCCTCTTTCGTTTTTCACCTTCCACATACACCTTCCCTCCTATGCCCCTTAGTACCTCCCAGTACTCCGGCCAACTCTTAGCCACACACTCAGCTTTTTCTATTACTGTCCCCGCAACCAGGCCCAAAAGAGAGGCCATCATGGCCACCCTGTGGTCGTCCGGACACGTGAGCTCACACCTCCTCAGCCGCTCGGAGCCCCAGATCCTCAAGCTGGAGCCGTCAACCTTGGACTTGACCCCAAAGCAGCTCAGTGTTTCCATGATTGTTCTGATGCGGTCGGATTCCTTGTAGGCCAAGTGAGAGATTCCAGATATCACGCTCTCTCCCTTGGATACTGCGGCCAGTGCGGCCAGCGGTAGCGCCAAGTCCGGCTCGTCCCTTACGTTGACTCTAGTGCCCACGGGTCTCCTATCGCCTCTGACGCGTAACGAGCCGCTGGAGTACTCTACGTCCACGCCGAACCGCCTTAGGTAATCTATCAGCTTGTGGTCTCCGGGGCCCTCACGCGGCGCCGGTAGCCCCTCTATCTTAACTTCACCGCCGCTGATGGCGGCTGCTACGGCCGGAAACGCCGCGAGCGCGTAATCCCCGGGCACGGCTCTCTTAATCGGACGTGGGCGGGTGGGCTTCACAGAGCACCTAGTGTAGTCGGACGCACATTCAACTCGCACGCCGAAGTCCTTCAGCACCTCTTCGGTGAGAGCTATGTATCCCCGAGAGACGGGGTTCTTGATAGTTATAGCAACTCCGAGCTCGCTGGCAGATCCGGCTATCAGAGCAGCCGTGACGTGCTGACTGGTAACCCTCCCATCGGTCTCGACCTCTCCTCCAGGGAGGCCCCCGAAGCTGACTACCGGTAGTTTGTCGCCGCGGAGGGACCTCACGTCAGCGCCCAACCCTCTAAGCAGATCCACCACCGGTCCCATGGGCCTCCTTCTCAGGCTCCGGTTGCCCGTAATGACAGCTCCGAACCCTCTGGGAACCAGCGTACCCATCGCTATAGCGATTCGGGCCCCCGTCCCGGACCCCCTCATGTCGATTACGTTCTCAGGGACCATCACTTTCCCGCCAACTATTTTGTGTCCCTCAACTTCGGCACCGAACGCTTTCACGGCCTCGAGACTTGCCTTGACGTCGTCAGACTGTGGTAAGTTCGCGAACTCGCTCTTCCCATCAGCCAGCAGAGCTAGGAACACCGCCCTCTGTGCCCAGCTCTTACTGGGCGGCGCCTTCAGAACGCCCTCCACTACCGAAGGCTCTACCGTTACCCGCATTTTTCCGCGCCCCTTGTGCCGAAAAGGCACACGTAAGTTGCGTTACTCCCCTAGTGTTACTTTTACCCGCACGCTCAAGGGTCTCGAGGGGTCCGGGGTTAGCGTACTGGAGTGGCTGAAGGAGCGAGGCTACGACAGACTCTTCCCGGTACAGAAAGCGGCCCTTGATTCGGGACTCATTGATTTCAAGAACGTGCTGGTCTCCGCACCTACGGGCTCCGGCAAGACACTGGTGGCAGAAATAGCAATAAAGAACGCTTTGGACAGCGGCTTCAAGGCGGTGTATCTGCTCCCCCTGCGTAGCTTGGCCTTTGAGAAGTATTTCTCCTTGAAGAAGGTCTTTCCGGACTTCAATGTAGTTCTGAGCGTGGGCGACTACCACGCACCTCAAGTGGGGAACGCCGACATCTTGGTCGCTACCTACGAGAGGATGGATTCTCTCTTGAGACACAACGCGGCTTGGCTAAAGGGAGTCGGCACAGTTGTCGTTGACGAGATCCATTACGTAGGCGACGAAGAAAGGGGACCGACGTTGGAGGTCGTGGTAACTCAGCTCAAGAGGCTCGGGAAACAGATTGTGGCCCTCTCGGCCACTGTGGGCAACCCGGAGGTCTTGGCAAGCTGGTTGGAGGCCGAGCTGATATACGACGAGTGGAGACCGGTTGAGCTCGAAGAAGGAGTGATGGATCCAAAGGATTATGTCATATTGTTTGAAGACAGAGAGGAGAGGGTTGAAAGGGTCACGGGAGAGCCCGCCCTAGACGCTTCGTTGGTGTGGCTCCGGGAAGGCCAAGTGCTTTACTTTGCCTCTACGAGAAAGAGGGCCGAGACCGTTGCAAAGAAGATGGCGCGCTTCGTCAGAGGCGGTAGTGATTCCAAGCGCTGGGCTGAGCGTGCCCGGATAGAGCTTGAGGGCGAGCTGGGGCAGAAGCTCGCAAGCATGATAGAGAAGGGGGTAGCGTTCCACCACGCCGGTCTGACGAACGAGGCCAGAATGTTGGTGGAGGAAGCGTTTAGGAGCGGCGCAATCAAGTTCGTGTCGGCAACGCCCACCCTGGCGGCTGGCGTCAACTTGCCGGCCAGAGCGGTAATAATTGAGAAGTACACGCGCTACGGCGACGAGGGAGAAGTACCGATCAGCGTGTCCGAGTACAAGCAGATGGCCGGCAGAGCCGGCAGAGCGGGGCTCGACGAGGTGGGCACTTCCGTTCTGGTCGCGAGGCCCTACACGGACCCCGTGGAGCTCTACGAACACTACGTGCTCGGACGCCCCGAAGATGTGGAGAGCGCACTTACGAGCGCCAGGGCCTTGAGGCGCTCGCTTCTGGGCCTTATAGCTTCCAAAGTTATAAGGGATAAGAACGGTCTGATAGATTTCATTGAGGATACACTATTCGGCGTGACAGAAGGTGCTGAGAGGGCGCTGGAGGACGCGGAGCGCGCCTTAGAGTTCTTAGAGAGGGCACGCTTGGTGGCCGGATCCCGCGCCACGCCGCTCGGCGAGCTCGTCGCGAAGCAGTACGTAGACCCCCTCGGAGCGAAGATAGTGCTGGACGCGCTCAAGAAGAGGAAGGGGAAGACCAGCCCCTGGGGCTACTTGCACTTGATCTCCTCCACCCCCGACATGCCCAAGAGAGGGATAGCTTCGAAAGAAGTTAAGTCCCTGTTAAGAGCATCGGATGAAAGGTACGACGAACTGCTCCTAAAGGAGCCCTCGGACTACGTGACCGAGGCCGCTTGGCTGTCGGCACTCAAGGTAGCATCAATACTCGAAGACTGGATAAACGAAGTCCCCGAGGATACGATAGCAGAAAGGTACAACGTTTACCCGGGCGACGTCAGGGTTTACAGCGACACGGCCGCCTGGCTGGTCCACGCCTATTCCGAGATAGCGACCTTTGAGGGCTTGAACACGCACGCAGAAGCCATGAAGAAGCTGGAGGTGCGTCTGAAGTACGGCGTGGCCGAGGAGCTCGTAGAGCTGGTTCAAATACCGTTCATAGGCAGAGTGAGGGCCCGGTTGCTGTGGGAGGTCGGAATAAGGAGCAAGGAGGACTTCCTAAAGTTTCCCGACAAGGCGGCTAAGGCTGTGGGTGCGGGCGTCGTTAGGAGAGCGCTCGAAGCCATGGGAGTTAAGAGGTTCGGACTGATCAAGTGGATTTAATCATATCCTTTCGGCAGTTATCCACGAATACCTCTCGGAAGCCTCCACGGGCAGCCTCAGCAACTCCACATACCCGAACGCACTCAGCGCCACAGCCTCCATCAAGTCCATCATAACCAGCTCCTCCGGCTCTGCGATGGCCCTTCCCAGCTCTATTCTTCTCTTTACTATTACGAACACCCTCCCTTTCTCGTCTGCCACCACCTCGTCGAGGGAGCTCACGAAGTCGTTAACGAGCCTAATTACCAGAGTCAAGAACCGCTTGTCAACCGCCTCTTCGGGGAGCACTTCGTCCTTCAACACCTTGTATACCCTCAACTTTACGAGGTCCTTAAATGCTTCTTTGTAATCTTTCAACCTCTTGTCGCAACTCTCCCTGTTGGTCGCCTCTGAACAATTTATGGCAAAGGTTCTGTACTCTTTAATCATGTCTTCCCATTCGGTGGCGTTTATGGAGATAGCCCCTTCCGTTTCTAGCTCCCTCCTCAATAAGTCGAAGAAGGTCCTCAACGTTCTTCAACCCTCCTAGCAACTTCAGCAACGAGGCCCTCTCTCCCAGCGTTTTAGGCGTTACCTGATAGACCACCTCAGCCTCCACGCGCGCGCCTTTGCCTATCAAGAGCGCATATTCGGCGCGCACCTTGCAGCCAAACACCTCGGAGTACTCTCTAGATGTGTTCACCACAGCGGCCAGCCAAGGCCCCTCTACCTCCTTGCAACGTGACGATAGGGCGTCCCTCAAAGAGGCCTTTTCCTCTAATCCTAGGTCTTTCAAATAAAGGTCGTAGGGCTCAATGTACTCGTCGCAGGAGATCAGACCATATTTGGCGCTTATAATAAAGCACTTCGCCCCCACTCTCTCGCTAAAGAGGAAGAGGTTCTTGACGCTTCCAGAATAGACGAGCTTAGCTGGGCCCGGAGCCCTTCTCTTCCTCTTCGTACACTGAGTTAAGACGAGGACCTTGCCTCCAAGACCTTCTTCGCTATCCACGCGAACCCCCTCCCGGCGGGCTCGGGAGCAACTATGTCGGCCACTCTCTTGAGGACCTCTTGTGCATCAGCAACTGCGACGCCTATTCCAGCTTCTTTAATCATGTCTACGTCGTTCTCCGCGTCGCCGACGGCGAGCACGTCCTTCATCTCGTAGCCAAGTCTTTCTACCACCCTCCTGACGCCTTTACCCTTTCCGCACCCCTTGGGCATTATGTGGACGGCGTGGCGACTGGCCATTACAACAAGCCCTTGTTTGATGTATCCGAGCTCGTCCAGTATCTGGTAGGCCTTCTGAGCGTCCTCTTCGCTGGCCTCCCCGCCGGGCGCGTTTATCGCGAAGTCGCACCTCCTCCACGGGTTTTGCCAGGAGGGCTTCCAGCCCTTGACGGAGAGCACTTTCAGCAACATGTCAGCCGCCTCTTTTGCAAGCATGCACATGTTGCGTTCGACTACGTAGTCCTCCCAACTATAGTCCCCACAACCGCACCCATTCTCGTATACTACTGGAGCCGTTGTACCCAGGTACCTCTTTAGGGTCAGCGTGATGGGTCTGCTGTTTCCAGATACGAGTATCACCTTTATGCCGGCCCTTTCCAGCTCTCTCAAGGCCCTTATCGCTTCTAAGCTTAGCAGAAAGCTCACGCCCTCAGTCAAAGTGCCATCAACGTCTGCGGCCACCACTTTTACCGACGACAAGTCCAAGACTTTAGCACCTCCCACATCTTGGGAGCCAGGGCGTGTAAACTTAACGCTCTTCCCTTGACGGTGTTCCACTCGCCCACTACGGAATATATCATGAGGTAGTTGTCGGAGCTGAGCGGGACCAAGCTCAGGCCCTCTCCCTCGCCTCTCGCGACCAACCCCCTCAGTTCCAGAGATCCGAGGTCTTCAATCTCAACGGTCCCAAATGAACACGCTCCCTCCACATCAAAGCTCGCGTTAAGCTCAGCGTGAGCAATGCACCGCTCGTTGCACCCGCCGATCACCAAATAGTTCACTAGCTCGGCAACCTTGCTGAAGAAATTTTTTGCATCGCCAAACAAGCTCAGATTCGTGCCCTCCGGCGCCGCGTATAGCTTGTACTCGAACTCCTCCTCAGTGCTCTTCACTCCTAAGAGTCCCGGCTCCGGTGCCAGCACCTCAAAGCCCGTTTCAGTAGGCAGTACCTTGGCCACCCAGAGACCGCGGCGGGCCATCTCGCTGGCTATCTTCACGAGGTCCACCGGACTGGCGAGGTATACAGTAAGCCTGGCGCTCCCCCTCAAGGTTGTGCCCCCGCGCGAGCCCAGCGGAAGTACGGATAAGTCACTCGCGGGCTACAGTCATCATCACGCTCAGTGTTCGAGGACCCGATCATCCCTCAAACGGCCTTGAAGTATACGCGCCCGCTGGTGCGGATTTTGTACAGTATGCGGTAGTAGCAACGAGGACACCTGACTCCGAGCTTCAGCTTCTCTAAGTCCTCCTTCTTGATTATTGCTCCACACCTAGCGCACTTGTATACTATCTCTTTAGTCACCTTCAGCCCCCTCGCGGGTCCGACCAACTCTTTATAAACGGAACATTTTGGACTACAATCCCGAAGGGCTGAGGATGGGGATGCTGGACCCCTCCGTGTGCGGAGGACTGCCTCCGGAGATATGCGAACAGCTCATGATGGATCAGCAGGAGCTGATAAAGATCAAAATAGAGAAGAGGAAATGGGGCAGAGAGGTTACGATAATAGAGGGCCTCAATCTAGACGATGCGCACCTCAAGAAGATAGCCAAGCAACTCAAGAGCAAGCTGGCCACGGGCGGAACTGTTAAGAACGGGCGCATAGAACTTCAAGGAGACCACCGAGATAGAGTAAAAGAACTCCTTGTAGAAATGGGTTATCCGCCCGATAACATAGTCATAGTAGGCTAAGCACCGTTTTTTACAGGGTACATGAGGGCTGGGCCCTCGGAACCCCTTAAATCCCCGTAGCGCCCGCACGTGGGGCAACGAAAAATGGCGAAGGCCGTCTGGGTGCACGCGCTGGTGGAAGTGCCAGAAGGAGTTGAGGTGAGTATAGAGGGCTCGAAGGTCCGCGTCAGGGGCCCCAAGGGAGAGCTCGAGAGGGACTTCTCCCACGCGAAGGGCATACGGATAAGGCACTTCGAGGAAGAAGGAAAGAGGTACGTATTGGTGGAGACCTTCTTCGCCAACCGGAAGAGGAAGGCTCTAGTGAACACCATAGCGGCCCACATAAAGAACATGATAACTGGCGTTACTAAGGGGTGGAGATACAAAATGAAAATAGTGTTCTCTCACTTTCCCATAACCGTTAAGGTCGTAGGCGATACCGTGGAAATACACAACTTCATAGGGGAGAAGGCCCCCCGCAAGGCCAAGATTTTGCCGGGTGTGACGGTGAAAGTGCAAGGAAGGGACGTCGTGATCGAGGGCATAGATATAGAAAAAGTGGCCCAAACAGCGGCAAACATAGAGCAAGCGACGAAGATAACCGAATTCGATAGGAGGGTATTCATGGACGGTATTTATATCTACGCGAAAGAGGTGATGTCCTAATGGAGCCGGGCGAAATAATTAAAAAGAGGGAAGCGGTCCTAAAGGAGCTCAGGAAAAAAAGGAAGGCCATGAAGAAGATAGTCAGCTGGCGGAACGACTTGCCAGAATTCATCCGCTACCACTGGTGGAGGTACTACCGGCTTGAGAGGGGCTACAAGTGGAGGAAGCCTAAGGGCAACGATAACAAGAGCAGGCTACAGCTCAAGGGCTATCCGCCCATAGTTAAGGTAGGATACCGAACCCCGAAGCAGTACAGAGACCTCCATCCCAGCGGTCTGAAGCCCGTAATAGTTCACAACGTAAAGGAGCTTGAGAAGGTGGACAAGGATAAGCACATAGTATACATAGCCTCTTCCGTAGGGAAGAGGAAGAGGCAAGAGATACTCAAGAGGGCTCAAGAACTGGGCATACGCGTGGCGAACGGGGGTGCGAAGGCATGAGGCCCGATCAAGTAGCCAGACTGGCTGCCGAGATCTTGGGAGTAGGCGAGAGCAGGATATGGATAGACCCCAGAAGGCTCGACGAGGTAGCCGAAGCCGTTTCGAAGGACGACGTCCGCAGGCTTATAAAAGAGGGCGTCGTGAAGGTTGAGCCTAAGAAGGGCAACAGCCGCGTCCGGTGGAAGATAAGGCACGAGCAGAGGAAGAAGGGCAGAAGGAGGGGCTACGGCAAGAGGAAGGGCAAGGCCACTGCCAGGCAAGATCCTAAGGAGGCTTGGATGCACCGCATAAGGAAGATACGCAGGTACTTGCGCTACCTGCGGGACCACGAGGTGATAGACCGCCGCACCTACCGCGAGCTCTACATGAAGGCCAAGGGTGGAATGTTCGACAGCTTGAGCAACCTCAAGATGTACTTGAGGGAGAAGTACGGGATAGAGGTGAGGTAAGGTGGCTAGGGGACCGCGTTACAAGGTTCCGAGGCGCCGCAGAAGGGAGGGCAAGACGAACTACTACAAGCGCTACTCCATGGCACTGTCGCGCCACCCGCGCTTCGTCGTAAGGAAGACAAACAAGTACGTGTGGGTCCAAGTGGTCGAGTTCTCGCCCGAGGGGGACAAAGTAATCGCCGCAGCTCATTCGAGAGAGCTCGAGAAGAAGTACGGCTGGAAGGGCTACGGCAACTCGCTCCCGGCCGTTTACCTAACCGGCTTGCTCGCAGCCCTAAGGGCCAAGAAGGCCGGGCTGAGCTACGCGGTGCCGGACATAGGCCTCCACAAGCCTACTAAGGGAGCTAGGGTATTTGCGGCAATCAAGGCGGCAAACGACGTCGGCTTGGAGGTGCCGGTGGGCGACGTAGTGCCCGAGGAGAGCAGAATAAAGGGGGAGCATATAGCCTCCTTTGCCAAGTCGCTGAAGGAAGAGAAGCCCGAGGAGTATCAGAAGAGGTTCGCAAAGCTCTTGGAGAGGGGGCTGAGCCCCGAAGAGTACCCCAAGCACTTCGAAGAAGTAAAGGCCAAGATACTCGAAGACTATAAGGCCGTCACAGCGGCCTGACGCGGGTGGTGAGTCGTGTCTGCCCCGATGCCGGTTGACGAGTGGGTGCCCAGAACAAGGGTGGGCAAGCTAGTCAAGGAAGGCAAAATAACCAGCATACATGAGTTATTCGAGAAGAACTTGCCCATTCTGGAACCCGAGATAGTAGACTACCTCGTCCCAGACTTGAAGCACGAAGTTCTGGACGTCAGTTTGGTGCAGAAGGTGACAGACGCGGGAAGGGTTACAAGGCTTAGGGTACTGGTAGTAATAGGCAATGAAAATGGACTCGTAGGCCTTGGAATGGGCAAGGCTAAGCAGATGAGGTTCGCCATCCAGAAGGCTCTGGCAAATGCTAAGCTCAACATAACTCCGATCAGAAGAGGGTGCGGAAGCTGGGAGTGTACGTGCGGCGAGCCCCACAGCGTGCCCTTCACCGTGAGGGGGAAGAGCGGAAGCGTCGAGGTAGTGCTCAAACCGGCTCCTAGAGGCACGGGCTTGGTCGCAGGCGACGTGGCCAAAGCGGTGCTCAGATATGCCGGCATAAAGGATGTATGGACCCATACGGAAGGAGAAACGAGGACCACGCACAACTTCGCCAAGGCTACGTTCAACGCCCTCAAGCAGACGTACCGCTTCCTAGCTCCGTGGGACTGGGTAAAGGTTACCTTGAGGTGATGCCCCGTGAAGAAGCATTACCTAATCATCCGGATAAAAGGGGAGCCAGATGCCCATCCGGACGTCAGGAAGACGCTTGAGAACTTGAGGCTGCTGAGGCGCTATGCAGCCGTCATCTACCCGGCGGACCTACCGGGCCTCGAGGGCATGCTTAGGAAGGCCCAAGCGTGGATAACGTGGGGAGAGGTCAACAAGGATACCTTGGCCAAGCTGTTAAAAGAGCGCGGAAGGGCCCCCGGAGACAAGAGACTGACGGAGGAGTACATTAAGGAAAAGTTCGGCGTCAGCAGCTTCGAGGAGCTCGCGGAGAAGATACTCAGCGGCGAAATAGTGCTTCACAAACAGGAAGCCATCAAGCCGTTCTTCCGCCTCCACCCGCCGCGCGGCGGATTCCGGAAGAGCATCAAGAAGCCCTACGGCTCTGAGGGAGAGGCGGGCTACAGAGGAGAGGCGATAAACGAGCTAGTTATCAGAATGCTTTAGCTTTGTTCCATAAGCGTTCGAACTTCTCCCTCAGATGTTGCACTTCATGACCCTCATAGACCTCAGCTTCCCGGAACTCCTCCCACAGCTCTAAGGGCCTTAAGGGAGGTCCTCTGACGCCCCTTTCTTCATTGACGTAAATAGATTCCTCCAAGTCCTCCAAGTACCTCGCTTCGACGTTGCTCCTCCTAACCGTCTCAACAACTGCACTGCCGTAGACTATCGAGAATATAAACAGTGGCAATGACGCCAGCACAAATATCGGGATTTTGAAGGTAATACCCATAAGGAGCAAGACGGCACTCGTCCCGGCAATGGTTAAGGGGAGCTTTGAGCCCTCCTCTGAAGGCTCGACGAGCCTCTCCAAGGCCTTTATGTCAGACGTAACTACTTTCACTTTTACTTCCTCCGCTTTCTCGAGTATCATTTCAACGTACTCCGGCGAGATTTTCGGCGTAGCTATCATGAGCTCCTTCTTTGCAGAAATTATAACGTCTTCTACGATCCTGCCGACGCTCCTGCTTGCCGTCTTCTTCACGACTTCCCGGCTCCCGCCAAGGCATTCATCAATATAAAGTCCCTTAGCCGGGGCACCGGGGGACTTGCGAAATGGTCGTCCGTCGGAGGAAGAAGAGCAGGAAGTTGAGGGGCAGGACGAGGACCATGGGCTGGGGTAGGATAGGCCAGCATAGGCGTAGCGGCGCCAGAGGAGGCTTCGGCAGGGCCGGCATGCATAAGCACTTCTGGACGTGGGTGACCGCGAAGTCACCCGGCTACTTCGGCAAGTACGGATTCCACTTGCCTCCGGAGGACAGGGTGGAGTACGTCGAGATAAACGTGGGCGAGCTGGACGAGATAGCCCGCAAGCTGAACACTGCTACTATAGACCTAGCGGCGCTTGGCTACAACAAGCTGTTGGGATTTGGGAAGGTTAAGGGATCTTATACTGTCATCGTTGCAAAAGCGACGAAGAAGGCCATACAAAAGGTCAAGGCAGCAGGCGGCAAAGTGGTAACGCCCGATGGCGAGGAGCTGGAGGCCGCTGCTTAGCGCCGCCTTGCTGTTTTTGCTGGCGCCCTTCTCCACAGCACTGCCTTGCGTTAAAGTGCCCGGCTTGGAGGGCATTGCTTGGGCGCTGAGCTTAACCATGGAGGCCCCGCTCTTCTTCCTCTGGGTCATTCTCCTGGCTCACCGGAAGAAGCTCGGCAAGGCCCCGCTTCTGGAAGCACTCTTGCTCAATGTTGCTGTCTTGGTCCTCAAGTACCTCTTCAACACCCCCCGCCCAGTTCCTCTGAGCACGCCCGGCTACCCGTCCGGACACGCGGCGCGCGCGTTTTGGCTGGCCCTTAGGTTCGGGGGGAAGGGCGCCCTTGCATATGCGCTCTTGGTCGCTTGGTCAAGGATCGAGCTGTGCGTTCACTATCCGCTGGACGTCGTGGGAGGCTTTCTGGTCGCAGTGCTGGTGAGGGACGTGTGGAAGGAAGTGGTGGAGCCCGTGGTGGGCGCTGTGGCGGCCCCGCGGGGATTTGAACCCCGGACCACCGGCTTTCCCAAACCCCGCACCGGATAGGAGGCCGGCGCTCTGTCCTAGCTGAGCTACGGGGCCAGCCCCCACGACTACCGGCCCCTATGCCTCTTTTTAAACCTTTTCTTCCTTACAACCTCTACGGGCAATCCTATCACCTTAACCAAGGAGTATCCCTTCGGACACTCCACGTCTTCCAGAACTTCCCTTACCTTTATCTTAACTCTGTCCCCTATGCTCCTCGAGCAGTCCTTCCAGAACGGACAATTCCTTTCCCCACAGCGGGTAGGCGTATATTCGACCGTAACCCCCTCGATGGCCAGCCTCTTCGGTATCACCAGCGGAACCCCCACCTCTTCCACCTCTCCCATCACTACTTTGCCGTGGATCTTGCAGTCGTGCTCCACCATTCCTACTTTAGCCTTAACCTCGTAGATCCAGCCCTTCTTGTACTCCTTGCACCGCTCCCTCAAGAAGCAGTCCTCGCAGAGGGGTAGCGTGCCTAAGGCCACGAACCTGTCGCCGGTATCGAACTCCTTCGGTACGGGCACTACCTTCCTCACGCTAGCACCGCCTCAGTTTATGCGGGCAGGGGACCATAACGCTTGGGTCCGAGGTTTGGCGAAGCACGTAATATTGAAGATCAGCGATGACTTCTATGATGAGCTAAAGAAGAGGGCAGAGGAGGAAGGGTACTCGCTGGTCAGCGAGTACGTCTTGGAGGTCCTCTCGAGGGAGTTAGAGAGGACGCCTTTCAACCCAAGGGCTTTGGAGGCGCGGATCGAGCGCATAGAGAAGGGAGAGCTTCCGCCCGCCCTCCAAGAGGCGGTGTGGAAGCTCATTGAGGAAGCGCTCCAAAACGTTCAGCTGGGAGACGTCGACACGAAAGAGTTGGTAAATAAAATAGTTGACGAGGTTACGAAGAAGGTGGAAAGGAAAATAGTGGACATGATAAATCCATGGAGCCAGAAGGTGGATGCGCTCCACAGACAGCTGGGCGAGATCATGGAAAGGCTTGAGGAGCTGGAGTCGGCGGTGAAGAAGGAGAAGGCTGAGCGTCCAGAGCCGGAGCTCCCCAGAGCGGAGCCGCAGAGGCCTGAGAGGCGGCAAGAAAAGAAGCAGAGGAAGACGGCCATTGATGTGCTTAAGGAAAGAAAGGTGAACTTTGAGGAAGACATGTCCTTCGCGAGAAACGTCGACAAGCTCATTGAGAAGCTCCGGAGGAGCGGGGCAGTGGTGATCGAAACCACGCGGCGCGGGAGGATAGTGGTGCACCCCGAGGCTTGGGAGGAGTTCTGGGAGCGGCTCAGGGAGGCCGGCGGCACCGAGGATGAGGTGGCTGAGGCGCTGGAGGACGAGAGGCTCTTCAAGCTCTTCGAGGCCCTCCGCGAGGACGGCCTCATATACTACGACGCCGTCGAGGGGTGGACCCCTTCCCCGGACCTCCGGAGGATGACCGAAGGGTCGGAAGGGCTTTGAACGCTTTTAGCGCTTGACCTAGAGCTGGCCGTCGGTACCTGTTGTGACGTGCATAGAGCTGACAAACGTGTGGAAGTCCTACAAGTTGGGCAACAAAAGAATAGTCGTCCTGAAGGGGGTAAGCCTAGAGGTAAGGGAAGGAGAACTGGTGGCCGTAGTCGGTCCGTCGGGAGCCGGCAAGAGCACGCTCTTGAACGTCGTGTCAACCATAGATTACCCAGATAAGGGATCGGTATACCACATGGGAACCAGGATAAGGAAGAGCGAAGAGTGGAGGGCTAAGTGGAGGAGGAAGAACGTAGGAATAGTATTCCAGAACGTCCAGCTGATTCCAACTTTGACGGCGCTGGAAAACATATTGTTGCCAATGGAGCTCAACGGCGTTCCGCGGGACAGAGCGCTTAGGAGGGCTAGGTCGCTACTTCAGCTAATGGACTTGGCTGATAAGGCCGACCGGTACCCGGCTGAGCTCTCCGGCGGAGAGCAGCAGAGGGTCGCAGTCGCTAGGGCCTTAGCAAACGATCCTAAGGTCGTGGTGGCGGACGAGCCCGTGTCTAACTTAGATCCACAAAACAGATCGAAAGTAGCCTCCGTGCTCCGCTCCCTTGCCGACTCCGGGAAGTGCGTGGTGGTCAGCACACACGAAGAGGAGCTCAAGTCTGTCTCGGACAGGGTGTGCCAGATGGAGCGGGGTGTCTTGAGGTGCTGATGGTCAAAATAGGACTTAAGGTGGCTAGGAAGAGGGCTCTGGAGACGCTGGCGATATCCCTAATGGTGGCCTTTGCCCTAAGCCTCTACGCTTCGGCGAGCGTGCTTAGGGCCACCCTCCTCCCCCTTTTCGGGAACTACCTCCGAATGAGCTACGGCGACGTGATAGTCATAGGCTACATACCGTACCAGGTGGATCGCCTGTTCTCCACCTATGCATGGGTCGAGGACTTCACCGGGTACGCGGTGGTCCCGTCTTACGGCAGCGACGGGAACCGCACTTTCCCGCTGTTGCTCGGCTATACGGAAGCCGCGTACAGGAAGGACACCCTCCTCGGAGGCTTCAAGGCCCCTCCGCTGAGGAAAGGAGAGGCAGTGCTACTCCGAGAGGGCTCGTCGTTTCTGAGGCCGGGCATGACCTTAGAGGTGTACCCCATGATAACCCTGCGCCCCGTTGAACCCTTCCGAGAGACTATAGTCGGCTACGCGGAGGGCGGCCTTCCCTTGCCAGCGGGGCCCGTGCTCTTCTTAAACGAAGAGGAAGGAAAGAGGCTCGTCTTAGATTTCGGAGGGTACACGGTCTACAGCGTCTCCTTAAAGGAGGACGTGGACGGATCAGAGGCGCTCGACAGGGTTTTGAATGCTTTAAAAAAGGTTAATTCATTCATTGCATTGACGTTCTACAGCAAAGACGACCTACTGTTCTACCCGGGAGAAGATGTAATACTTGAAACGAGCAACGTTCTGCAGTTCCTCTCGACGGTCTCGTGGTCCGTCGTAACGGTAGTGCTAATGGTGATTGCAATACTATACATAGAAAGGAACGTGCGCGAGGTAGCCTCTCTGAGGGCGCTGGGAGCAAGCAAGCGCGACATGGGCCAGTACCTCTTGGCCCTCTGGGGCACCAGAATATTCGTCGGCGCCGTTCTGGCCTTAGTGATAGGCTACCTCTTCGCGGTTCACGCGGTCGAGGCGGCGCTGTCGCACCCCAGGCTTCAGCCCCTCAAGGGGTTCGTACGCTTCAACCTTTATGCCTCAGACATTTTAATAATAATGATGCTTGCCTTACTTACTACACTTCTTACAGTAGCCGTTTCCATGCTTGTTATTTCGCGCATGAACGTAGTAGAGGCCCTCCGGTTCTATGGAATAAGAATCAAGTTGAAGGTAGAAAGCTCCTTGCCGTTTAACGTCATGGTAGCGCTTTCGGAAATTCGCAGCGTCCTCTGGAGGGCGTCGGCTGCGCTGGTTCTGCTTTCGCTGTCCTTGAGCTTAATTGTTGTCCCGCTCATATTAGGAGAAAGCTTGAAAACCCTAGAGTACCCAAAGAGCTTCGATGTCAGCGTCACATTCTTGAGGATACCGAGGATAAGCCCCCCAGTGCCATTCGTCTTGGAGCAACTCAAGGAGTCCAACCACACAAAGTCTCTCAGCCTGTGGATCGAAAACTTGTACGGTTCGGTGAACTTTAAGGCAACAATAGAGAAAGACGGACGCAAGATGAGCGTGTTCGCGACCTCCTGCGTTGAAGCGCTCAAGGGCTCGTGCGCTGACGTCGGCCCCAAGATCCTTCAAGGCAGAAGGCCAAAGGGGCTTGAAATAGCGGTCAGCGACTTGCTGTCTAATATCATGAATATTAAGGTAAACGACACAGTGCGGTTAATCGTGACAGCAAAGGAAGGGACGTGGACATACGACGTGAGAGTGAGCGGCATAATGGCAGATCCGGCGTTCCCTCCGTCGATCATGTTGCCGAAAGAGCTCCTCCCGAAGAAGGAGTACAACGTCTTCACGGTATATGCGACGGCAGACGACCAAGTGCTGGCGGCGAAGGAACTGCAAGGAATCCTCATCGGCAACGCTTATGCTGCCGGCTCTACTACTTGGGAGAGCTTTAAGAACAACTTAAAGATGAATATAAACTTCGTCGCAACGTCCGTTACTCTTACAACTCTTATCAACTTCTCCATAATAATTCTTGCCTTACTTACCTTTACATTCAGCGATGTTGTCATCAAGAGCAAGTTGCTCGCAATTTTGAAGGCTCTCGGGGCAACGTCTCTAGACTACTACGTGGCGTCGTTCGTTAGGTGGGGCTTGGTGGCGTTGCTGGCAAGCGTGCTCACGCCTCTGCTGAGCTATTCTTTGAGCATCGTAGGCATTTCCGTGCTGTCGCAGATTTACTTGATAAAGAGGATAGTAATAGACTGGAATATTTTCCTCCTCCCTCTGCTGTCTGTACCCTTGCTGGCGTTGCTCGACAGCGTGTGGTTCCGGAGAGTGGGGACTGCGGAAGCGGTTAAGGAAGAGGGCTAACCGAGCTCCACCGCCGTTGCTTGGTAGCCGCCCTCCACCCTTTTCATCACAAGTATCGCGTCGTCCAGCCTGAAGCCGCATCCCTTGCAACGGTAGAAGTAGTTGAACCTTATGCTTCCATCGTGGGACACGGACTTTTCTATGTTGAGCTCCATGGGCGCGCCGCATCGGGGACAGTACTTCACCACGCCGCATCACCTCACAGCGGGGGCACCGGCGTTTCGGCGCCGCACACGTGGCACCGGAGGATCCACACCTTGCGGTCCAGCCTGACCAGCTCCGTGTCGGGACCGCCGCAAGTGGGGCATATCACGTACTGCTCCACGAACCTCTGCAGCAGCTTCTCTATTATTTGAGAGGAGAAGCGGCCGGTTAGGATCATCTCTCCCCTTTCGCCTATCTGCACCGGAACCGCGAGCTCCCTGGCGAACCACTTGGTTACTACTTTTGGCTCCCTCCGCAAGACGTCGCATATTTGCTTGAAGTTCTGGACTATAGTCTTGTCGCCTACTATGAGCACCTTCGGCTTAGGCACTTGGAACCTCTCCTTGTGCTCTACACGGCTGGGCAACATGCTGTAGGCCCTCTCTAGGAGCTTCTCGTAGGGCCAGTCCCTTATCGGAACGCCTATCACCCAGCCCCGCACGGCAGACAACAATTTAAGCTCACTCTAGGTTCTCGAGCAAGTGCTTTGCCTCCGAAGGACTTATCCTCTGCTGTTTTGTGCCCTCGATGCTGGGCACCCCCTTGCCCCTCACAGTCTTGGCCAAGATGACCGTAGGCATTCCCTTAATCTTTTTCGATTCTTCCAGCGCATCGAGGAGCTGAGAGACGTCGTGTCCGTCGTCCACCACAATGACATGCCAGCCGAAGGACTTCCACTTGCCTATCAAGTCTCCCTTGTTCTTGACCTTATGCGTCTCTCCGTCCAGCTGGAAGCCGTTCCAGTCCACTACGGCAGTTAGATTGTCCAGCCTGAGCGCGGCGGCCGTTGAGGCGGCTTCCCACACTTCCCCCTCGTCGAGCTCGCCGTCGCCCAAGACCACGTATACCCTCCTCTCGCTCTTCAGCATCTTCAGTCCCTTCGCAACACCGGTGGCGAAGCTGAACCCCTGCGCTAAGCTACCGGTCGGCGCGTCAACGCACGCGAGCGTGTCGTCCGGGTGACCTTGAAGGGGACTTGCTATGTCCCTGATGGTCCGAACCCAGTGCTTGGGTATTAACCCGGCAGAAGCGAGGAGCGCGTAGAAAGCCGGTACCGCGTGGCCTTTGCTCAAAATTAGCCAGTCGTGCTCGGTCGGAGCCTCGTCGCACTTGCGCGGCTTCATAGCCCCGAACCATATGGTTGCCAGTATTTCCACCACCGACATGCTGGAGCCTAAGTGTACGGTCTTTTCAACGCTAGCCATTTCGATAATATACTTTCTCATCTCCTTTACCTTATTTTCTATTCTGTTTATGAGCTCGTCGCGGGTGCGCTGGATCAGCAGTGTATTCCCGCCGCTCACGGATCTGACCCTGTGGGAGGGGAGTGGGACGCTTTATTAAAGGTACGTGGGGAGCACAAAAAACGACGGGTGTTTCAAGCCCTTTACTTAGTGGAGACGGAGATGCTGCTCAGCTGGCCGGCGACCGGGTCGGCGGTCACGCTCGCACCGAGGCCCGGCAAGACCTTGGCGGCCTCGGCGATGTTAGGAGGCAGCGCGCCGGCGGCGGCCAGCACCTTTACGAGAAGGCCGGCCGCACCCATGGCTATCATGAAGGCGGCAATAGCCAGTACGGCCATGTAGCCGATGCCGCCGACAGTCAACAACCTGCTCCTCCTCATCTTCTCCACCTCTCGGTTCAACCTAGAGAGCCACTCTTAATAAAAGCTTCGCGCGAGGTAATACGCTCCATTTTAGGTGATCCGAACGGCACTTTCGTGAGGGTTCGGAGTGAGAGCGCTGGTCTATGGAGAGGGCTTGAAGCTGTTGCTCAGGGGAGAACCCATAATTTATAGAAGGTGGGTCAAGGGTAGCGCACCCATAGGTTCGCTGGTCACCCTCAGCGACGGAGACGAGGACCTCGCGTGCGGTCTAGTAGACAAGATAGGGGTCAGAATTCTCTCTTTCGAGCCGTGTCCGAAGCGCCCAGAGGAGCTCTTTGCAGAAATACTCCAGCTGGCGCAAGATGCTAAGAGCCTCCTCAAGTATGAGGCCTACCGTCTAATCAATGGCGACGGCGACTCCTTCCCCGGCCTCATAGTGGACGTCTACAAGGACATAGCCGTCCTCCAGTCCTCCTCGCTCGCAATCGACAAGCACAT
>JAADDE010000010.1 GCA_013154085.1 Thermoproteota archaeon | reverse complement strand
CGGAGGGCAAGCTTAGTAGTATATAGAGCTTTTGCGTAGGTGCAGGGGGTAGTGAGGGTGAAGGTTTACAACACCCTTACGAGGAGGTTAGAGCCGTTCGAACCGCTGACCCCTCCCTTGGTGAGGATGTACGTCTGCGGGCCAACAGTCTACGACCATTCCCACATAGGACATGCGAGGACGTGGGTGGCCTTCGATGTCATAAAGAAGTATTTGAGGCTTAAAGGATATTACGTCATACACGTACAAAACATAACCGACATTGACGATAAAATAATCAACAGAGCGAAGGAGCTTGGGATAAGCTGGAAGGAGGTGGCTGACCGTTACGCCAAAGAGTACTTAGACCTAATGAAGAAGCTAAAGATCTATCCAACCATACATCCCCGCGTGACCGACCACATAGATGACATTATAGAGTTTGTCCAAGATCTAATAGACAAGGGCTATGCGTACGTTACGAAGAGCGGCGTCTACTTTGACGTTGATAAGTACCCCTACTACGGCCAGCTTTCGGGAATAAAGGATAAGAAGATGTGGCGTCAAGAGACCTTCGTCGAGGACAAGAAGAATCCGTACGACTTCGCATTGTGGAAATGTGCGAAGCCGGGAGAGCCGTGGTGGGAGAGCCCCTGGTGCAAGGGGAGGCCCGGCTGGCACATAGAGTGCTCCACAATGAGCTCTAAATACCTCGGAAAGCAGTTCGACATCCACGGCGGCGCCAGAGACCTCATATTTCCGCACCACGAAAACGAGATAGCTCAGAGCGAGGCCCGCTTCGGCGTGAGGCCTTGGGTAAAGTACTGGATGCACACAGGATATCTGACCGTAAAAGGCGAAAAAATGAGCAAGAGTCTGGGCAACATCGTCGCTCTGAAGGACGTGCTGGCAAAATACGAACCCGAAGTGCTACGGTTCTGGCTGTCCTCGGCACACTACCGTTCGGAGCTCGACTTTACGTGGGAACGGCTCGAGGAGGCGAAGACTGCTTTAGAGCGAATGAGGATGACAGTCAATCAGCTAAGAAGCTTAGTGAGGAAGGAGTACCCCAAAGGATACTTGAAGGACTGGGAGAAAGAAGCAATATACGAGATATCAAACATACGCTCCAAATTCCACGAGGCCATGGAGAACGATTTCAACACCCCGCAAGCGTGGGCGGCGGTCAGAGAGGCCTTGAGGATAGGCAACAAGGCCCTTGAAGAGGGTAGCTGGGAGGTATCGCTTGCGCTCCTCAACTTCCTTGATGAAATTGATAGAGTGTTCGAAGTGTTCGGCGAGAGGGAAGCTGTGCCGATAGAGCCATTTGTGGAGCTGTTGGTTGATGTCAGAAAGAAGCTGAGGGAGAAGAAGGAGTGGGAGCTCGCGGACTACATACGCGACGAACTCGCAAAGCGCGGCATAAAACTGCTGGATAAGGGACAAGAGACCGAGTGGAGGATGACGTAACAGCTGAGCGCTGAAGGATGATGAACCCGCTGCTGCGGATGAGGAATCCTTGGCCGAGCGACGGGATGAGCTCTTCGGGTCGTGGGGACCGACGCTCTATAAGCTCCATAATGCCCGAGGTGCGGGAATGATAGGAAGTGGACGCCCTCGAGGCAGTGAGTAGCACGGTGGGGGCGCTGGAGCTGTTGATGGCATCAGTTGCAATTTATTATTCCAGCAAATCGCAGGCGCTCGACTGGCTGAGGTATTTCGCCCTCGGCTTAATACTTCTGTCCTTGGGACACATAGCCTTCGTAGGCGAGCTTAGGCCCCTAATGCTTGCCGCAGGCCTTCCCGTACTCGTCCTTTCTTTGCTGAAGGCTCTCGGCTTTAAGAGGCTGGGGGCGGTGGCTTCCCTCGCCGCGGTCTTCTCTATCGTATACCTAATTGGTTACTACATCTATAAACCGTTGTTGCCTGTCGGCGAGGTGTTGCTTTTTACAGTCCTTCCGGTAATTGCGGCCTACGAAGTATATTCACTTTATGAAAGCATCAAAAGTATCGGCTTGTTGTTGTTCTTCTTGGGACTCGTGATATATGCCGTGGCAACGGATGTAAGGCTTATACTAGGACTGCTCTACGGCTTCCCGGAGGTCAACGCACTTACGATTGAGATGCTGTTGAGGATGATTGGAGTGGCGCTGATGCTGGGAGGCTTCCTGCTGGCGTGATGGTGCCGGGGGTGGGATTTGAACCCACGCAGGCCTGCGCCAGCGGGTCTTAAGCCCGCCCCCTTTTCCGGGCTCGGGCACCCCGGCTCCGGGGTGGGGGCGGAGACTGCCTTTTATTAGTCATCTCCCACGGCCACTCGGGGACGCTAAAAGTGGAGGACCTCGGACGCAAGATCCTCGAGTTCTTCGCTGAAGTGGGCACCTACGTGCCGGCCGTTCCTAGGCCGAAGAGGGTCCTCAACTTGTACAAGCGCCTCTGGTGGACGGCTCTGGTACTGATAGTGTACTTGCTGATGAGCAACATACCCTTGCCCGGCGTCAGCATACAGACAAGCTTCAACCTGCTATTAATGAACATAGTGTTCGCCGCGAATGCCGGTACGCTAATGCAACTGGGAATAGGCCCTATCGTAACCGCGGGCCTAGTGATACAGCTCCTCGTGGGCGCTAAAATAATAGATCTGGATCTGAACGACCCAGAAGACAAGAAGCTGTTTACGCTAGCCCAGAAAGGTTTTGCCGTAATACTAGGTATAGTAGAGGCGATAGGGCTAGTGCTCTCCGGTAGCCTCTGGACCACCACCGGGCCCGGAGGAGGAGTGGTGTACAGCCCCCCTCCGCCGGGAATAATGATACTAGACATGATATTGCTCGCCTCGGCCACAATATTAGTAATAATGATGGACGAGATGGTGCAGAAGGGCTATGGGCTGGGCAGCGGGATAAGCCTCTTCATCGCCGCCAGCGTTATGAGCGGCATTGCGTGGGAGTTCGGCGGCTGGTTCGCCCAAGCGGGTAACGTGATATGGGCCGGCTTAGTGCCCGCGGCGTTGCAGTGCGGTTTGGCTTCAGTCATACTCGGCAACCCCCTCGGGGCGCCGAAGGTGCCCAACGTCACTGTCGTGTGCAACGGCGAGAGGGTGCCGGTAGGCGCAATGCCGGATCTAGTGGGCTTCGTTGCAACAATAGCTATGATGGCTGTCATTGCATACCTCAGCTCGGTGAAAATACAAGTACCTCTCGTAGTGAGAGAAATGCGCGGCATGAGGATAAAGATACCGCTCAACTTGCTTTATGTGACTAACATACCAGTGCTGTTGGCAGCAATAATATTTGCTAATATACAGACCATTGCCATGAGCGTCCCCGACAGTCCGCTGGCTCAAGTAGCCCATTACTTGACCCCGCCTAGAGGCTTGCTCGCGTTCATTTCTGAGCCCTTGAGGATGCTCACGTACGCAATAGCACTGACGGCCCTTTCGGTCGTCTTCGGGTACTTGTGGGTGGAGCTAGCCGGCCTAGACCCCAAGTCGCAAGCCGAGAGGCTGATAGAGTCCGGCCTCCACATACCCGGAGCTAGAAGCGACCCGCGCCACTTGGAGAAGATATTGGCCAAGTACATATACCCGCTCACTATACTATCGAGCATAATTGTTGCTATGCTGGTAATAGTAGCGGACATCTTCGGCGCCTACGGTACGGGCACAGGCCTCTTACTCGCCGTGATGATTCTGCAGCAGTACTACGTGATGCTGCAGCGCGAGAGAGCGATAGAGACTTATCCGCTGATAAGGAAGATACTCGGAGAGTGATCGCAATGAAGGTTGTGATTGCCACTGGAGTGCCCGGCGTCGGTAAGACCACGGTTACCTCAAAAGCCGTTGAGCTTTTGAAAGAGAAGGGCTACAAGGTTAAGGTTGCAAACTTTGGGGACTACATGCTCAAGGTTGCAGTGGAGCGGGGGTGGGTGAAGCACAGGGACGAGATGAGGAAGCTTAACTTAAGCCAGCAGAGGGAGCTCCAAGCGCTGGCGGCCAAGGCGATAATAGAGGAAGCGAGGAAGGAGCTAGGCGAAGATGGAGTACTTATCGTGGACACTCACGCTGCAATAAACACCCCCACGGGCATATGGCCCGGCTTGCCGAAACACGTGATAGAAAATCTCAACCCAGCTATAATATTTGTGATAGAAGCGTCGCCCGAAGAGATAGTGGAGCGCCAGAGAGGAGACAAGGGCAGAGTTAGGAGCGATTACTCGGACACAGAATTCCTAAGGAGATTCATGGAGTTCGCCAGAAACTCGGCAATAGCCTCGGCTGTTTTGGTGGGCGCGGCCGTCAATGTCATATACAACAGACAAGGAGAGGTAGACAAGGCGGCGCTCAAGTTCGTGGAGGCCGTGGAGAAGATATAAGCATCCCGTGGCGCCTCGCGGGGGACCAAGCATGGTAAGGCCCGCGTACAGGTCGCACAGCCGGAGGAGGGTCTACAAGAGGACCCCGGGCGGCGAGACCGTGGTGCACTTTGAGAAGAGAAAGCCCAAGGCCGCCAAGTGTGCGGTTTGCGGAAGGCCCTTAGGAGGAGTGCCTAGGGGAAGACCCGTCGAGCTCCGGAAGCTCTCCAAGACCGAAAAGAGGCCAGAAAGGCCTTACGGGGGCCACATATGCCCGAGTTGCTTGAGGAAGCTCTACAAGTACGCGATCAGCGCCTCACTCCTGTGAGGATGAGCCGGCATTGCCGACGGGTGAGGTGGGATCACCGGCTCCGAGGAGACGCTCGAGTACCTCATCAATCCCCTCTCCGGGATTTACGCGTATGGGCGTCTTCCCGTGTTTGACCATAAACTCCTCTCCTCCGGGGCCGAAGAAAGTGTAGACGACTATGTCGGCATCTTTGATAAGCTCGAGTATCTTCTCCCGTTTGCGCGACGTGCCGTGCTCTTCTTCAATATCCTTATATGGGTTCTCTATCTTCTTTAGGAGGCGTGGCTTATCTTTTACCTCATAAAAGAGGTAATACCTTGCGTCGCCGAAGTGCCCCACCTTTACCTTCTTACAATCATCTGTAGGTATAACCACGATCACAGCTCTTCCCGTTAGATCTTCCTAACCGGGAGGTTATGTACCCCGCCGTTAACACCCCGCCTCATGGAGTCCTGCGGACCCTAGGCGGGGCTGACTCCGGCGGGGCCTAAAGGGTAGAGATCTGCTGGGTTATATCGGTGGGGGGAGCGTGCCGAAGCAGATACCTTGGCACGACTTGACGCCGGAGGAAAGGGTTGTGGTGGAATATTTCGTCACCTTTAAATCGGTCGGTGAAATAATAGCTCTACAAGAGCTCAGGCGGAAGGGCATAAAAAGGCCTACTTTAGTGTTAGATGAGCTGATTAGAAAAGGGATAATTAGATACGGTGAAGGATGCTACTCGTTGGCAAAGGAGTACCGCACCTAGTCAAGCCACACTCTTATTAGAACGATTCGTAGTACTCCGCTCGGCGTGGAAGTAATGAGCGTCCCCCGTAAGAGGGGCATCGTCGACCCTCTGCTGCTCGCTGGCGTCGCCATACTGGTGCTTGTCGTCGTCGTATACTTCTTCTTCGTAGCACCGGCCAGTGCGCAGACTCCGGAGCAGAAGGCGAAAGTCTACAAGGCCCTAGAGGTCCAGCTGAGACCGATAAAGACTAAGGTGTGCGCGAACGAGAGCGCCATATTCGAACTAACGGTCGTCAACCCGCTTAACAACCCCAAGGCGTACATGCAGCTGACGCTGATGGTGCCTCCAGGAGTCGTAGTGTACGCCGGACAGGGAGTGAAGGGCGGATCCGGACTGGTTACGACGAACTTGGTAGCCGAGCCCGGAGACGCGGTCACGCTGAGGGTCCAAATAATAGCGCTTGAGCCCGGTCAGAAGGTCGTAAGCGGCACCCTCTACTACTGGTTCGAGGGAGAGTCTAAGCAGGATGCTAGAAGCATAAACTTGGACTTCCCCATAACCGTGCTCCGCTGTGGGTGAGCTGAGTGGTTAGGCTGTCCCACATCGCAACGTTTTTCTTGTTGCTAAGCATGATTTCCCTATTCTCTTCGTCCGGAAGCTCGGATAGGTGTGGCAGAATAGCAGAGGAAAGCGAAATGTTGGTATCACAAATACGGGCTCAGAAGAAGCTCATTACTTCGCTGTACTCCCAGATAAGCTCTTTAAGAAATTTGCTGTCGTCAGCTACGCAGTCCTCGCCAATGTCATTTGTAACGGAATCGTTGACGTCTTTTGTAATAGAAACTATAGCGTACACAGAAACAGTGGTAAGTACGACAACAGAGACAATAACCAAGTTTATACTCTTCGAAACTACTGTCACAAAGTACAGCTACTATACCATAACTTCAGTTTCCACGGTCACAACCACGGAGCTCTACCTTTCCATATCAAAGGTTACGGCGACAGAGATATATCTATCAGAGGTCACTGTAACCTCTGTGAGTAGCTTTACTACTACAGTTACAGTAACCTTGCCCACTACTGCTTATGAAACGGTGACCGTCCACACAGTCCATTATATCTGTCCGGCGAAGACCTTCCAGACGTCGGTTGACTCGTGGCACATGCAAATTATTACCCTGAAGCCGCGCTGGACACTGCACCTAAACTGTGAGGGCGAGGGGACGGTGGCTTTGGGGGAGAACGTCTACTGGGCCGGGATGACCGTTAACGGAGAAAGGAGGATCGTCGTGCAACAGGCTGACCGCATACTCCCTTGCCCCGCCGGCCTCATTACAGAAAACGCACGCGGCTATGGGAAGCAGATAACGGTGGCGGTAGTCGGTCCGGCAAGCATAACGCTCGAGATGGTGCCCCCTCCGGGCGCCATGACGTACCTCCGCTGAGCTTTTCGTCCTCTGCTTCAAAGGCATAGAGGGACGTCCGTTGGATGACTGGACCCTAGAAACTTGGGTGAGGTGGTTCGCGTACTCCTCGTTGCTCGCAGAGCCTCCGGCCGTTTGGGCGTCCACGTCGGTCCAAGTGGCACTGATAACGAAGATTCTGAAAAAGCACGGAGTGCGCAAAGGCCTCCTTCTAGATGCAGGTTGCGGTACGGGAAGGATAACGGTAGCCTTAGCTGAATACGGCTTTGACGTCATAGGCGTCGACATATCTCCAAAGTTCGTAGAGGTGGCCAACGAGAGAATAGCTAGGGCTGGGGTCGAGACCAAGGCTAAGTGTGTAGTGGGCGACTTGAGGCGGCTCATAGAGGTGGTTAAGGATTTGAGGTTTGATGCGATAATATCATGGTTCTCCAGCTTCGGCTTTTATGGAGATGAGGTAGATAAGGCCATTCTAAGGAACTTTGCGTGGGTGTCTAAGCCGCACGGCTTGCTGTTGTTAGACGTGGAGAACAGAGACTCTGTCTTGAAGGCCAGAGGCTTTCAGACCTCCTACCGCTGGACGCTGGAACACGGCGACAAGGTCCTAATTATCAACACCAAATACGACCCTTGGACATCAATGGACAAGGGCAAGGCAGACGTGTACGAAAAGAGCGATGAAGGATTGAAGAAAGTAGCTGAAATGAGTCTGCAGTTCCGGCTTTATGCACTCCACGAGCTTGTTAAGATGTCGAAGGAGAGCGGTTGGCACCCCGTTGAGGCTTACGGGGATTGGACCGGAGGAGAGTTCAAGCCGGACTCCCCAAGACTCGTGCTCGTCGCTAAACGCGCTTGAAGTGCACTTTTTTCTCATTATAGTCAACAACGGCGTAGTTGCCAGACCTCAAGGATCCTGCATTCACTACCAAGCTGTTGCCGACGAAGTCCCACCCTTGCGACTCGTGGACGTGCCCGCAGTGGACGTATTTCGGCTCCTTCTCTTCTATGAGCCTCCTCACCTCGATCAAGCCTATGTGGGCGCCGTTCCAAGCCCTGTCAACGGCCCCCTTTGGTGGGTAGTGGCTCAGCAAGACGTCGAAACTCAAGTTTCTCAATATCTCCACCGACGTCCTCGGCTCTTGACCGGAGAGTCCCGCGAACTTGAAGCCGTTCACCTCCCTAACGTCGTTTTCTACGCCGTACCCCAACTCTTCTAGGACGTCAGCTATCTCGGGGTCGTCCAAGTTCCCCGTCACCGCCAGTACCGGGGCTCTGGCATCTTCCAGTGCGTTGACAGCACTCAGGCACTCGAAGTCTCCCGTGGCGACTACGACGTCGTACTCTTCCTCTTGCAGCACTTTCCTCAGCTTGTGGGTCGCACAGTGTATGTCAGAGACGTGGAGAACCCTCATCTCCTCTTCCTCCTTCCCTTCTTGAACCTCTCTATCTCAGACACCCTCACACCCTTCCTGTCAATAAGTATAAAGGTCCTCCCCCTAACTTCCAATAGCTCGGCCCCTACACGGGCGGCCACTTCTTCGGCCACCTCCTTCCGGTCCAGCTCCAGTATCTTAATCACACTCTTCTCAATCTTCACTTTTACGAACCCCCTGTCTTTAAGCTGCCTCCTTATTTCGTTGACCACTTCCTCCGTGACGCCCCTCTTCCCTATGTGAACTGTCGCCCGCGTCTGGCTCAGCTGGCCTTTCAAGTCCTTCATGCTTCCCCGGATAGCGTCTGACGTAGTGGCAGTTTAAGCACGTGACCACAACGGTCGGCACGCCTTTGTTTCTTATCCGAACCCTAGCCGTAACTCCGGGGATGAGGGGAATCCCACACTTCCTACAGAACTTCCTCTTCACACTCCTCGGCACTCTGTAGCCGCCCTTCTTCGCTATCCTGAAAGCTTGCTCGCCCAGCAAGGCGGCCAGCTCCCACCTCCCCCTTCTGGCCTCCTCGAAGGCCATCTCAACCAACCCGTAGAACCTCTGCTTCGCTAGGTCTCTGAGTAGCTCCCTTCTCCTCAAGGTATCCACCCCACGTTAGCCAGGAGGAGGTATAGGAAGGTTGCAGACACCACGGCTTCAGCGAAGAGCAGAATTGCTACGAAGTCCCTCTTTCCGAAGAACGTTTCCGGCTTTAGGTAGGCAACGGCAGATAACACCGCCGCCAAAAATGTTAAACTCATGATGAATAGGGAATAAAAGATAATGAACGAGCTCTTGGGCATCCAGCCGTTCGGCTTGAAGTCGTAGCTATAGTGAACAGCCACCATCTCCGGTAATTGCCCTGCTAGGAAAAGCAGCGGAACCATCGCCAACGCGCAGATCAGCAACGAGGCAACCGTTGCATACTTGAAGAACGGGTCAGGCCTTATCTCTTGCCCTTCAACGTCCTCAGGCTTCTCGATGCTTTCCCTCTCAGCGCCCTCCTCCGCCTTGCCTAGTGCGTGTACCGTAACTGCTGCCACGCCGGCCATCAATACTATTGGCGCTAAGAGTGGGTTTATCAGAGCGGAAACTACCAGCAAGGCCCCCAAGAGCCTTACGTCCCTTTCGAAGACCTTCTCAGCCTCTTGCCTCGCCCTCGTGCTCCTTTCGAGGAGAAAGGAGGATATCTTCATCCTTGGCCGAAGAATCATAACTATGCCAATGGTAATGAAGACTATCATTAAGAAGAGTTCGACGATACTTGGTTTATAAGAGAGCAAAGGGAGGAGAGTTGCTTGGAGAGCGTATCGAGTAGGCCCAGTCCTTTTTCCGTTATTTCGTAGTACTTCTTTATCCTCTTCCCGTCCGTTATCCACGTCCCCTTTATGTAGCCCTCCTTCTCCAGCTTCTTCAGAGTGTCGTAAACCGTGCTCTCGCTCGGCTTTCCGAAGGGCTCCAGCTCCTTCCTTATCGCATAGCCGTGTAGCCTTCCCCTCTCTTTCAGTAAATGAAGTACCAAGAAGTAGTAAGTTCCCTTCCAGAACTCCTTCTCCGGTTTCATGGGCCATGCCTCGGCTCCCGAGGCATATTATAAATACCTCAAAATACAAGCTCCGGTGAGGATAGCTCTTGAAGAAGTGCTTGGAGAAGGCGAATAGATACAAGGACCCCACGGAGGCAACGGCGTGCTTCTTGGCTTGCCTAGGGAAGGCCTACGACTTCGTGGTCACGGGCGGCTTCGCCGTAGAGCTCTACACTGGAGGAGCTTACAGGACGCTGGACGTCGACTTGATCCCGCTCTCCGGCTTCGAAGAGCTGGAAGAGGCGCTCAACGAGCTCGGGAGGAGGGAGGCGAGGGAGTGGACGATAAGGGGCTTGCTGAAGGCGATAGACGTGCTTCCCCCGGGAGAGACGGAATACATAGTTGTCAAGACTCCTTGTGGAGACCTCAAGGTTGAAGCGCCCGAGAGACTTCTGGTAAGGTACTTGGCAGCTTGGAAGTTCTGGGAGAGCTCGGAGGACAGAGACAAGGCAGTGGCCTTGGCGTTCGCGCTGGAGGACCTCATCAGCTGGGAGAAGGTAAGGGAGCTAGCTAAAAAGGAAGGCGTAGAGGACAAGCTGAGGGAGCTGGAGGAGTGGTTAGGGAGGTTGCGCTCGAGGAGCTCAAGAGGAGGTGGCTGAAGGAGGCGGTGGTCTTTCCCGATCCCAAGAGGGACCTCTACTCCGGGAGGAAGCCCAGAAAGGAAGAAGACGTGCTCAAGCTCGCGGAGCTGGCCAAGCTCATGTTCCAGAACAAGTTTGAGGTCTATGGGAGAAGCCTCAAGATGAAGTTCCTCTCCCGAGCTCCTTCAGGGCGCTCCTAAGCCACCCAACTGCCAAGTCCGGCCTGTCCGTCGCGAAGGCGTCTACTCCCAGCTCCACTGCTTCCCTCACCTCCTTCGGCCTGTTGTGGAGCCACGTGAGGACCTTGAGGCCCAAATCCTTGGCCTCCTTCACGAGCTCCGCGTCGGCCATGTCCCTTCTCGGCGCCACCCACTCCAAGTCCAGTCCTTCGGTCAAGCCCCTCAAGCTCAGTGGCCTTACGGTGAAGAGCAGACCTTTGCTGGGATACTTGAGCCTCTTCAGCTGAGGGGCGTAGAAGGAGATCACCGTGACATTCTCCCAGCCTTCAAGCGCCTTGTCCAAGGCCTCTGCCGCCAGAGGGGACGGGTCCTTGAGCTCCACGAAGAGCTTCTTCTTGTACCCCTCAACAACCAAGGAGAGCACCTCCTTGAGGGAGGGCACGTAGGGCAGGTACCTCTTCAGCTCGCTTAAAGTGAAGGACTTGATGTCGTACTTCCTCCTCCCTATCTGCACCTCTCTGTCGTGGTGAACCGCCAAGCTCCCGTCCCTCAGCCTCCATACGTCGCACTCCACCGCGTCGGCCCCGTGCTCCAGCGCGTAGCGGAAGGCTTGCAGAGTGTTCCCCCTCACCACGAACCTAGCCCCTTGGTGGCCCACTATCATCGGCCTCA
>JAADDE010000029.1 GCA_013154085.1 Thermoproteota archaeon | reverse complement strand
GAGGCGTGGTTTATTGGTATGACAACGCGCGATCGCAGCCGGGAACTCCCATCTCTTCATCAGAGTATTGGTACCACCTCTTGATTGGCGGACAAACTGATTTTGCTCAGCCGGGCTCCGAGGAGATGAGGACTATGAGGCTACGCATCAAGAACTTCAAGAGTTTAAGAGACGTCGATGCGGAGCTCGGCAAGGTAACGATAGTCCTCGGCCCTCCTGACTCGGGAAAGAGCAACTTCCTCGAAGCCTTGGAGCTCTTGGGATACGCGGTAAAGGCCGGCGTTGAGAGGGGGCTCGGCATTATAGATGAGGAGCGCATCGGGCCGCTCAACGCGTACATAAGGCTCACCGCGTGCGACGATCTGATTTATGAGGACGCGCGGAAGCGCGAAGCTGAGGTCGCGCTCAGCTTAGGAACATTTAAGGAAAGCGTCTCCTTGAGGTGCGACTCTCCCGACACGGCCGCTCTGAGGCTCTCCGTAGGAGACGAGACGGCAGAGCTAAGGGTGCCGACGGTGGAGAAGGAGCTGAAGCTCCCTGCGGTGGTGAGCGAGGAGACGGTGGCCCTAGCCTTCTTCCAGTGGCTCTTTTCGATGGCTACGCAGAAGCAAGTGGTGTTCGAAGGAGAAACGATAATCCCGGAGGAAGCTATCGCGCCCAGGCTGTACGCCTTCGACCGGATGGGGGTCTATCAGAACGTGCTCAAGGAAAACCTCTTCTCAAGGAAGCCGAACTACCCACACGAGAAGGGCATCAACATGGCGTGGTTGCTCTACACCAACCCGACCCTCTTGAACAGCGTAAACGAGCTCCTCAGCCGCTTCGCAAGGCTGAAACTAATAGCTTCAACGAAGAGCTTTGAGCTCGTGAGGAACTCAAAGGCAGTTCCCCCTGCCCTCGCCAGCGACACCGTCATAAGGACCATTTACAACGCTTTGGCGCTGCTGGGCAACTCTGCGGACAACGTCGGCGGGTGCAAGCTTAGGCCGATAATCATGATGGAGGAGCCCGAGGCTCACTTCTCTCCGATGCCGTTCCCCAAGGTAAGAGAGCTTATCTCGAAGAGCTTGGATAAGGGCAACCGCGTGGTCCTAAGCACGCACGAACCGACGCTGGCTGCCGAAATTTACTACAACTTGGAGGACGTTAAGGTGTTATACATAAAGATGGTTGACGGAGCGTCCCAAGTCTGTGAGGTGAAGGACGTCTCCTTGTTCAGCGACTTGGTCGAGGGGGAAGAGGACCCTTGCGGGGTGTGAGGGTGGCTTATGCTGAATGCAACTTGAATAGGGAGTTAGCTGAATTGTTAAAGACCACATTCAAGAAGAAGTACAAGGTAGAACACGACGAGCATATGAACCTCGATAGATTGGTCGACAGAATGAAGGAACTCGATATGAAAATTGCCAAGGGCGGAGCACCTTCCGGGCTTTATGCCTTCTTCCCGGACATGGAAAAGGATATCGTCAAGGCTAAGGAACTGAGCGAGGCGGTGGAAAGAATAAAGAGGCGCCTCGAGAGGAGGGGAGCACGTTGCAAGGAGAAAGAGGACGAGCTGGTTAAGGTGGTTTGCTGTAAAAAGAGGAAGCTCGAGGTTCTGATAGTAATGTTGAAAGGAGGTATGGACGATGCGCTTGCGAGGCTCGCGGGGGTGAGCGAGGGCGAGTCACAGAGGAGGCGGAGGGACTTGAAGAGGGGGAGGACGCCGGGCAAGTTCAGAGGTTCCCTTGAGGCGCTGGCCGAGCACGTGGCAGAGGCCCTCAGAAGGCTCGGTTGTGCGTAAACCCCAATGACGCCGGAAGGGTTCTTCAGAGACGCGTTGCTGAGCAGAGTTCCGCGAACCTCCATTACTCATTGCTTGCGGCATTAGTATACACTAGAGGACCTCAAGGGATTCTTATGGATCGTTGTAAAGATACGAGCACGCTACGTCGCATTACCCGGAACGCTCACTCTACGTCTGGCCTAGCCTTGTACCTAACCTCACAGAACTCCTCCAGCAGAGGTATAGGGTCCTTTACCATTATTATTTTAGGGTTATTGAACACGTTCAGCACCATGTAGAGCCAGTACTTGTCTCTGTTCTTCTTCGCAAACTCGACCTCTTTGGAAGTCAGCACGACTTCGGCCACGTTGTTTGCGCGACCCTTTACTTCGATGAGCCTTTCTTCACCGGTCTTGGGATCTATGCTGTGCACGTCGTAGTGTGCCGTAGAGCTTACATCTTTTGGAATTCTGCCCCTCGACTTCTCATAGTCAATCACGATTTCCATAGCTTTCTTTTCAACTTCCTCGACGTCTCGGGGCAGGGCATCGCCCTCAGAGCCGGCACTCTTAACGAGGTAGAAATGGGCCAGCTTCCTCACTTCAATCTTTATGTCGTCCCTAGCCTTCGGGAGATAGGGGCGGGGCTCCGCGAACCCCTTCTTCTCGGTTTTTGTAAGGTACTGGAGGTATTTTTGAGGATTTGACTTAGAGTGTAATATTACGTTCCTAATCTTGTTCTTCAGCCTTATCTCTCTCTTAGCTTCTTCGCTTCCCGCTACCAAGGCCGGGACTGAACGGTCCAGGACCTCGGCCAAGAGTTCGAGCGATTGAAGGGTATCTAAGTACCTCCACTTCCCTTCGAGGTCTACTGAGTAGCCCGCCAGCGTCTCGAACGCTCTGCTGTTGCCGACCATGACTGAAACCTTGTACAGCGCAACTTCGCTCAGCTCGGCTGCCTTCTCGCTTACGGTTAGGAAGCTGATCGGCCCCTCGAGAACCTCTTTCACGCCCTTTAGAGCGTCCTCCAGCGCTTCCAGAGGATTCGAGTAGTACTTCTTCTGGCCTTTGACCTTTATCATTTTAGTGCCGAGAAACTCTACCTCTATATTGGCTAAATCCATCGCCTTTTTGCTTAGCTTCCAGAACACAGCAATTCCTTTGTCGCCGTAGAGGCTCCCTAAAACGCCTTCCATCATGTGCTCAAACCTTTCCTTCTTCTCTTCCATCGAAGGGGAGAGCCTTTCTATCTGCTTCCTCAGCTCTATTATCTTTCTCATTACAGCATTTATGTAGCTCTCTAACGCTTCCCTTCCCCCTTCCAGATACTCCACTATAGCCTCGTACTCGCTGAATTCCTTCCCTTTTTGCAATATTGGCGTGGTAATTGACACCTCTCTATCCATAACGTTCTCTACAAGAACAATCTCGTTGCCTATCAGCGGCTTGTCGTACTCTATGGACTCTTTCATAGCGAGTAGCTTGGCGTATATAGTCTCTAGGACGTCTTTATCTATTTTTGAGTCGGTGACTATGACATAGCTGATCACGTCCCTCTTCTGGCCGTACCTCCACACCCTCCCGAGCCTCTGCTCCAGCTTGACCGGGCTCCAGACCAGCTCGTAGTTTATCAGTACGTTCGCGCTCTGCAGATTGAGGCCTTCGGAGGCGACGTCCGTCGCGACGAGCACCTTTATCCTTTTTCCTAAGTCGCGCTTTATGATTTTCATACCTTCTTCCTTCCTCCTCTTCCTGCCTCCGGGCAGAACTGCTCCCTCCGACGTGATGAGCGCTACCACGTCGCCCAGCTCTCCCCTCAGCTGCTTGAACAAGTACGTCGCGGTGTCTTTGTACTCGCTGAAGATAACCACGTCGTCGCCCTCTTGCAAGTGCCTCTTCACTAAGGCCACTACGGCCTTTGCCTTGCTGTCGCCCCCCTCCGATATTTCCGCCGCCAAGTCCGCCAAATGTTGGAGAGCTTCTCTTTCAGCGGCGCTTAAGGACAGCCCGGATTCCTCTAGGACCCTCTTCAACACCTCGTCCGGCTCGAGGTCCTCGTCGTACGAGTAGAAGTCGACGAGCGATTCCTTAAGTTCCTCCAGCAGTTTTGCGAGCTTTTCGTCCTCCGAGCTCTCCTTCGCCACTATCTTGAGCAGCGTCTGCTTGGCCGCGTAGGGGCTCGAGGCAAGCCTCTTCGCTAGGACCGTCAGCACTATGCCTAAGCCCCTCTTGCCCCTCTTCTTGTAGAGTTGCTTCACGAGGTTCAGCGATTTCTCGTAGAATTCTTTCTCCTTCGGCGTGCTCTTGACTATATATGCCCTGTAGCTGGCGTTCTTGAACACTTCGCGCTTTTCGTATATTCTGTTTATGTCCAGCTTCGTCCTCCGGAAGACTATACTGTTGCGCGTGAGGGAGTAGAACTCTTCGTTGTCCAGCTCCGACGAAGTCAAGTAGGGATCTAACAACTTCAGCCGGGAGAGGTAGTCGGCGGGATCTCCCCTGTGGGGGGTTGCCGAGAGGAGCAGTAAATTTACGTCGTCGTGCTTGGTTAGTTCTTCTACTGCCTTGTACCTCTGCGTGGGTTCCCTTCCCCGGGGGTTCCCGAGCTTGTGGGCCTCGTCCACTATCACGAAGTTCCACCGAGCCTTCCGGAGCTCCTTGAGGTACTCCCTGCGCTTCATTAGGTCCAGCGAGATGATGTACCATCTGTCCCTCAGTCCCAGCGATACGAGCTCCTTTATGTTGCTCCTCTTCAGCTCCTCTACATTTACCTTTAGCTTTTCTTGGAGCTCCTCCCTCCACTGCTCGAGCAGGATGCGTGGGACCACCACCAGCACCAAGGGCTTCCGGTCCCTAGAAGCTTCGTAGTATTTTACCATCAGTGAGGCTTCCAAAGTCTTGCCCAAACCCACCTCGTCCGCAATCAGAGCCCTCACGGGCTCGCGGAACGTAAGCGAAGCCAGAAGCTCCAGCTGGTGGCTCAGTGGATCTACGGCGCTCCGAGAGAGCACGAACACCAAGGGATGTAACTTGAGGGAGTCGAGCACCTCCCTCAGAAGGGCCAGCCTTACCTCATTTGTCGAGCCCGTAGAGCTTCCGAAACGAAGTAATCACCCTGCAGACCTTCCAGTAGCCCCCCTTTTCAAAGTTCTCAATGATTTTGGTGTACCAGAACATATCTTCAAAGTAGCTGAGGTCTGGGATGAGCTCCCTCGTCCTTCTCAGAGTCCTCCGGTTCCTCGCGCATTGGCACGCGCTGCAGAAGATCACCAGCTTCTTTACCAGCCTTTCAACATCGCCATACAGTTTGACTTCATTTTCTTCTATTTCATAGTATATCTTGAAATCTCGGTTGAGGTACTCCAAGAAGTCCAGAAGCCTTTCCATCTCGCATTTGCAACGGAAAGTGCTGTCCAAGTGAAATATTAAGTAATTTACTTCTTTCCCCTTCCTCTTAAATGTTTTCGACTTGATGACGGCTCTCGGCTCCAAAGATAGATCACCGATACCGCAGGGCGCTCTTCAGAGCCTCTTTTTCTTCCTCGCTGAAGGGCAGAGGCCTCTCTTCTTCCGACTCCAGCTCCAAGCGGTAGCGGTACTGAGGGTTATTCATGCTTCTTACTATGAACATTATGAACTTCACGGCTTGCTCCCACGTAGGCCTGATCAGCTTGCTGCTGATCTTGGTCTCGTCCTTCCAAGCGTCGACCTCTAGGCGGCTGATCCTCCAAGCGCCGCTCAGCCTCTTGTGCAGTATGTTGAAGTGCTCCAGAGTGTTCGAAGCCTCCAGCTCTAAGTACTTGGCCCTCTCCGGCACGCCGCTCTTCACCGCCTCTTCGGCGATGACCGATATTCTCACAGTTACTTTCTTCTCCTCGCTGTCGTACTTTGCCTTGAGTGTATATTCATAGGCTCCGGGCATTTGGGGAACCCGTATCCTCCAGACCGCCTCTTGTAGGTCCGTCCCCTCTCCAAAAGTCACGCTTTGAGGTCCTACCGCGCCCTCCTCCGTTTCAAGCACCACCGTCCCCTCGAAGCCTCCGACCCCCCTAAGCCTAACCTTCAGCTCCACCTCCTCTCCGGGCCGGGCCTCAAGCTCCTCGGGCTCGACGGTGATGATAATGCCCTTTCTAAACACCCTTACTTCTCGCACTATCTTAATTGACTCTATCTGCTCTCTTAGAGACTCTTCGTCCTCCTCAAGTAGCTCCTCTATTTCCAGCCTATCTCCTTCTGGCGTTTCTGCGTAGTACCTCACCACCTCTACGAGGGAGCCCTTGCTGATCTCCCTCTCAGAGGTCATGTCCTCCTTGAACGGGTTTAATCCCTTTACAAACGCCTTGAAAGCGTCTGCTATGTCCATCAGCTTGTCCTGCGGTTGCGGGGAATCTGGGATGTGGGAGGTGATGCTCCTAGTATCGCACTTCTCGCCCTCACATCTGCGCTCCTCCATGGGTATGTTTATGAGGACCTCGCCCTCCCGCTCGATCGCTATCTTCCTTTCCTCGACCCCTTCCATTATTGCGTCCTTCAGCTCCTCCTTCGGGACGGCCGGCAGCTTGGGGTTCGTTAGGAAGCGCTCCTCGACCTCGGCCACGCTCTTCCCGTTAAGCGGCCCCGCGAAGTAGACGAGGGTCTCGAAGTCGAGGGGCTTCTGGTATTCCTTGGAATAGAGCTTGTCTTCTGCTGAGAGCTTATGCTCTACGTTCTTTACTATGCTGTACGTGGCCGACGAGATCTTTGTGCTCTTTACGTCCTTCCGGTTCTGCTCGTCGTCAAATACCGGATACGCCACTTCGTCGAACATGGCATAGATGTGGGATACGGTGTTGGCATATATTCTGTCGCACTTCTTCTTCAGCTTCGAGCTTATTATTTCTACTTCTTCCTCGCTTAGCGATGCCAAGTACTCCTTCAGGTTCTCCTTAAGCTTATCACAAGCGATGCACCTCTTTATGTCCCTCAGTACGTTCTCAAGCTTTTCGACACTACTTACGTATGTCAAGTAGATGGTATTGGCGTACCTCCTCTCTGCGCCCTTGGGCCTTCGGTAGATGAGATCGTATAGCTCCTCCCTGCTGGGCTTTTGGGCTAAAATGAGCAAGTGGTAGTTGGGTTCGTCCAGGTCTTGCGGCTCGGCCCTCTCAAGCACTTGGACGTTGCCCCTGAAGAGCACTCCCTCTTCTCTCCTCTTCCTCTTCCTTCCCCGGAGGTACGACTTGGCTTCCTCGGCGTCCGATGGAGGGCTCAAGGGGTATATCTCCTCAAGTATCTCCAGCAACCTCTGCTCCGCTTCCTCCCGGGAGACGTTCTCGGCGACCTCCTCTATCATGCTGTTTATATCTTTCAGCCTTTCGAACCAGTACCGGCCGTCGCGCTCGTACAAGTAGCCGGCGCTCTCCGACAGCCACTCCAGCGCCCTCAAGTAGTCCGGCACCGACCAGCCGAACTTAGCGTTGCTCAGAATTTCGTAGGTTGACCTCAGCACGTCCTTCCGCGAGGGAAGGAGCGTTATGTTTCCGTGGATTGCATATCTGGAAATGGTGAAGGTCTTTAAGAGAACGTATTTAGCTATCCTCGACGCCAGCTCCGGGTCCTCGTATTCCTTAGCGCGCCTCGAGATGTCTTCGTCAACGACTTGAGCGAAGGGCTCGAACTCCTCGACGAACAGTATCCCCTTCATTCTGCTGTCCTCCGGGTCCAAGTGGTAGGGCATGATCAAGCTGGTCTGCTCCTTATTTTTGAACAGCTCCCTCACCACTATCCTGCTCAGCCTTATGGCGTCTCTTGTCTTCTGCAAGCCCTTGTGATTTTCAATTATGGTCTTCAGAACGTCGATGAAGTCCGGGTGGAAGGGGAAGGTTTTCTGAATTTCGTGAACGCGCCTGAAGGCCTCCGTCCCGAAGTGCTCCCTCTCTTTGGAGTATTCACTCAAGTACGCTTGCGAGAGCTCCTTTGCATATTTTTCATCAATTTCCTTGAACAGCCTCACCCTCAGTATCTTCGGGAAGTCCTTTGCGGCTACCGGGGTATAGGGCAATGCTATCCTTCCCAAGGCCCTCGCTATGTCGTGCACCACGTCGCGGTAACGCCTCTCTACTTCTTCTCCGCTTTTCGGCAGCGAGATCACTGCTACCACGTTGCCTTCCTGCAGCGCTTCTACCGCCTTCGCCAAGTTCTCCAAGAACGTAATCACTTGGTCCGCGTAGTCCTTTATCTTCTCGTCGCGTGATTTCTTGAGGCTATCTACATAGTTGGCAATTTCGTCTATCAGAATTAATAATTTTCTTCCCCTAAACAAATCGATAATCTTGTCAACCGAAGGGGGCACGAGCTTCTCGTCGTAGCTTCTGTACTCGGGGTACTTCCCCAAGAGGTAGGCGATGTAGCCCCACAGGGTGTGGATCTTGAAGCCGTCCTTCTTGACGGGGTCCAGCGGCTTGGGGGTGGTCTCGGACGCGTGTCCGTCCACCACTATTACGTCGTCCGGTTTCGCTTCCAACAGCATTTCTTTGACTTCCTCCAGCTCCTCCCTCAAGCCTTCGTCCTCCAGCGACGCCAAGCTGAGCATTGAGGGCTTTCTGACCGCGTGGAGGAGCGTAAGCATGGTGTGGGTCTTGCCGCCTCCGAAGAGAGAGTTGAGGAGAATCAGCCTGCTCGGAGCCCTCCCGGAGAGCGTCTCGGCGACGGCCCTGAGCACCCTGAGCATGCTTTCTGTAATGAGGGTCCTCTCGAAGAACGAGGCAGGGTTTACGTATATTTCATGCTCCTTCTCTAAGAAGACGCTGCCCAAGTCCGGAGCCATTTTGCTGTCCAGCGATTCGTCGAACACGTCGTCTCTGAGCTTCACCGCCTCATAGAACGGCTTCAGCATAAGTGGCGGCCCCGCCCCCTCCTCACGGCACAAATAATATTCTTCTTTAGAGAGCTTTCTGCCCGGACCAGAGAGCTTTATTTCTCTACCATAAATCTGCGGGACCGGGTTCCCTGAAAGTGAGGCGCTTCATAGAGACTGAGGATTTTCCTATAGATCTGATAAACGAGAAGGCTCTTAAGGAGAAGCAAGGCGGGGGGAGGCCTCCGATATGGGAGATGGTGTTCTGGTGGACGAGGAAGCCCTTAGTTTCAGCTAGAGCCATCATTGCCGGCTCTCTCTTGCCGGCCGACATAAGCAAGGAGGAGTTTATAAGGTACTTGAGGCTGAACGAGAAGGTTCCTCACAGGCACAACCCCTCTATTCCGGAGAAGTGGAGGAAGTACTTCGACGTATCCCTCTGGGACCCGTTTGCCGGCTTCGGTTCTATTCCGTTTGAAGCAATAAGGCTAGGCGTGAGGGAGGTCTACGCTTCTGACTTGCTTCCCACAGCTTACGTCTTCCTCAAAGCTGTCTTAGAGTACCCCTTGAAGATAGTGAAAGAAGGAAAGGAGAAGGAGTTCTTGGAGGAGCTGAAGAGAGCTGGAGAAGAAATTATTGAAAAGCTCAAGAACGATCCCGAGATAAAGGACCTTTACGAAGAGGATGTGGCAGTCTACATAGGCACTTGGGAGGTAAAGTGCCCGCACTGCGGGAGGTACACTCCTCTGGTGCGCAACTGGTGGCTGGCGAGGGTGAAGGACTCCAAAGGCAAGAAGTACAAGAGGCTCGCTTGGATGGTGCCGAAGAAGGCGGGCGACAGAATAGAAATCGAGGTAGTTGACCTCAACGAGAAGTACAAGGATGTAAGCAACGCGAAAGTTGATACAAAGAACAATGTCGTTAGGATAGGGAAAGATGAATACCGCTTGCCAGAGGTGAACGTCGATGCTCAGAGGAGTATAGCCAGATGTTTGCATTGCAACAACCTGATGCCCGGAAAGGGAGACAAGTGGTACGTGAAGGAAGCTCTGAGGGAGTGGAACCAGAACTACGAGAGGTACTTGAGGGGAGAAATCAGCTTGGAGGAGCTTAAGAACTCTAAGGCTAGGCCCAGAATATTGGTTAAAGTGAAGAAGGTAGGGAAGGACTTGAAGTTCGAACCGGCTACGGAGGAAGACAACGAAAAGCTCTGGATCGCTGCGGAGAGGTTGAGGAAGTACTGGGGGGATCCAGACATACCGACGGAGGAAATAGCCCCCTACGCAAACAGGTATATCTTCCCGATACTCTATGGCTTTGACAAATGGTTCAAGCTGTTCAATCCGAGACAGTTAATGGTAGCAATAAGCCTTGTAAAGATATTAAAGCATGTAGATAGGGGCGAAGGCTCGAGGGAAAGAGACCTCCTCGTACCTCTTGCCCTCTGGATAACAAATTTCATGAGATATTTCTCCGAGGTTACTCTATGGGATCCCACATATTGGGGGACATTGAAAGTGAAACAAATATTTTCAATGAGAGGGATATCTCTACAATGGAACTGGTGCGAATTTGAACCAATGACGGGTCTGCGTGCTTTCCTTGGATACCTTATAAATGCATACGGGTATGCAGTTAGTAATCTTCGGGAAGATATACTTAAAGGTGTAAGAATAATAGTGGAATTGGACAATATAGTCAACTCGACACATAGTAAGCCTAAGTACTTCTACATGATAATTACAGATCCTCCCTATAAAGATGATGTTCCCTATACTGAGCTTTCCGATTTCTACTACGTCTGGTTGAAGAGAGCTTTAAGTGACGTAGAGGACTTAGGCGGAATGAAAGTATTGAGGCCAAAATACCTTCCAGAAGCCTTCTTCGACGAATTAGGTAACGAAATAGAGACGCAGTGGAAGCACTTCGCCGACAAGGAGATAAGCGAAGACGAAGGGAGATCCAAGTACTTTGGCAAAGGTGTAGGCTCCTTTGAGGACTTCAAGAGGAAGCTCGGACAAGCCTTCATAAACATGGCTAATTCGCTAAAGGACGATGGGCTCTTGGTAACCTACTACGCCCACACAAGCCCGGAAGCCTGGGAAGCTCTGCTGGAAGCCGGCTGGCAGAAGGCCGGACTGAGGGTTTCAACCTCGTGGCCCGTGGTGACCGAGTCCGCAGAAAGCGTTGTCAAGAGAGGAAAAGCTAGCTTAGACATCTCATTGGTAGTCGTGTGGAGGAAGGGTAGAAAGGGAAACAGGAGGCCGGAGGAGGCTGCTAAAGAAGCTCTGGAGGAGTGCGCCAAGGTTGCCCGGAGAGCTTGGATCAAGGGGCACCAAGGCATGAACCTCTTCGTATACACAATGGGTTGCGTATTGTCACACTTCACCAAATACGAGAAGCTTCCGGGAATAAAGGGCGATATGAAGAAGCTCGTCTCCGACTACGTATACCCAACCACCGTGAAGGTCCTCTTGAAGGCACTGGTCGGAGAAGAGGTGCTGGAAACCCTGAGCCCCCCTTCAACGCTCTACTTAGCCATGAAGATACTGGTTCCCCCCGGGAAGGAGAGGAGGAAGCTTAACAAAGATATGGCCCTGATCCTCTCCCTAACTTCCACTATGGAGCTGAAGGACTTCGTGGCTCAGAAGGTGCTGAAAGAGGTCAAGGGGAAGGGAAGCAAGGAGTACGTACTGCTGGAGCCCCACGGCAGTAGCAGGGTGGAAGCTCTGAGGAGCTTGATCAAGGAGAAGGGTCTGAACCCCTCGGAGCCGGAGCCCAGTAACGCGGTTGACGCTCTTCATTTGCTCGAGTACTACGCCCTCCGGAGCGCCAGCAGGGAGGAGTTCTTGAGAAGCGCTGAGAAGGTCAGGGAAGCGAATCCGAGGGCATATGAAGAGGCCCTAGCTCTGGCCAGAGCGCTCTGCACCGTCCTCAGCGAGGAGGAGGCCGAGGCGAAGGCTCTGCTGGAGCTGACCAAAGTGCTAGGGATAGAGTGCAGGGTGGTGAGCAAGGGAAGGAAAGACGTGAGCCTCGAGAGCTTCGCGGGCAAGTAGAGCTCTCGCGCGCCCGGATCAGCTTTCTGTTATTAGGAGAATGTTGTTGCTCTCACCTCCTCTGCTCCAGCTCAAGCAAGTAGAGGTGGCGCCCGCCCCGGTACCTCCTCCCTATCCTCCTAACCTCAGCCTTGAGGCCGTAGGAAGAAGCTATTCTCGCGAGGATCTCGTGGACCGGCA
>JAADDE010000024.1 GCA_013154085.1 Thermoproteota archaeon | reverse complement strand
CGAGTGGTCTTTGTACACCGAGGGCTGGGGAAGCTCTGCAATGAGCAAGTACGCCGATGCCTTGGTATACCAGATGTACGCCCCGTTCTTCGGCTACATGCCGGGCTGGCAGACTCCGGACTACTGCAACTACCAGAACGAGACCATTGATAAGCTCGGCCTGGCCCTTGCCAACGGAGACTACGAAAGCAAGGAGCAGAGGGACAAGATACTCGGAGACTTGCTGAAGATGGGAATAGAAGACGCGGTTAGAATATTCGTCGTAGCGCCGATAAACGCCTACATAACCAACGCTAATGTCAAGGACGTCGTGAACGACTTGATGGCTGGCATATCCAACCGCTGGACGGAGATGATAGCCTACAAGCCCGGATCTCCGAAGCTCACCATTGCCGTCAAGTACGTCCACAAGTGGGCGTGGAACCCCGTAGGGGGCTACCAAGACTTCTACAGCGTTATAATACACCAAGGCATGGTTGACGGCTTTATGGCCAACAACCCCTACACCGGAGACAAGATACCGCTCCTCGCTAAGTCTTGGACCGTTAAAACGGGCAACATAGTGGTTCCGACCGATGCGATTACCTACAATTACACCACCCACGAATGGACGCACGTGAAGCCCGGCACAGTAGCAAAGAGCATGGTAGTGCTACACCTCTCCGACAACTGGGGCGCCTTCCACACCGACCAGAAGGTGAGGCTGGCCGACATGCTCTACTGGGTGTACCTAGTAATGGAGTGGAGCACACAGTCCGACCAGAACGACACTAGGTTCGATCCGTTCCTAGCAAGCGTGAACGGTCCTTGGGTGCAGAACTTCAAGGGCGTACAGTTCATACCTCCGAACACCCTCGTGATCTACAGCGACATGCAGCACTTCGACCCCAACGAGCTAGCTGACATGGTAAGCGCGGTGCTGGCGCCCAGCGTGCCGTGGGAGTTGCTGTATGCAATGGAGAAGGTGGTGCTGGAGGGCAAGGCGGCCTTCAGCTCCTCTACCGCCCAAAGCAAGGGAGTTGACTGGCTCGACGGCCTCAACCCGAAGCACGTGGCTGAGGTTAGGGCGGTGCTCGAGCGCTGTGCTCAGGAAGGAAAGGTGCCGCCTCAAGTGAGCCAGCTGGCCGAGCTTCTGGGCATCAATGCAAGCCCGAACTACAACGCGGTCATAAGGTTCATAGACAAACACGGCCACATGATAGTGGGCAACGGGCCGCTGTACTTGGACCGCTACTACCCGGACAGCGACTCTGCCGTGCTGAGGGCCTTCCGCGACCCGCGCTATCCCTTCACCCCTAGGGACTTCGAGAACCTCGCCTACGACAAGGTGGTGTTTGCGGAGGTCAGAAGCGTCAGCGTACCAGATGTGGTGCCCAAGGGACAGCCGATAGAGATTACCGTCAAGGTGGTTAATAAGAATACCGGAGAGCCCTTAGAGAACGCAATAGTGTTCGTGGCAATCTACGACCCCAATGGAAACCTGGTCGCCAGCGGCTTCGCTGAGATGCAGAGCCCCGGTACCTACAGCTTCACCGCTGACAGCGCCAACCTGCCCGGAGGCAGCTACACGGTTAAGGTCATCGCTTACAGCGACCAGGCCTTCTGGCCCTCCATAAAGAGCGCTACCTTCCTAATAATCGGCTAAAAATCCACATGAAAGCACTTTTTTGGGATTAAAATTATGGAGAGGGTCCTTTACGTAGGCGACGTATTCTTACTTCATAAGACCCCTCCAGGCCACCCGGAGAGCCCCGAACGCCTGAAGGCGTTGCTCAACCTTATGAAAAGGACGAAGTTGCCGGACTACGTAGAGGTGAGGAGTCCAGTAAAGGCCAGCGAGGAAGACCTTTTCCTCGTCCACGACAAGGAGTACGTCGAGTACGTGAAGAGGATAATAGAGTCCGGCGGTGGCTATTTGGATCCCGACACGTACGCCAGCCCCACCTCTTGGGAGCCGGCACTCTATGCAGCCGGCACGGTGCTCCACGCGTCCCTAAAGGCGCTGGAGGGCGACCACTGGTTGGCGTTTGCCGCCGTAAGGCCCCCGGGCCACCACGCGCGGCGCTCGGAGGGGAGGGGCTTCTGCCTCTTCAACAACGTCGCCATTGCGGCGGAGGCGCTTAGGAGGCGGGGGCTGAGGGTCGCCGTGGTCGACATAGACGTCCACTGGGGCGACGGGACAGCGTACATCTTCTACGATACTGATGAAGTACTATACATCAGCACGCACCAGGATCCGAGCACGCTGTACCCCTTCGAGGGCTTTCCATATCAAAAGGGGAGGGGGAAGGGCGAGGGCTACACGGTAAACGTCCCGTTGCCCCCGGGCACGGGCGACGAGGGCTTCATAACGGCGATTCATGAAATAGTCTTGCCGGTGCTGGAGGCCTACTCGCCGCAGTTCTTGCTCGTCTCGGCCGGCTGGGACACCCACTGGCTTGACCCGCTGGCCTCGCTGGAGGTTACCGTAGACGGCCAGTGGGAGGCCGTGAGCTCGCTTGTGGGCCTAGCGGAGAGCTACGGGATCCCGGTGGTCTTAGCTCTTGAGGGAGGATACGTCAATTGGGTAGTGGCCAAAAGCACACTGAACGCGCTCGCGGCGGCAAAGGAGAAGCTCTTCGCCGATGAAAAGGAGGTAAAGCAGAGCATACCGGAGGACGAGGTGGAGTACTATCTGGAAAAAGTTAGGGCTGAGCTGAAAAAGTACTGGCCGCTCTAGCGCCCGTCCAAGAGTATTATTCTGTCGTACCCGAGCTCCTTCCACGGGAAGAACGTGTTGGGGCTGTGGCACTCCTTGCACCCCAAGGCTCTGTCGTCCGGCAGAACCCCGTGGTCCACTTGCATGTAGCGCACGTAGGTAACCCACTTGCCGTTCCACGTGAGGCCGGCCGCCGCCGCTCCCGCCAATATAGCCTTGTTGCTGTCTCCTGTCGCCATGAAGAGCCCAACCTTAATGGGTATCGGGATCCCTTCCTCGCTTAAGGGCACGCGGGAGGTGTGGAGCTTAAACGGATAGATCTTGCCGTTGCCCCTGCCTCCCAAGGGCTTGACTGTGACGACTACCTCTCCCTCGACCTTGCTGGGGTACACGTAGATCGACCGCGTCCCGTTGTACCACATGTACGTGGGCCTCACGTACTTGCCGTAGCGGGCCAAGGGCTCGTAGTAGCCCAGCTCGGGTGAGAAGCGGGAGCCGCCCCAGTCCCTCGACAGCTCCGTCGGGTACTGGCCGTGGGCTATGTAGGGGATGTGACAAGTCTGGCAGGCCAGAAATTCCGAGTGTTTGTTGAGGTCGTCGCCGTATTCGTCCTCATGGGGCCTAGGACCGTGGCAGTCCACGCACGTCTTCACCTCTCCCGGCTCCCTGGCCCAGCCGTCGGCCGCTCTGTCCGGGAAGAGGTGGTACTTACCCGTATGGCAGTCCACGCAGTGCATACCCTCTCCCATGTGGTAGTCGAAGTACTTGCTGGGGTTGTAGAGGTCGGGAGTTATGTTGGGCCTCTTGAAGCCCGGACCGCCGCCGGAGTACGCGTGGCACGCGAGACAGTTGGCCCTAGTGGGCTTGTTTATGATGTTCTTCGCTATGGTCATTACATCCAGATTTACCTTGTACCTCCAGTTGCCGTTTTCATCCTTATAAATTTCCCTTACTCCCTTCTTGAAGCCAATCACTCCCCCGACGTAAACCTCAGGCCTTACGTGGCACGCTAAGCAATCCATGTTCTTGAGCTGTGCGTCGGTCAGCCGCGTCTGGGGCACCTCCCCCAGGCCGATGCCGTGGCACGCCGCACAGCCGAACGCCACCGGCTTGCCCCTCAAGTGCTCGTAGCCCGGAGGCGGGTTTGTCAGCTTGGCGAAGCCTATGAAGTTGATGGGCTTGCCGTTGTAGAATATCGCCCCGCAGAAGTCGTTCATGGCTACCTTGCCTCCGTAGGGAACCCACGGCGCGTTGACTACGTCGTACTGCCTCGCCACCATCTGGTAGTGATAGGAATGGAAGAAGTCTAGAGTGGCCTGCTCGTGGCACTTGTAGCACGTCTTCGCGCCCTCGTACGCAGTTATGCCTTCTTCGAGGAAGTCCTTTGTGTGGTCAACGACCTTTATCTCGACGCGGCGGTACTCGTCCTCGCTGAAGCTCGCCACATAGAGCGCCAGCGCGGCCGCCGCTAGGAGTAGCAGAACTCCGAGACGCCTCACGATTTCATCCGGCGCGCGCGGAGGAGGCCTCACAAAAGAGGCCCGCCTGCCCGGAAGCTCAGGGGGATGTAAGCCAAAACCTAATCAAGCGGTACAAAGCCCCCAGCGCTTCCCGAGCGGCTCCTTCCCCGACGCGCAGGGTTTAAACGCGGCTCCGCGACCCGAGCCCCGGTGATTCCGTGGCCAAGTTGGAGTTCAAGGTAGTCGTGAACGACCCCGAGGCCGAGCCCAAGCCCAGGGGAAAGCAAGTAAAGGTAGTGGGGAAGGAAGATCTGCCGTTCGATAAGGAGGCGGAGCTCGACCGAAGGGTCCGCCTCCCGGTGGCCCGGGCCAACCCGAGGCTGCTGGAGGCGGTCAAGGCGGCCTACCGCATCATAACCATCCGCAGAAAGGTGAAGGAGGGAGACCAAGTAAAGAAGCTGACCCTCCACGTGTTCGTGGAGCCCGACGAGAGCGTGCCGGAGAACGAGGTGTGGGTGAACAAAGACCTGCTCAGTAGCGTGTTCAACGCAGAGGAGTTCGAGGCCGACGTGTTCCGCACCAAGGCCTTTCAGCTGACAGTTGAGGGAGACAACGCTAGAAAGTTCTTGGGCAAGAAGATAAAGGACAAGGTGCCGGCGGCAGTTCTTCAAATAGAGACGATGAAGGGCTTGTGGCTGGAGATAAGGGGAGGAAGCGACGAGAGCGGCTTCCCCATGAGGCCCGACATACCGGGCCCTGTGAAGAAGAGGGCGCTGCTGAGCGGCCCGCCGGGCTTCCACCCCCGCGAAAAGGGAGAGAGGAGGAGGAAGACCGTTAGGGGCAACACTATAAGTGAGGACATAGTTCAAATCAACACCAAGCTGGTCAAGCTGAGCCAATGAGGCCCAGGCACATTTAATCTTACCCGTTTTTCTCGTCACGGTGTCACGTTGGCGAAGAAGAAGAGGAAGAAGAAGGGCGGTCGTGCTGAGAAGAGCAAGGAGCCCGTCCTTCCGGGCGAGGGAGAGGTCCTCTGTGTGGTGGAAAGGATTGTTGGAGCGGACCACGCGCTCATTAGGTGCCTCGACAACCCGGAGCTTCTGAGGGACGGCAGGATACCGGGCAAGATGAGGAGGAGAGTGTGGATAAGAGAAGGCGATATCGTCATCGCCGCTGTCTGGGACTTCCAGCCTAAGAAGGCCGACATAACCTACCGCTACTCCCGCGACGAGCTGAAGAGGCTCATAGTTAAGGGCCTCCTTCCCAAAGAGATTGCCGAGCTGGCCGGCATAACTGAGGAGGAGATAGCGCTTACGGCCGAGCAGATGGCAATGGAGGAGGCAGAGGAGGCCGGCGAAGAGGCGGAAAGGGGTGAGGAGGGTGAGTGAGAGGGACATCTACGTACCCGAGGAGCGCAAGGAAGAGAAGAAGGAAGAAATTAAGAAAGCCGAGAAGGTCGAGGAAGTTATGAAAAAGACAGAGACTGAGGTAGTAAAGCCGAGCGAGGAGGAAATCAAAGAAGAAGAGGAGGAAGAGGAGCTCCTAGAAGAGGAGCCGGAGGTCGAAGAGGAGGTCAAGGAGCCCATTCCCAAGGAGCTAATCCAGAGAAGGAAGTACTTGAAGAGGTGGAAGGATAAGGACCTCTTTGAGACCGTCGAAGAAGTATTCGACATGTCCACTCAGCTGGCCGTGTATGAGCTCATAAGGAGAGGGGTCATCGGCGAGCTGAAGGGCGTAATATCCGCCGGGAAGGAGGCGAGGGTGTACTGCGGCAAGAGCCCCAAGGGCGACGACATAGCGGTGAAGATATACCTAACAACTACAGCCGAGTTCAGGAAGAGCATAAGGAAGTACATCTTGGGCGATCCGCGCTTCGAGCAGATAGCCAACCGCGGCCTTAGGCACCTAATCTACGCGTGGGCCCGCAAGGAGTTCAGGAACTTGAAGAGGATGGAGCAAGCAGGCATAAGGGTTCCGAAGCCAATAGCTGTTTACAAGAACGTCTTGGTTATGGAGTTTATCGGGGAGAACTGCAAGAGGGCCCCGCTGTTGGTGGAGCTGGCCAAGCCCGTGAACCAGCTGGACGTCGAGGAGTGGACCAGAATATTCAACACCGTTTACGACTATATGATTAAGATGTACCAGAAGGCTAGGTTAGTGCACGCAGACTTGAACGAATACAACATAATGTACTGGAACGACGAACCGGTAATTATAGACGTCAGCCAAGCAGTGCCGATAAACCACCCGTACGCGCTGGAGTTCTTGATGCATGATATACAGCAGATAAGGAGGTTCTTCTCCTCGGTCGGCGTGGAGGTTCCCAGCGCGGCCGAAATGTATGCTAAGATAACCGGGCTCGAGTAGCCTTTTCAGCCCGCCCCTTCTTCCTACTTGGGACCAATTAGTGAAGGCAGTACGCATAATCGTGAAGGGATTAGTGCAGGGAGTGGGCTTCCGGCCCGACGTGGCCAGACTCGCGCGCTCCTTAGACATTAAAGGCTACGTGAAGAACGTAGCCGGCGGAGCGGTTGAGATATGGGCTGAGGGAGAGCTGGTCGAGGAGTTCGTCCATAGGCTGCGCGAGCTGCCCCCTCCGATAAGGGTTGAAGAGCTGTACCTTTCCCGGGCAGAGCCCAAGGGCTACTCGAAGTTCGAAATACGAAAGAGCGAGCCCTCGGTCAGAGCGCGGTCCCAGATACCGCCGGACTTGGGCGTCTGCGACGAATGCTTGAGGGAGGTGAGGGACCCGTTCTCCCGGCGCTTCCGCTACGCCCTCAATTCGTGCTCTAAGTGCGGCCCGCGGTTCTCCATGCTCTACTCGCTTCCATACGATAGGGCGAACACCTCTATGGCCTCCTTTCCCTTCTGCGCCGAGTGCGAGAGGGAGTACCGGGACCCGTGGGACCGGCGCTACCACGCCCAAGGCCATTCTTGCCCCAAGTGCGGCCCCGGCGTGAGGCTCCTCGACTCCGACGGAAAGACCCTTCTGGTGAGGGATCCGATAGCCGAGGCGGCGAAGCTGGTCAGCGAGGGCTTCATAGTGGCTGTAAAGGGAATGGGAGGCTACCACTTAGCGGTTAAGGCCACCGACGACCGGGCGCTGGCCGAGCTGAGGAGGAGGAAGTCGAGGCCCAGGAAGCCCTTTGCGCTGATGGCGCTGAACTACGAGGTAGCGAACGAAATAGCAGTGGTTAGCGACAGAGAGGCCTTTGAGTCCCCAGAGGCCCCGATAGTCCTCTACCCAAAGAGGAAGCCCTCGCCCCTCAGCGAGCTGGTGGCGCCGGGCCACGAGCTCATAGGCGTCATGAGGGCCTACACTCCGCTGCACTACTTGTTGCTAGATGCCACGGACGACAAGTTCTCAGTCATGACTTCTGCCAACCCGACGGGCAAGCCTACGTGCATCACGAAGGAGTGCGTGCTGCAAATGGGGGTGGCGGACTTCGTGCTCGATCACGATAGAGAAATAGTGCACAGAGTTGACGACAGCGTAGTTAGGTACACCGCCGGCACGAGGGTGTTCTTGAGGCGGTCGAGGGGCTTCGCCCCCCGCTGGATCGAGCTCAAGAGGCATCTCCCGGAGGCCGTAGCAGTCGGCGCGGAGTTGCAGAACGCCGGCGCAGTCTCTTTCGACAACAAGGTAGTTATGACCCAGTATATAGGCGACACCGACGATTTGGAGGTGCTGGACTTCTTAGAGACGGAGCTTAGGTGGTTCATGAAGGAATACTCGATGAAGCCTTCGCTGGTGGTCGCGGACCTCCACCCCCGCTACTCCTCGAAGGCTTTGGCCGTGCGCTTAGCCGAGGAGTTCGAAGCCGAGCTCTTGGAGGTCCAGCACCACCACGCCCACGCCGCTGCGGTCATGGCGGAGAGGGGGCTGGACGAAGCGGTCGGAATAGTCGTGGACGGCACCGGCTACGGCCTCGACGGCAATTCGTGGGGAGGCGAGGTCTTGCTTGTGAGGGGGGCCGAGTTCGAGAGGGTCTGCCACTTGGAGTACTTCCCTCTCCCCGGAGGGGACCGAGCGGTGCGCTACCCAGCTAGGGCGCTGCTGGGCCTGCTCTGGAAGGCCGGTGAGGACCCGGACGAGTGGAAGCACTTGAGCAAGTATCTGCCCCGAGGGGAGGCGGAGTTCGAGGTCGCCAAGAGGCAGCTCACGAACTCTATACTGACCTCCTCCCTCGGAAGGACGCTCGACGCCTTCGCGGTTCTGCTCGGAGCCGCTTGGGAGAGGAGCTACGAGGGCGAGCCGGCGATGCTCCTCGAGGCCAAATCCTTCGGGGGCAAGGTTCTGGAGGTGCTGGACTTGGTAGACAAGAGCGGGGAGTGCGTGATAAGGACCACGCGACTGCTCCGGTGGGCGCTGGGCGCTCTGAGGAAAGGACTGCCTAAGAAAGACGTCGCGTATACCATCCAGTTCAACTTGGGGCTGAACATGGGTGAAGTTGCTTCAGAGCTGGGCTTGCCAGTAGTGGCCTCTGGGGGAGCGGCCGTCAACGAGCCGTTCATGAGGGGCGTCAGGAGCGCGGTGAAGGCGCACCTCCCAGAGAAGGTCCCTCCGGGGGACGGGGGCATAGCGCTCGGCCAGCTCTACGTGGCGAGTCATGAGGAAAGCTAAGATTTCTGCTGACCGGTTAAACATTACGATCTAGTTAGTAAAGAAACACAGATTTAGTAACTCCCTTCCACTCTTCTGGAGAACGGGCTTTGACAGCGCGAGTACTCTTCATAGGAGGAGGAGTCTCCACGCTGGTTGCAGTCAAGAGGTTGAGGGAGGGACCCCCAGAGCTTCAGGACAAGATCAAGCTGACTATAATCAACAAGGATGAGTGGCACTACATGCCCCCCCTCTTCGCCGACTTCGCCCTCGGCGAGGTGACAGAGGATCAGCTCAAGGCTCCCGTAGCAAACATCGCAAAGAGGTACGGAACCGACCTAGTGATAGATGAGGTAGTCGACATCGATCCCCAGAAGCAGGTGGTCAAGACCAAGGGAGGGAAGAGCCTCGAGTACGACTACCTCTTCATAGGCTCCGGAGTGCGCTACGCGCCCGAGGTGGTGCCGGGCCTCGAGCGCTACGGCTACCACAACTACACCCTAGAAGGAGCCAAGAAGATGAGGGAGGCCCTCAAGCAGTACAAGGGCGGCAGGGTAGTAATGCTAGTGCCGGAGCTGCCGTTCCGCTGCGGCTGCTACCCCTTCGAGATGGTCGGCAGATTGCTCTACTTCGCGCGCCGCAAGGATCCTAAGGCAGAGGTGTATTTGGTAACGTCGTTCGACGAGAAGCAGATGAAGCAGATGTTCAAGGACGTGTACAGGCAGTTCCGCAAGCTCCACAGGAAGATGGGCATAGTGTACAAGGCCGGCAAGGAGGTCAAGGAGGTTAAGGAGAAGCAGATAGTGTTCAAGGACGGCGAAACTCTGGACTACAGCCTGCTGATCTACGTGCCTCCGGTAAGGCCTCCGAAGTTCGTAGAGGGCCACCCGGAGTTCATATGTCCGAACAACAAGAAGGTGCTGGTAACCACCTTCCCTGAGTTCCGGCACCCCAAGTACTCCAACATCTTCATTCCCACTGACGCAGCGATGCCGTGTGTGAACTTCCCCATAGCCGGCATCTTCGTACACGCTGCCGCTATCGCGGCAGCCGACGCGCTGATCTCCGACCTCGTGGGAGTGAGGGCCACTGTTACGTTCCCCGACGAGATAATGGCCGTGGCGGACTTCGGCCCCACCGGAATGCTGGTGACCTTCGACATAGACCACGAGAAGCCGGCGCAGAAGATGTATGCCTCTCAGCAGAGCCCTATGATAAAGTTTATGAAGCTGGCATTTTACCTCGGCTGGATAGACGCGCTGAAGTGAGGTGATGTAGCATGAGTGAGGAAATTAGCAAGGTATTGGAAAAGATGGAGGCCCAGAAGCTTGAGGAGCTGGCGAAGGCCATCGAGCGCTTGGCCGACGCTGTGGCAAAGCTCCAAGAGAGCGGCATATTGGGAATGCTAGTCGCCATGGCTGAGAAAAGCGAAGAAATTCTGGAGATTGGGCTCAACGACCGCCGCGTGCACCACGCCATGGCCGCAGCCGACGCGGCGCTCAACCCGCTCGAGGACGTGGACCCAATAGTATTCAAGGAGAACATAGAGAACTTGACTGAGTGTGCGCTCAAGGCACTGAACAGCGAGGAGTTCATCAAGCAAGCGAAGCCTGCCGGCATAGGCGGCTTGCTGAAGGTTCTGAGGGACCCCGACATAGGCGCCGGCCTCGGCCTCATGCTCTACATGGCTAAGGTAATGGGCTCGTGCCTGCGCAAGAAGGCCAGCGAGTGAGTCCCTAGACAAGGATTTTATTACATCCACCCCCTCCTCCTCGGTGCTCCTCGTGGAGGTAGTCGTGGTGGGCGGCGGGGCCGCGGGCATGGCCGCGGCCTCCAGAGTGAAGAGGATACACAAGGACTGGACGGTTAGAGTGTTTGAAGCATCCGGCTACGTCTCCTACGCCCCGTGCGGACTTCCGTACTTCATCGTGGGCAAGGTGAAGGAGCCCGACGAGCTCGTGTACTATCCGATAGAGGTGTTTCGGGAGAAGAGGGGCATAGATGTTCACGTACACGCCAGAGTGGTAGACGTTTCCTACGATAAGAGGACCGTAACTGTAATAGAGAAGGGAGAAAGGAAGGAGTACAAGTGGGACAAGCTGATACTCGCCACCGGCGCGAAGCCGAAGAGCTTAGGCGTGGAGGGCGAGGAGCTGGAAGGCGTGGTGAAGCTCCACACCGTGGAGAGCGGAATAGAGGCTAGGAAGGAGCTCGAAAGGGCCAAAAGTGTGGTGGTCGTCGGCGCCGGCTTCACAGGGGTTGAGGTGGCGGCTGAGCTAAGGGACGCCGGCAAGGAGGTTCACTTGGTCGTGAGGTCCAGAGTGCTCAGGAGGAGCTTCGACCCGGAGATGAGCGAGCTCGTCGAGGAGCACTTGAAGAACGTGGGGGTAAAGCTTCACAAAGGCGTGACGGTGAGCAGAATAATAGGAAAGGAAAGGGTTGAGGCCGTTGAGCTCAGCGACGGGAACAAGGTAGAGGCCCAAGCAGTGGTGGTCGCGGTCGGGGTGGAGCCCAACGTGGAGCTGGCCGAAAAGCTCGGCTTAAAGCTCGGGAGGTTTGGAGGAATAAAGGTAAACGAGTATATGGAGACCGGCCTCCCCGACGTCTACGCCGCCGGCGACGTGGCGGAGAGCTGGATGATTCATACCGGAACGGAGGCTTGGTGCCCCTTCGCCCCCCCGGCAAACAAGATGGGCTTGGTCGCCGGGCTGAGCGCCTCCGGGAGGAGGGTCCCCTTCCCGGGCGTTTCGTGCACCGGGATAACGGTAGCTTCCGGCCTCCAAATAGGGAGGACCGGGCTGACCGAAGAGGAGGCAAAGGAGCTGGGGTTCAAGGTTAAGGCTTCATTCGTTAAGGCAAGGACCCGGGCGCACTACTACCCCGGCTCCCAGTTCACCCACGTGAAGCTCGTCGCCTCGGAGGACGGCACGGTTCTGGGGGCGCAGGTGGTCGGCCCGGAGGGAGTGAAGGGAAGGGTCGACGCAGTGGCCACGCTCTTGGCGCGCAGAGGCACGGTTAGGGACCTGTTCTTTGCGGACATAAGCTACGTGCCGCCTCTGGCGCCGGTCTGGGATCCTCTAGTGACGGCTGCTAGACTGCTATATCCGGAGCTGCGCTGACCGGCTAGCCCGTCGTTAGGGATATATAAGCTTGCGGGGGCTTTTTGTTGCTCAGAACTTCTGACCCCCTCTTAAAGCCCGCCCGCGCAGAACGTCACGAGAGTGAGAGCATGAGGATCGCTAGGAAGGGTGTGTCGCCCGTAATCGCGACCCTACTGCTGATACTCATCGCCGTCGCCGCTGCCGTCCTCCTCTACACTTGGGTCAGCGGACTCAGCGCCAACGTCGCCGGCAGCCAAGTGAGCGGCAAGACTTTGACCCTGATCCAAGCGACCTGGGCGCTCGGTTCCGCTGACACTGCCGCCGCCGCTACTGCCTTCTCCCCCCAGAAGCCCGTACTGATAGTCAGCTTCAAGGCTCCTCCCGCAGTCGTCGGAGGCGGCGGAGCCGGCGCCAGCCTGATCACCCTCGACAACGTCGACGTGATCTACAGCGGAAGGGTGATATGCCACTACAACGCCTTTGCCCTCAGCACTGACGACGCCCAGCACACCACTACCACCCCGGCCGGCGGCGCCACCGGCTACGGCGTGCTCTTCTACGGCTACTACGGCACCACCCAGGGCGCTGTTGACGACGAAGACCTCTACTCGCCGGGCGGAATAGCCGTGTCTACTAACAACACCCCGACCAACGCCGCGGCCGGCGCAGTTGCCAGCGGTGAGACCATAGGCGTGTTCACCGACCCATTCGTCACCGTAGTCGCCGGCGTCTGGGAGGTGCAGTACGTCACCACCCAGAAGGTCGAGACCAACTTCAGGGCCACCAACGCCAACATAAGGTTCGACCGCTGGACCGGTGAGGCCGTCAACGCCGACAACAGCGGCAACAACGTGGACCTCTTCGACCTCGCCAAGGTCGGCCAGGACGACTGGAGCTTGGTAGTGTGGTGTGACAAGGTTAACCCCAACGTGATGAATGCTGTCGACGTGAGGATACAGTTCCAGGACGGTAGCACTTGGAGCACCACCGTGCCGCTGACCGTCCAGTAACCCGCCCAAGCGGCTTGAAAGGGCAACCCCAGCCTTTTTTTACCTCCTTTGCACATCCCTTTGCGGGACGTAAATGCTCCTTGTATATGTGTTATCTTCCATCGCACCGCTGATAGCTTTAGCCCTGAGGAGGCTTGCGGGGAGGGGCAAGTACCTAGCCCTCCTCGTTCTCGCGCCCTTCGCACTAACGCTCTACGATTTCTCGACTTGCAGCATAACCACTCTTCAAGAGTGGTACTGGCTGAACTGCGGCTTGCCCTTACCGGAGAGGCTTTTCACGGCAATCACAATGCCTACATTTTTGTTCCCCTTGATGGCTGGTATTCTTGTGGCAATTGCGTTGAGGGAGAACAAGGACTCACTCTACGTGCTCGCTACCTTGCTCTCGGCCTCTGTGCTGTTCTATTGGTCTATCTACCTAGAGCTAAACTATCCGATGATCTCACCGCCAGTAAACTTGCCCCCTCTAGGCTATTCTGTCGTCAGGTCGCAGTGGTTCATGATTTATCTTCCGTTGCTTATGGCTTCGGCGGCGCTCTTCGTAGGTTACGCAGTGGCCGGTAGAAGGGCCTACCTCTACGGCGCTTCTCTCCTAGCCTTCCTCTCGGCGCCCGCCTCGGCCAGCTGGGCCCTCTGGGCCTACGGCCTCCCGCTGCCGCCCACCGCGTACAGCACTGCCCTCTATCTATACCCCCTCACCTTAGTCTCGCTGATTCACGCGGAGAGCAAGCTGGGCTTGATCGCGGCGCTCTCGGCCCTAGCCCTCGCCAGCGCGGTGCCTAGGCTGCTCCCTCTGGGCTTCGGAGGAATGCCCTCGCCCTTCTTCTCCCTTCAAACATCGATGGCACTGGCTTTGCTGATAACGTATGTCTACTCTGCATCATCGGCGCTCAGGCGCGCCGGAGCGCTCTACGACGGGAGGTTCTTAGGGGTACACGCGGCATCCTTGATGTTGTTCGCAGCGAGCTTGACAGACTTCGCGCTATCCGCGGGCGGGAGTTTCTTTGGGCCGGCAATCTTGCCCTTCTTGGCCGCTTCGCTAATTATAACCTCTGCAAACTTGCTGTTAGTGTTGTTCCTAAAGGAACGCTCCAAGATAGGCCTGCTGTCCCTGCCCTCTGCGCTGACCCCTTGGACCTCGGTCATCGCGGCAGTCGGGCTCAGCGTCTACGAGCTCTTCAAAGGCAGGAAGGCCTTCGACGCGTTAATGGTCTTGGCTTCGCTCGTATTAGGCTTCGCGCTCATCTACGGCTCGTGGCTCTCCTCGTATCACCCTCTAACGCCTTCGGGAAAGGTGCTCGGCGTCTCCAAAGTGGAAGCGGAATCTAGGTACTACCAAGGCAACCTCACCGCCGTGAAGCGAGTAGGGCTGTACAACGTGACGATCTCCGGAAGCAACACCACGCTGCTTAGGAGCTACCACTACGTAAATATATTCATGGGCAAGTATCTGCCTCCCAACAACCCCTCGTACTTCGCTTGGTCGGAGCCCGCTTGGACGGGGCTCGGAACTTGCGCCCTAGGCTTGAGGCCTCTGCTGGTCCAGAGGGAGGTCTGGTGCACCCCCCTGGGCGCCTTCACCTTCTTGGGCCCCCTCTTGGGCGCGGCTGTGGTAGCCATAGCCTACTTTAGGAGGAGGTGATAAGCGGCGAAGGCTATCGTTGCCAGCTCCGGTATGGCGATTCCCGGCGGCACGCCCAAAAGCCAGTGGGAGGCCCAGAGCGCGGCGCTCACCGAAGCCCCTAACAGATCTCCGTGCAGAAGGATGTAAGTGAAGAGGAGCACGAACAGCAAGGCCGCTACTGCAAAGTGCGCCAGCCCGAAGTCTATGTTGATTGCGGCCACCAGGACGGTCAGCACGCCAACTGTCTTGATCAGCTCACTATCAATTTTTGTTAGCGAGATTCCGGTCAGCGCTAAGCCGCCGTTGAAGAGGGCCCCTCCCACGCCGTTGCTGGCGCTGCCCAAGGCGCTCAGCGAGTACTCCCAAGGGTTCCACCACGGCGAGAATGCTATGCTCAGCGCCAGGGTGGCCAGAAGGAGCAGAGCCGGAGCCCACTTCTCCACGTCGCCGCCCGCTCAGCGGTGCGCGAGGGCGCCTTTAGGTTGCCCACGCGCACCTTAGCACTATAATAACGCTTTGAGGTGTGTAGGAAACGGTCGTTGCAAGTGAGGCTATCGGAACAGTTGCTTAACGAGCTCAGCGAGGACAAGGAGGCGAGGGATTCCGTGGCGCGCATCCTTTCTCCAGCGATCTTAGAGGATTTGTTGAATAACAGCCAGCTCCGCCTTTTGTTGATAAACGCGTTGCTAAAGGACGTAGCTACAAAAGATGACATAAAGGGAATCAAAGAAGACTTGAAGAGGCTCGGCGAAGATATGAAGAGGCTCGAGCGCGAGGTTGTTGACCTCAAGGAGAGGACGGCAAAGGTGGAGGGCACGCTGAACCTCTTCGTCAAGCTCTTTGTCGCATTTAACGTTCCGATACTCGTGGGGATAGTCAGCATACTGCTGAAGCTCGGCAGGTGAGTCACCCGCCCTGCGGCGGGATCATCCAGAAGTTCTCCTCAGCTGCTCCGCACTACACGGGCCCCCGGAGCTTCGTGGTCGCTCACCCGTACGCCGGTAGCTTGCACGGGAGGAAGTGCCGAGGGGCGCGGTGAAACGGCGATCGAACTCGGATATCACCATAGGGCGCGGTGACACCGAAGTCCGCCATACTGCGGGAGACAAGCCGTTCCGGCTAGGCTAAACGCGCTTTCGGGCTGGCCAGAGACAAAGGTAGTAATCCGAACTTTAATTTCGGCCCGCGCCGGAGGCCGCCGGGGCTAGCCGAAGCTCGGTCCAGATGCCGTGGTGGCTGAACTGCGTGCTATTCATCCGCAAAACCTTGGCGTTGGTTCGGGAAGGGCGCTCCCTCCTTGGGGCCCGGCCGGCTTATTGGAGGCGGGGCAGGCTATACCGAATGGGGCCTTGGGACTCAATGCGATGGTTTACCCGGATAGCACGGGCGATGGTGGAGTTAACGCCCAGTTAACTCGACCGGCGGTGGAGTTAACCCGATCGATGGGGCGCGGCGTGTAACACCGGCGCGAGAGCGTCGCGACGGAGATCCGGAGCCCCTGGTCTCAGCGCTTATTTCTCCCTTCCCGGCTACGGTAACCGGGTTACCGGCTTTGAGCGCAGTCAAGATAGGGAGGCCCTACAAGGAGGCTCTGGAGCGGGTCTTGGAGGACTTGGCTAGACGGGGGGTTAAGCTGTCGCAAAAGGAGCTCGTAGAGAGGCTCATACTTCTTGCAGTAAACGAGAGGGAGTTCCTGGAGCGGGCCCTTCGGAGGCCCGTCTCCGGAGAAGAGGTGAGGAAGTTGCTAGACGAGCTCGAGACCGACTTGGGGGTTGAAGATACCAAAGCACATATGGTGAAGAGCCTTTACGGCGGTTCTGGTTGACAGTAGTGTGTTGCTGGCGGCCATCAACAAGAGAGACAGAAACCACAGAAAGGCAAAGAAAGATTTAATTATGATATTTGAGAACCCTAACGAGATTCCGATGACAAGCGACTATATATTGGACGAGTGCTACACCTACGTGGCTTACAACATCCCGGAAAAGCTGGACAAGTTTGAAAAGCTCGTCGGATTATTCTTGGCTGTGCCGGTCGGAATCGAGACCTTTCGCCTGGCCAAAGAGGTGTTTAAGAAGTTCTTCCCGAGGCTGAGCTTTACCGACGCAACCACGGTTGTCTTGGCTAAGGGGCTCGGCGCGAGGCTGTTGAGCTACGACGAGGAGCTGCTGAAAGCATTCCATTCGTACTAGCCCGGTCTCACCGGCCCCACCCCGGCTAAGCGCTACCTCCCCTAACCCCGTTCGGAGATGATCCCCCTGAGCGGGGGAGAAGGTCTGGCCGGAGAAGCGAAGGAAGGTCCGCGGGCGCGGCGCCCGATTCAACCGCTTCATAACCCGCCGAAGGGAGCGAGTGTCTCTAGCGGGGGAGCCGCGTGGCTCTGAAGGAGCTCGTGCTCTCTATATATGACCGTATGGAGAGCAAGCTGAAGGATATCGAAAAGAAGAACTTGGAGAAGGTAGATGACCCGGAGAAGCTGAAGAGTGCAATAGCCAAGGCCCTTGAAGAGGTGAAGAAGGGGAGGGAAGAGGTCATAAAGCTCTTGGAGGAAGGGGACGGCATTCTGGAAAAAATAGACGAGCAGATAAGGAAAACCGTAGAGGAGGTCAAGAAGTACTTGGGTAAGGAGCAAACGGGCGTGAAGACTGCTAAGGCGACGTTTTCGAGGTGCGTGAACAGCTACAAGAAGAGGCAGTGGCCCAAGATAGAGGAGGCAGTCAAGGCTGGCACGTAAATCGAACATCCAGCTAATCTTTATAGCTCCGCTAGTAGTGCAACGGGGCACGATTCGCTATGAAGGAACTGGTGATATACTACCGCAATGCCGATACTTACCTCCGCTCCGGAGCGCTCACGCCCTTCTTAACTGAGTCCGCTGGGGTAGTCTTGGGGTTTGAAGGAGAGGCAATTACGTACTGGATATATAAAGTAGCGCGAGGCACATCTCCGTCAAAGGCCATCGAGGAAGTCTACGAAGAGCTGGTCAAGACGGATGATGAATATTTAAACGAAGAGGTGAGCAAGGCCATAGCCGAAGCAGCGAGCAACCTCCTGAAGGCCTTGGGCCTGAAGTCCAAGGTTTCTGCTGGAAGTCTGAGGCTCGAGCTGGCAGAGGACGAGAAAGAGGTAGCGGAAAAGCTGCGGGGTCTGTACGAAGAGTACAAGGAGAAAATTGGCGATCTCTTTAGAAGATTTACAAGAGCCAAGGCGCTCAGCTTAACAGTAGCGGTAGCCGAGGACATAGACAAGAATAGGTCAATTATAATTGAGATATAGGTTAAGATATAGGAGGGCCTGTCGATGAGCGGCGTGGAGGCGGCTAGAATAACCTACAACGTAATAATCTTCGGACCGTGGAAGGACAACGAGTTCCTCAGCCTGAAGAACAAGACCTTCCGGGACCGGCTGATAAGAGAGGTAATAAAGCCCAGCTTGGACGCTAAAGTTATAAATGAGTTCAGCGAGGCCTTGAACATCAAGAACTCGCTCCTCTCGGTGATATCCTTCGTCCCGTGGACGGAGCCCCTCCCGCCGCCGCGCTTCAACGTAATGAGCTACTTGGGCTTGGCGTGGCTGGCGGTAGTGCTGGACTTCTACCCCTCCGGAGCAATACTGGAGAGCGAGTTCGCTAGGAACGCCGGCATACCGACGCTCTTCGTGAGGCTCGCCGATCTGAACGGGCACTTGTGCTACTACGACGGCATCTGCCCCAACAGAATAATAGCTTCAACTGAGATGCTCTTCAGCCACGTAGGATCAAGCTTCGCCACTGTGTTCATGTCGCGCAAGGCGGCCGAGTGCTTGGCCGGGGGCGGCTCGGGCGGCGAGTGCGAGAGGGAGCTGAGGGAGTTCAGAAAGGCCTTCAAGAACGCGTTGCTCTGCCTCGCCAGGCAGTGGAGGAGGCGGAAGGAAGTGTACGAGTGCTTCCGCACGGCTGGGGCCGAAGCGAGGAAACGCTTGAAGGCGCCTCCGCTCCTAGATCTTAAGGCGCTGGAGGCGGCCCTAGAGGCCGATGACGGGAGCCCGACCCAAGCGAGCCGGTGAGCGGCTTGCGCCAGCCCGGAGGCTTCAGAACGGGTACTCCGCGTCGCTCAGCAGATGCTCGTTCTCTAAGTACACTTCCCTAACTCCCGCCTCCCTCGCGGCCTCGAGCGCGGCCTCCGCGTGGGCCCTCGACGTCGGCGGGAGGTCGCTCATCAGCCAAGTCGGGTAGAACGCCAGGAGGACCATGGGCACGTTTCCCGGAAGGGAGGCCACGTACTCCGCTATCCTCCTTACTTCTTCAACCGTCACGTAGAGCGGCACCAGCAACGTGCTGACGACCAGCAGGGGAGGGTCGGGCCTTTTGAGGCCCATCTTGGCTATCATCTGCGTGTTCTCCTTGAGCCTCCTCAAGGCCTTCCTCCCATCCACTCCGGTCAGCGCTTCGTAGACGTTCGGGTCCCACGCCTTCCAGTCGACCTTCACTATCCCTCCGCTCTTTAAAGAGAGCTCGGCTGCCAGCTTCATTATGTTCGGGTTAGCTAGGCCGTTGGTCTCCCAGCATATCCTCTTTATCCCGTTGGACCTCTTGAGCACCTCCCTCGATATCCTGATGAAGTGAGGCATCTGAGGCGTCGGGTCGCCGCCGAAGAAGCAGACGCACCTAACCTCGGGCTTCAGCGCCTCCTCCACGAGCCTCTCCGGCCTTGCCGGCTTAGCGGACCGGAGCCCGGTCTTGTGCTCCCAGTTCTGGCAGAACAAGCAGTCCAAGGTACAGCCGTATGCGAAGACTGCCAAGTTGAAGTAGCCTACCTCAGGCCCCTTCACGTCCGTGTACCTAGGGTAGCCCCGAGGAGTGGCGGCCGGACAGACCGGAGTTGCGACGCAGTTGGTCGGGAGGGGGTCCAAGTACGAGTATGCCTTGAGGTCCGCCTTGAGCTTCCCTCCCTCATTCCTCCATATCCCGCAGTACCCAACTCCCCCGGGAGGCACCTCGCACCCGTTGACGCACACCCCGCACCTAACCCCTCCCTTCGGAGGGGCCGGGGGCAGTCCCAAGCGGGACCGCGCGGAGGCGTGGGTCTTTAGGGCCTCCTCCAAGCGGCCCCTCTTCACGCACTCGTAGCAGTACCCCACGGCCCTCGACGCGGGCTTGCCGCAAGCCTTACACGGAACCATCGTCCGCCTTTAACCCCCAGAGGATTAAAGGTTGCGGTGTCCCCAGTGAGCGTGCACGTGCTTACGGTTGGAACCAGCGTACTGAGGAACTTCGCCCGAGCCAAGGGGCTCGACCCGGCTGAGCTGGAGGCGAAGGGGGCCGACGCTGAGGAACTCGCATCCTTCATTGCCCAAGATCCCTACTCCGCCTCGGCTGAGCTCAACGCATTTCTCCGGAAGGCCGAGGAGTGCCCCGCCGAAGGGGTAGTGCTGCTCTGCACCGACACGCCCGGCGGGAAGTCTTCATGCAAGGCAGTCAAGAAGTACTTGGAAGCCGAGGGCTACAGCGTATCTGCGTACGTGATAAACGACTTAGGCAAGCCCAAGAAGTTCTACGATGGTCTGATAAACTTGATGTGCGCGTTTAAGAAAATCTTAGATAAGGAAGCTGGATGCGAGAGGTGTGTGTGCGTCAACCCTACCGGGGGCTTCAAGCCCGAGTCGGCAGTAGTCTACCTCTCTGCGCTGATGGATCCTAGGACGAAAGAAGTGTACTACATCCATGAAGCCTTCAGAGACGTAGTCACCTTGCCCATAGTCCCGGTAGTAGGCCTCGCTGAGGCGCTCCAGTGGCCCCAGAGGGACGAGTACGTGGAGAAGCTCCGGAGGTGCTGGAGGGAGGGCGCCCTGCACCCGTGGAGGCCCCTATAGCTCGTAAGCCACGAACGTGAAACCTATAGTGCCGTGCACGTTGGGCAAGTACCTCCTCCACCCGGGAAGCCTCCCCGGAAGGGCGTAGGGGACCTCTACGGGCTCAAGCCCTTCGAAGAGCCCCGCGTGGCCCTCGTTCTCCTCCCACGTGACCGTGCAGGTTGAATAGATTATGCGCGAGCCCTTCCGGAGGAGGTCCAGCGCGGACCTTATGAGCTGCCTCTGGTACTCTGCCATCTTGTGCTTGCTCGTCATGCTGACCCAGATCCTCGTCTCGGGGGAGTGGAGCCTCCCCAGTCCGGTGCAGTCCGGGTCCAGCACCAGCGCGTCGAAGGCCTTCCGGAAGGGAGGGAGCCGCGCATCGGAGCGGACCCTTTCAAGGCCTCCGAATGCGAACCTCTTCGGATCCAAGTCGTTCGCTATTACGAGCCTTCCCAAGTCCCTGGCGTGCAACGCCTTCCCTCCGGGGGCGGAGGTTAGGTCCAGCACCCTCCCCTTGGTCAAGTGGGCTATCGTAGCCGAGGCGAGCTCCATGATGACGACCTTTGAGGGAGCGAGCTTTGATCGCACCAGCCACCTCATGGGTCCCCTGAGCTTCACCACATCCGGTAGCGGGGACTCCTCCACTTCATACCCGAGCCTCCTCAGCTCCGCCTCTGCCCCCTCCTTCCTTATCCTCACCCAGAAGTGTTTCCTCTCATCCAAGCTCAGCACGTACTCCTTAGGATCGGTTATTTTCTTAATATCCTCCCAAGCCCACTTCGGCACGCTCAAGTACACTCTGTCGCGCTCCTCCGGGATTAGGTCTCTGAGGAAGTCCTCGGGGCTGGACCTCAGCAGGTCCACATAATCCCTCTTAGGAAACTCCTTGAAGGCCCAGGACAGCTTAGAGGGCTTCTGCTTCCGGAAGAGCGCTTGGTAGGCCACCACCAGCGAGAGCCAGAACTTGAAGGAGGCCCTCGGCCTCTCGTACGGATATCCCAGTGCCTTTGCGAGGAGCATCCACCTCCTCGCCACGTTCGAGACCAGCGCAACTATCACCGGCCTGAGCGAGTCCGGGATCCCGAGCCTCTCGTAGCTCTTCTCTAAGTAGCCCTTCAGGCTGGAGCCCTTGGAGGCCTTCGCTAAGGCCCTCGCGGCCACCACTTCGGCCGGGACGTGCCTCAGAGCCGTCAAGCTCAGCTCACCTCTCGCCCGATGCAGGCTACCTCATCGGAACCCTCGCCGGCGCGGGGCTCCCCCAAATAAAGTGAGGCGTCCTCCCTCGCCCGGAGCACAGATGATCGCGTTCGAGGTGCTGAGGAGGATAGCGCCCGTCTACTCGCCCAGCGGGGAGGAGGGGCCAGCAGTAGAGGCGCTGAGGGAGGCCGTAGAGGAGCTCAGCGGCGGGACGGTAGAGGTCTGGGTTGACGGCGCCGGGAACTTGCTGGCCGCCCCCAGCCGGAAGGATAGGTACGACCTAGGTCTCATATCCCACATAGACACAGTTCCCGGCTTCTGGGAGCCTAAGGTTACGGAGAGCTCGATAAGCGCTAGGGGAGCGGTAGACGCCAAGGGTCCCCTGTCGGCGATGGTGGAAGCTCTCATCAGACTTGCGGAGGAAGGCCGGGACGTGCTCTTGGGGGCTATGGTGGGCGAGGAGGACGACAGCAGAGGGGCGAAGTACTTGAAGGAGCACGGGCCGAAACTCAAATACGTAATCATAGGAGAGCCCTCAAACACTACAGACATAGTGATCGGCTACAGGGGGTACGCGTGGCTTCAAGTGGAGTGCTCAGCCAAGGGAGGCCATGCCTCCTCCCCGGAGGTTGGGGAGAGCGCGGTAGAGAAGCTCTGGGCCCTCTACCAGAGGGCGAGGGAGGCCCTAGCTCCGGCCACGGTTAGCCTTACCTCAATCAAGAGCTGGAACGCCTTCAACGTCCTCCCTAAGAAGGCCGTAGCCAGGTTCGACGTTCGGTTCCCGGCCAGCGTTGGGCTGGAAGACATAGTGAAAGCGTTCGAGCCCTGCGCGGTAAGCCTTCACGACTGGATGCCCCCAGCGGAGGTCAAGCCGACCTCTCCGGTGCCGAGGGCGCTCCGAAGAGCCCTGCTGAAGCAGGGAGTCAAGGGAAGGTTCGTCAGGAAGAGGGGAACGAGCGATATGAACGTGCTGGCCGAGGCGGTGGAGAGCATCGCCGCTTACGGCCCGGGGAGGAGCGAGCTGTCCCACACGGAGGAAGAAGCAATAACCAAGGAAGAGCTCCGGAGGGCTGTGAGGGCTTACGTGGAGGCCGGGAGGGAGCTAGCGGGTGAGGTATGAAGAGCTCTTAGCAAGGGGCTACTCCGATCCGAAGGTTCTTTCCTCATGCGTCATCGGGATCGTTGTGCGGAGCGGAGCGATGGAGAGGGTCGTCGAAAAGCCGCTTTCGTGTTACCACCTTTACAGAGGATCTTTAGTGGACCCTCACGGGACACAGATCCCGCTCCACCGAATAGCTTGCTTGAGTTGCGCCGGGCTGGGCGAGTGCCGGGGCGAGGCGGAGTGCGAGGTTTACTACCTCGGGTGGGCGTGGGCAGTCGTCTGCCCATGCAACGGAGGGAAGGCGGTAAGGGGGCCTAGGGGCTACGACCCCGTTTACGCGCTCTCCGGACCGCCCTACCCTTTGGTCTACAGAGGCAAGGCCATAGCCTGCGTTCCGGACGGCGAGTGCCGGGGAAGGCTCGTTAAGAGGGACGTCTGGTACTGGTACTACTGAAGAGCTCATACGTGCTCTTAGATGTAGGGTCCTTGAGACCGAGGAACTTCATTATGTACCTCATTCTCCGGTATGCTTCCTCCGGATCCCCGCCCTCGACCTCCACCTCGAGAACCCACTTCCCGTCGATCTTTTCAAGGGCCACTTCGAACTCCCCGTTGCTCATTATGTATCCCTCCTCCTTCTTCACCCTTCCGCACTCCTCGAACTCCATGTCCCTCAGCAGCTCCTCGCACTCCTCCCGGGAGCCCTCGTACAGCTTCACCTTACCCTCCTTGTATCTGCTCCTCTTGAACTCCAAATCCCTGAACTTGAATTTATCTACGTGGGTAAATAATATCTCGCATTTATCTCCCCAGTCTCTAATCCTCAAGGTTTTGCCTTCTTCGCTCCAGCCGCCCTTGGGACAGTAGAACGCGTCCTCGAAGGAGTACGGATAAACCACCTTGAAGCCCATCTTTTCCAGCTTTTCTTTAAATTTTTCGTCAACGAAGAACCTTGCCTCAGCCTCGTAAGCTTTCAAGCCCGCCCCGGACCTTCCGGCGAGGGAGAGTTGAAGAGGTTCGTCCACGACACGGGCTCCCTGCTGGCTGGGATGCCATCCGTAATGCCCGGGGAGAACTACACCACGCCTCTGAACGTAAAAGAGGTAAAGGACGAGGAGTCCAGAACGGCGCTGGCTAGGTACGAGGCGAAGCTGAAGGTGCTCGAGCCCGGCCAAGAGAGCTTGAGGGCGGTGAAGGAGAGGGCCCGCGAGCTGGGGGAGAGGCTGAGCGAGGCTGATGCGGCGGTGGTAGCGCTTGCGCTGGAGCTGGGCGCCGTGGTGCTGAGCGACGACTACGGAGTGCTCAACGTGGCCAAGAGCCTCGGCTTGGAGGCGCGGAGCGTGAGGACGAAGGGGATAACAGAAACGCTGAGGTGGGTCAACTACTGCCCCTTCTGCAGGAAGGCGTATCCGCCGAACGTAAAGGAGTGCCCGGACTGCGGGTCAGTTTTGGTGAGGCGCCCCGCCTCTAAAGCTCCAAGAAGTAGGAGGGGGAAGAGGTGAGGGAGTGCTTCGTTGCGGCGTTCTCCAGCGTGCTGGCCATAGGAACTCTCTTGAGTTTGGTTTACCAAAACATCTTCATACTGGGCGCGTACTTCTTTGCCGCACTCTTGGCCGGCTCATTGGCAGTCCTTCTGGGCACATTACTCTCCGCGTGTTAGAGAGTCCGGGGACGGCGCCGTGAAGGTGTGCTTGGTCGGCTACGGCAAGCTGGGCTCTTCCTTGGCCAAAGGCCTTAGGAACGCCGGGGCGGAGGTGAAGGTCAGCACCCTCCCGCCGACCGACGAGTGGGCGAGGTCGGACGGCTTTGAGGTCGTAGGGCTGAAGGAGTGCGAGGACTTCGGCGACGTGGTGATAGTGGCCGTGCCGCCTTCCGCCGTGGAAGCCGTGGTCTCCGAGCTCAGGGGGAGGAAGCCCGTTATCTCGACGGCTGCATTGGTGAAGCTTGATAGGCTCAAGAGGCACGTTGAAGATGCCTACAGAATAATGCCCTCCGTCACCGTTGAGGTGAACAGCTCGCCGGTGCTGATAGCAGAGAAGGGCGGGAGGTACGACGGGCTCGTGGAGGAGCTGGTGAGGATGGTCGGCACGCCCCACTGGGTCGATGAGAGGACGCTTGATGCGGCCCTCCCGGTGGTGGGCTCCGGTCCAGCAGTGCACGCGCTCTACCTTCAGTCCTTGATAGAGGCAATGGTCTACTCCGGGGTGGACAGGGGGCTGGCGGAGGAGCTGGCGAGGGAGTCGCTGGAGGGTGCGCTCAGGATGGCGGAGAAGTACGACCCCTACCAGCTCCGCTCCAAAGTGGAGACGCCCGGCGGAATAACCGTGGAAATGAGCACCGAGCTGGAGGCCAAAGGGGTTTTCGGCAAGATGGCCGAGGTCCTCGGGAGGAAGGGGAGGGAGCTCACTCGCTGAGCTCATCCTCCTCTTCGTCCATTTCCCTGATCCACAGCTCCCTCCTCAAAAGCTCCCTTATGGCTACCCTTATCGCCTCAGAGCGGGACGTGAACCTCCCCCTCCTCACGAGCTCATCTATAGCCTCCACGTAAGCTTCCGGCATCTTTACAGTTACCAACCTCATCATCTCACCCGGTAAGTACCTAGTAGCGCGTTTGACTTAAATAGGGGGTAGAGGTACTCCGCCAGTATCAGCGCATAAGCGTCTGCAAGAGTTCCTCCTCTATTGGATGTAGCTTGGGGGAGGGGAAGACCAGCAGGTGGGGCGGGGGGCCCAAGTCCACCTCGACGAAGTCCTTCAATTTCGATGCCACTATCAGCTCGTCGTCCCAGCAGAGCCTCGCCATTGCTATTGCCGTGCGCCCGCAGAGGTCCTCATACTTGCACAAGAGCTCTGCGGCCTCCGGCACGGTCATGCTCCTTCCGTAGCCGGTCTCGAGCAGCACTATTGTGTGCAAATTAAGTTCGTCGTTATCCTTTAGAGCTAAGTACACCGACTCTGTGAAGTCTATCCCGTCCCTGGGGTACATGAGCGTCACCACGCGACCGAAGCGGTACTGCGAAAGGCCGCTCTTCGTGCGTGCCGCTTGGAGCGACGATACGTTTGAAATAATCTTAGTTTTCAGCCCTTTCTTCTTAGCCTCCAGCAACAATGAAGCGTGCGTGGTGGCGGCCAGCGGGTCTCCGGGCACCACGAGCAAGGTGTTGGGCGAGAGCGGAAACCTCCCTTCCAGCACCTCCCTCGTGGCCTCCTTAACGTCTTCCCTGAACTTCTTCAAGCACTCCACGAGACCCCCTTGGAAGGGGCTGGTGTAGACGTCAGCCCAGACCTCCTCCGCCCGCTCCAGCTCCCTCCTGAGGAGCCCGTGGACGTGCTCGCACCTAAGCCCCGCTCCGGCCAGGACGAAGCTCAACCCTCCCTCACCCTCAGAGACCTTCGGCATAGGTAGAGCCCGATGCCGACCCCCAGCACTGCGGCGGCCGACACGGCTATAGACATGGCCACGAACAGCTGGAAGTCTGCAGCGCAGATTTTGATGGACGTTATGTTCAAGGCGGTCGTGTTCATCCGGGTTCCCGGGCGTGGCGCGCGCGCGGAGTATTATTCCGTGAGCCGGGGTAACCTAAAAACGTCCTTCACGACCCCCTCACGGTAAGGCACCATGAGGTCTATAGAGAAGTACTTCGGTAGGGAAAGGATGATAATAACTATCGATGAGGACGCCACCATAGGTGAGGCGGTGGAGCTGATGCACGAGAACGGCATAGGGGCATTGCTGGTAACGCGCCAAGAGGGCGACAAGACGAGGGCAGCCGGCATCCTCACGGAGAGGGACGTCATAGCGGCTCTGGCCTTGGGCGCGGATCCGAACAGAGCCAAGGTGAAGTTCTACATGACGCCGTGGAGGGACGTAATAACCGTCACACCGGACACCCCCATAGAGGAGGCACTGAAAATAATGATAACAAACGGGATCAGACACTTGGTCGTGGTCGACGGGGAAAAGGTCGTAGGACTCATCAGTATGCGCGACCTCTGCGCAGCGCTCTTAGCTTGAGCCTTATCCCCGAGGCCAGCCTGACCCTAACCCTTACAACATTTATCATTATTCCGGCCCCTATTCCTATGAATATCGGCGTGCTCAGCTTTATCATCGGCCTGTTTGGACAGAACGAGCCCAGCACGTCCAAGAGCGGCGCGATCAGCGACCCGAGCGCGTAGCCGAGCAACGAGGCGCTTCCCCCTAAGCTCAAGCACTGCGGTAAGCTCAAAGCCGGCACGAGCCAAGCCGGCACTCCGGCTCGAACGCTGCTCGGGTAGCCGCCGAGCAAGGGGCTCACGGCCGGCACGCCGGCGGCGGCGAGTACGGCGAAGGGAAGGGGGGCGAAGGACAGCGCTGGGTCTGCATAGAGCACGGCCATAAATGATATCAGTGAGAGTACGGGATAGGTGTAGGCGCCGACGGCCCCGATCAGCGCGGCCCCAAGGGCGCTCGGCCACGGGAACCTCTTCACGAGAAGCGAGCCGATGATTATGGATGACGGAATCACTACTGCAGCGACTTCCGGGTCAAGGTAGAGTAGCGCTAAGGACGCTACAGCGTATGCCGCGGGGGGACGCTCCACGGGACCGCCCTCACCTCGCCCATCCCGCGGAGCCGCTTTTCAGCCTCCAAGAACTCGGTGAGGACCCTCTCCCTAACCAGCTCCAGCGCCTCCAAGCCCTCGACGCTCGGTATGCACGCGACCGGGTTGAGGAGCAAGTAGAGGTCGCCCTCGGCCCTTCCGCCCGGACCCAAGACGGCCACGCTGGCTTTCCCTTTAACCTCCTTGAGCCCTAAGCTCCGGAGATATTCGACCAAGCTCTTGCCCAGCTCGGCGAAGCACGGGTTCTCGCCCCAAGGCCCGAGGTCTACCGAGAACGTCCTTATTCCCTTCCTAAGACCGATTACCTCCGTGACCCTCTTGAGCTCCTTTACCTTCGGTCCGCCAGGCTTGTACAAGGTTTTCCAAATAATGAGCCGAGGCTCATCTCCGGGCCTATACTCTCTGGCCCCCTCCACTTCCGGAACCGCCATAAATCCTCCCTCAACCTCCACCGGTTCGCCCAAGCCCAGCGCCTCGAGCCTCCACATGGAGGCGAAGGACCTCAGCTCCACAAATCCCTTGCATGAGCATGCGCCGTCGTCCAGCTCCACCAGCGCCCCCGGCCAGAACACAAAGGGGCTCTCCTCCAAGTCAACCACGTAGGTGACCTCGCCCTCGCCGGCCGGCTCGCCGGACACTGGAGGGGCGCTGGGGAAGTCCTTCACCTTGCCCTTGCTGGTCCTTAATGTAACCACGGCCTTATCTGCCTTAACTATTACCTCTCTCGTCACCTCGACCTCCACCCTCTTATTACACGCTAGGGCTTGGAACGACGCCGCGAACAGAGCTGAGGCCGGGGCCAGAACTGCCTCGAGCCAAGGGGAGAGGGACAGCGCCAAGGCTGTGCCGAGAGCTGAAGCTAAGACGGCCTTCCTCCAGCCCTCGTTGGGTCCACACTCCACGTAGGCTCTCAACTCGGCTCGCGCCGACAGCGGGGAGCCCTATATTAGCAGTTTTCGCCGTACATGCGTTGTCTGTATTTTTACCCCCTTTGGGAGGTCGAGGGGGCCCGACATGGCCGGCAAAAAGTCGAAGAAGTTTAGTGTGCTGGATCACGTCTTGGTCCCCAAACACATCAAGCTGAGCCCCGAGGAGGCGGTGGAGGAGCTGAGGAAGTGGGGGCTCAAGGTGGACCAGTTGCCGCTCATGAAGGCAAGCGACCCCGTCGCTAGGGAGCTCGATTTAAAGCCGGGCGACATAGTCAAGATTATTAGGAAGAGTGAGAAGGCCGAGGAGGTCGTCACGTTTAGGTACGTAGTCGGTGGGTGAGTCCGATGTCCGCGTTCCCTACTCCGGAAGAGCGCTGGACTATAATGAAGTCCTACTTCAAGGAGAGAGGTCTGGTAAGCCAGCAACTGGAGTCCTACAACAAGTTTGTCACAGAAACCATGCAGAAGCTCATCGAGGAGCTCGGCGAGGTCGAGCCGCTGGAGAGCGGCTACAAGATAGAGTTCATCAAAGTTAGGTACGGGGAGCCGATAGTAAGGGAGAGCAGCGGCGACACGGTGACCGTAACGCCCACTGAGTGCAGAATAAGGGACCTCACGTACGCCGCCCCGATATTCGTATACATGAGGCTCAAGAACCCTAAGGGAGAGATCAGGGACGAGGGCTGGGTAGAAATAGGAATGATGCCTGTAATGGTGAGATCGGTCCTAGACCCCCTCTCGAAGCTCTCCCCCGAGGAGTTGGTCGAGCAGGGCGAGGACCCGAGGGATCCCGGAGGATACTTCATCGTCGATGGTAGCGAGAGGGTAATAGTAACGCAAGAAGACCTTGCGCTCAACAAGGTCTTAGTTGACAAGGGAGGCCCCCAGAGCACCGTCACGCATACCGCCAAGGTGCTCTCTACCACCCTAGGCTACCGCGTCCAAGTGATCGTCGAGAGGCAGAAGGACGGCACCCTGCACACGATCTTCCCCCCGCTTCCGGGGAAGGTGCCCCTCATAGTCCTCATCAGGGCCCTCGGAATAGAGTCAGACAAGGACATAACCTCGTTGGTGAGCTTCGATCCAGAGGTGCAACAAGAGCTCCTCCCGAGCTTGGAGCAGGCTTCGTCCGTCGCCACGGTGGAGGACGCTCTGGACTTCATCGGCTCGAGGGTTGCAATAGGCCTGCCCAGGGAGAAGAGGATCGAGAGGGCCCAGCAACTCCTGGACAACAACTTGTTGCCGCACTTGGGCAGGAGGCCCGAGGACAGGATAAAGAAGGCAATATTCATGGCCCACATGGCAAGGAAGCTGCTGGAGGTGTACCTCGAAAAGAGGGAGGTGGACGATAAGGACCACTATGCAAACAGAAGGCTCAAGCTCGCCGGAGACCTGCTGGCGGCCCTATTCCGCACTCACCTAAGGGGCTTGGTGAAGGACATAGGCTACCAGCTCGAGAGATCCGTACTGAAAGGAGAGGAAAGGCTGAAGCTTAGGATACTCATACGCTCCAACTACTTGACCGATAAGGTAAGGCAGGCCTTGGCCACGGGCAACTGGGTTGGCAACCGGACCGGCGTGTCCCAGTTGCTGGACCGCACCAACTGGCTCAGCACGCTGTCTCATTTGAGAAGGGTCGTCTCGCCCTTGGCGAGGAGCCAGCCTCACTACGAGGCGAGAGAGCTACACATGACCCAGTGGGGAAGGATATGTCCCTTCGAGACCCCCGAGGGCCCCAACATAGGCCTCGTGAAGAACCTAGCCATGTCTGCCTACATATCCGTGGGAGTTCCGGAAGAGGAAGTGGAGAAAGTTCTATGGGACTTAGGAGTAATCAAAGTAGAGGACGTCTTGCAGAAAATAATGAACGACGAGCCGGTGCCGGAGGAGGCGATAGAGGGCGCGAGGGTGTTCTTGAACGGGAGGCCCGTCGGCTACTACCGCGACGCGGAGGAGCTGGCCAAGAAGCTGAGGCAGCTGAGGCGCGAAGGCAAGTTGCACTACGAGGTGGGCGTGGGGGTCTATGAGAACGACGACGGGAGCATAAAGGAGGTCTACATAAACACGGACCCCGGAAGGGTGCTGAGGCCGGTATTCGTAGTCGAGAACGGCGAGCTCAAGCTCAAGCCCGAGCACGTGGAGAAGATAAGGAAGGGAGAATGGACCTTCAAGGACCTCCTCATAAGAGGAATAGTAGAGATGCTCGACGCCGATGAGGAAGAGAACGCCTTGATAGCGATAGAACCGGAGGACATAACTCCGAAGCACACCCACATGGAAATATGGGTCCCGGCAATCTTTGGAGTCGTGGCTTCAACAATACCCTACTTGGAGCACAACCAGAGCCCGAGGAACAGCTACCAGAGCGCTATGGCTAAGCAAGCCTTGGGCCTGTACGCGGCAAACTTCATGCTTAGGACCGATACCAGAGGGTACCTCTTGCACTACCCCGAGAGGCCCTTGGCCCAGACCAAGCACTTGGACATCATAGGCTACAACAAGAGGCCTGCCGGACAGAACGCGGTAGCGGCCATACTGAGCTACACAGGCTACAACATAGAAGACGCAATAATCATGAACAAATCAAGCATAGACAGAGGCTTCATGAGGGCTACCTTCATAAGGCTGTACCAGACGGAGGAGCAGAAGTACCCCGGCGGCCTCGAAGACCGCATAGAGAAGCCCAAGCCCGACGCGAGGCTAGTGGGCATGAGGGAGCCGAAGGCATACGAGAAGCTCGACGACGACGGGCTCGTGGAGCCGGAGACTTATGTGGTCGGCGGGGACGTGCTCATAGGCAAGTCATCCCCTCCGCGCTTTACCGAAGAGTACAAGGAAATGGGCATAATAGAGACCCGGAGGAGGGACACCTCCATTGCCGTGAGGCACGGCGAGGAGGGGGTGGTTGATACTGTCATCCTCACAGAGAACGTCGACGGTATAAAGACGGTGAAAATCAAGGTAAGGAGCTTGAGGATTCCGGAGATAGGCGACAAGTTCGCGTCGAGGCACGGCCAGAAGGGAGTAATCGGCATGGTGCTGCCCCACTACGACATGCCGTACAGCGAGTTCGGGCTGGTTCCCGACATAATACTGAACCCCCACGCGTTCCCCTCGAGAATGACCTTGGGACAGCTGATAGAGAGCATAGCGGCGAAGGCGGCCGCTTACAGAGGCAGAGAGGCCGACGCCACGCCCTTCTACAAGGAGCCCTTGGACAGGCTGAGGGAGGTGCTGGTCCAGAGGGGCTTCCCGCCGGACGGTACGGAGGTGATGTTCGACGGGAGGACCGGCGAAATGATAGCGAGGCCAGTGTTCATCGGCGTGGTGTTCTACCAGAGGCTCTACCACATGGTCAGCGACAAGATACACTCCAGAGCAAGAGGGCCGGTGCAGATACTCACCCGCCAGCCCACTGAGGGCAGGACTAGGAAGGGAGGCCTGAGGTTCGGAGAGATGGAGAGGGACGTCCTGGTGGCCCACGGCGCCTCACAGTTGCTCGTAGAGAGGCTCTTGAAGTCCAGCGATGCTACCAAGGTATGGATATGCGCTAAGTGCGGTCACATCGGATGGTGGGACGCCAACAAGGGCAAGCCGGTGTGTCCGATACACGGCGAGCGGGGCGAGATGTACCAAGTAGAGCTGAGCTACGCGTTCAAGTTGCTCGTACAGGAGATCCTCAGCATGGGCATCGCCGCAAGGCTGAGGCTGGGCGACAAGTTCAGCAGGGTGTGAGCTTGAAGAAGTTCAACGCTTTTAAGATGGGGCTCTGCCCCATAGTTCTCCTCCTAGAGCACATAGATCACGTCGCCCAGAAGAGGTACGCCAAGATCTACGATCCCATGACCGACAAGGTGTTCGAGCTGGAGCTTCCGTACAGCGTCTACTTGCTGAGCGACGTCAAGTCCCAACATGAGTGCTGGGAGGACGCGCTGGCCGAGCTCGGAGTCAAGTGGTCCTGTCCCCACGCTGGGGAGTGTCCGGTCAAGAAGCGTCAAGCTTATCAGAGAGCTCAGCAACAAGCGTGACGCCGGGTGTCGGGCGCGGAGTGAGCCGAAAGCCCGGCTCGACGATGAGCGCGCCCATCCGGTGCTCCCCTCTAACGCTTAACGAGCTTTGGAAGCAACAAGGCCCCTCGGAACCTCTCGCCCTCGACGACCGCCACCACGGGCGCGCCCAGCTCCGTTCTGAGAACCAACAGCTTCCATAAGGGGGTGTTGCATCCAAACGTGGGGACCCCTTCGTTCATAACTTCGTCAACGCTGACCCCCGGCTTGGCGGCCAGCACCTCAGCGGCGCTGACCCAGCCTATAGGCCTCTCCCCCCTCACCACAACCACGGCCGGCCTCTCGGGTCCCAAGAGCTTCTCGACCTCTTCTATTGGAGTATGGACCTCGACGCGCGCGGGGTCCAGCGGCAGGGAGCAGAGCCTTAGGACGTCGCCTCCTCCGCGGAAGACCACGGAAGGTATCGACGCCCCCAGAGCTATCGTGAAGAACGCCGTCGAGTAGAGGGACGGCGGCAGGCCGGAGACCAGCAGGAGGGCGCTGTCTGCCCCGCCCTTTGCCAGCCCGAGCAGAGATGCCTTGATGTCGTTCGTGCCTAGGTACAGCGCCAAGAACTTGGACGCGGTAATTACCAAAGCCGCTACGATTGCAAATGGATCGAAGAAGCGGGCGCTGGCACCGACGCTGAAGAAGAACAGCGGCTCTAGGAGGGTGTCGTTCAGCGACTTCAGCCTTCTCATAGTCCAAGGCCTCTCTTCCAAGTACTCACTCATCAAAATGCCGAAAGCCAGTGCCATTATTACTGCACTAAATCCGTAGCTCTCCGGGATTATCATGAAGAGAGTTAGGAGGGCCAAGAACGTGCCCGCCACCACCCCGGGACCGTGGGCGTAGTCCTCTAGCTTCATGAGGATCTTTAGTGCGAGCTCTCCGAGCTTCAGCGATGCCAGTGCTATGAGTGCACCCACCAGTAGCTCTAGGACGCCGCCCTCGAACCAGCTGTATAACACTATGCCGACGCCCTCGGCCAGCGCCAGTGCCAGCAGGAGCTCGGTAACCTCGAAGTACGGTCTCTCCTTAATCAGCTTGGCCAGAACCCCCACGCCAGGAAGCGCGGCCACCATGGCCATCTTCAGTCCCTCGAAGGAGGGAAAGAGGGATAGCGCCGTCAGTAGAGGTATGATATAGGCCAAGGCAGAGAGCTTGAGTATCCTTCTGTTCAGCTCGAGCTTGCCCACGTCTTCCGCACCGGCGAAGAAGACCAGCAGAAGACCGCCGAGCGTGGCGAAGGGGGCCAGTTCATCGGGTTCCAAGATCCTCCCGAAGAGCACGCCGGCCGCCAGCGGGCCCAGCAGGCTGGGCATGCCGGCTAGCTTCACTACGCCTTCGGCTACCTTCGCAGTCAGAAGCACCAAGCCGAGCGTCGCTAGGCCCTCCAACTCTAACCTTCGGAGGCTCGCTCAGAGGGATTTTAGAAGCTCGCGGAGGTCCTTAACGACAATTACGTCAGGAGGGACTTCCTTTGGGGGCTCGCGCGTGACTCCAGTCAGCACGAGCACGCCCTTGGCCCCGTTATTAAGAGCCATCTTTATGTCAGTTTCCATCTTATCGCCTATTACTATGGCTTCTTCGCCCCCGCTCGCAACGCGGAACGCCACGTCGCTGGGCTTTCCGACCACCACGGGCTCCCTTCCGGAAGCGACCTTTATTGCCTCCACAACGCTTCCGGCTCCCGGCATCAAGCCCCTCTCCGTGGGATAGACCTTGTCCGTGTTGGTGGCCACAAACGGCCTTCCCTCCCGCACCAGCGCCGCCGCCTCGGCTATCTTGTCGTACGTCACGAAGCGGTCCATTCCGACCACCACGGCCTCTGCCTCGGGCGAGTCAACGGGGTGCACGCCGGCCAGCGCGAGCTCCTCGTACAGTCCGAAGGGCCCCAGCGCGAACGCGCTTTCTACCTTGTCCTTGAGGTACTGAGCCGCTATGTAGGCAGACGTGACGACCTCGCCATCCAAGCCCAGCTTCCTCAGTCTCTTCGCGATCTCCCACCGCGACGTAGCCTTGTTCGTCATAAATACTTTCTTTCCTTCTAGCTTCTTTAAAGCCTCGACGTTTTCCCAAATTATTTCACGTCCCCTCCACACCACTCCGTCGAGATCCACGATCCACCTCAATGGACTGCCCTCACTCAAATACGAGGAGGGTAATAATGTCCTTCGAGAGCCTTGATAGATCCCGAGAGGCCGGTAAAGTACTTCGCCAAGTTGGGATGGGTGAAAACGATAGACGCTTCCCGCCCCCTGAAAGAAGCGGCCGAACTCATGGCATCCCACGGGTTCCGCCACGCGCCCGTTACGAGTGCGGGGAGGCTCGTGGGCTTCATATCGATAAAGGATATTATATCTGTTCTGAACAGCGCAAACGCGCACGACTTGCTTAAGGAAGAAGTCAGCAAATTTATGAGCAGAAAGGTGATAGCTGCCCACCCGGACGACCCTCTGTGGGAAACGCTCAAGGCCATGGCGGAGGCCGACGTCGGAGCGGTTCCTTTAATAAACGACGATGGGGTGCCTGTGGGGATATTCACCGAAAGGGACGTGGTAATCAACGTGGCGCCGGAGCTGGCCTGGGAGGGACCGGTTGAATCCTTGGCCACACAGAGGCTGAGCTGTGTGGAGCCCGGGACCCCTCTGGGGGACGCGATCGATCTTATGGACGAGCTCAAGGTGAGGCACCTTCCCGTGGTGGAGAGCTTCCGGGAGAGGGGCCCGGCGGAAGGCATGGTTACCGCTCTGGGCATAACAGATTATGTGCTCAAAAATTTGAAGAGACTGCCGAAGGACCTCAAGGCAGACCCGGTCAGCACCGTCTTGGAGGACTACGGCTACGTCCCCAAGGGCGCGCCCTTGGCCGACGCCGTCAGGGCCCTCGCCGGCTCGCGGGGCGACGCGCTCTTAGTGCTGGGCGAGAACAGAAGCGTGGAGGGAATACTCACCGATAGGGACGTCATGCTGGGCTCGGCGAAGTTCGTGGAGAAGCTGGCGGTGCCCTAATATTGGCCCGAACCCTTTCTTTTAGGGAACACACCAGCATGAGCGATCAGCCCCTCCTCGTGAGGTTCAGGCCGGTACCTATAAAGAAGCTCCTCAGAAACATGAAGGATGAGGCGAGCATAGCACTCGACATGGCTTTCTACTCTCTCGTTTACGAGGACAAGGACGTGGCCCAAGAGGTGGAAAAAATAGACAACGACATTGACAACGAGTTCAACTTGCTGGCGCTTCAGCTCATGGTTGCCGCGAGGGACCCGGAGGACGCAGAGCGCCTCCTTCCCGCCCTCCGCTTGGGCATGGCGGTGGACCTAACGTCCGAAGCGGCTTCGGACGTCGCGGCCACGGTGCTCAAGGGGTACAAGGTGCCGAGGTTGGTCAAGGCCGCTTTAGAGATAACCGAAGAGATATACGCAAGGCTGATCGTCGATGAGAGGCTCGACGGAACGAGCGTGGCGGAATTGAAGGACAAATACGGCTTGATAGACGTGATAGTCCTGCGGAGGGGCGGCGTTACAATAGTCAACCCTCCCGACGACACGGTCTTGGAGAGTGGAGACATCATAGTAGTCAGGGGAGATCGCGACGACGTCTTGAAGCTGGCCAACGATTTGGGGGTAGACATAATGCTACCACAAGAGAGATTTACTGATGAGGAAAAAGAGGTTGCCTCCAGACTCGCGTTGCTTAAGAACATGGCAGAGATAGCTTTCGACTTGGCCGTCTACTCGCTGCTCTACCAAGACGCCAGGGCGGCGGAAGAGGTGCTGGAGATAGAGGATTTTATGGACGAAGAATCTGCAAAGCTTGAAATGGAAATAATTAAGAGGACCACGAACAGCATGGAAGTGTATACCAGCACAGTCTTAGTCAGAACCTTGGAGAAGGTTACAGATGCGGCCACCAGCATGGCTCAGCTGGCACTCGTGGAGAACGAGGTTCACCCGATCTTGAAGGAAGTGGCCGAGGAGGGCGAGGAGAAGATACTGGTTCTCGGCGTGAAGGAAGACTGCGACTTGACCATAGGCCAGCTGGAGGAGGTCAGCGACGGAACGGTCTTGGCGATATATCTGGAGGGGATATGGATCCCGTTGCCCAACAGTTCAACGAAGTTGAAGAAGGGCATGAAGCTGCTCCTCAAAGCGTTCGCGGACGACATAGAACTGCCCGACTGCGTGGAGCCGCTCTAGCCCGGACCTATGTAGAAGCACCTCCCCCTTTTCTCCTCATGCAGAAAGCGGTCGGCCAAGACGTACAAGTACCTCGCGCTCCTCGAAGCCCCTTTGTGGGGGCTGACGGCCACGCTCACGAAGTTGAGGGCTCCTATGCCGGCCTCGTAGAGCTTTGCGTCGAACGGTATGACGACGAAGTTATCAGCCCCCAGCTTTCTGCAGATAGGTTCGAAGATCGTCTTCGCTTGGTTGATGGCGTCTACTGTGGGCTTGACCATATTAACCACCAGAGCCCCTACCTTCATGCCTTTAAGCTTTGGGTATATGAGGTCCGTATTTAGGAGCTCCGCGCTCCACGGTGACGGGTCTACAACCATCACTAGGTTTCCAGAGGTGGCCCTCACGTGGTTTATGGAAAGAGACAAGTGCCCGAGGGCCACCCACGTTATGGCCGGATAGTCGTTGAGGATGTACTCGTAGTCTTCCTTCAGTACGCGGATGAGCTCCCTAGACCTCCTCACGTACTCTTCTGGCTTCTCGTACATGAAGCTGAAGTACTCATCAACTATGCCTTTGTCAATGTCCTCGTAGCTCAGCGCGGGCAACACGTCTATCTTCGCTGTGGGGCTCAGAGAGACCGAGTGGAGCGAAATGTTCTTGAGGGCTCTGCTAAAGTCCTTGCTCGATATTATTTTCACGAGCGTCTGGCCTCTCAAGGGAAGGCTCCTAAACGCCCTTTGAGTTAAGCGCGGGTTTACGACGTCCCAGTCTACAATAACCACTTTGGTTTCCTTCACAAACGCTATAGTGCTGCCTATCTCTATAGCCATAGTCGTTCTGCCAGCTCCCCCCTTGGTGGAGCCGAAGCCTATGATCTTGTAGTCCTTCCAAGGCTCCTCCAGCCACTCCCTCTTTTTGAACAGCGGTAGCACTGCCGCTAGCCCCCGTGCTCCACGGGGTCAGGGCGTCGCACGGAATATTAGGAGTTCGTGAGCTACTTCCTCCCCCTGTCCCTTTTTATGAATTTGTCCAGTGTCATGTACTTCCTAGCGCTGTGGGCGGGCATCGAAGGCTTTGCTTGGGACCTCATAACCCTCAAGAAGTCGTCCCGCACCGGCTCATATACGTGCTTGAAGAACGCGTTGGGATCCTTCAGCACTTGCTCGGGGAACCGGGACACGTAGTCCAGAGCCTTCCTCCAAGCGTCCTCGAAAGGTATTCCGGACTCCTCAAATCTGCGCGCCACCTGCCTCATGAAGTCCTCCGGCCTCTGAACTTGTCCGCCTATGGCAAACAGTCCATTCTTCGTAGGGGCCTTGTCCTTCAATGGTCCCACGGGCTTAAGCGACTCTATCTTCTTGAGCTCCTCCTCGCTGAAGCCTCGAGGCCTCTTAGCCTTTCCCGGGTTGTAGTAGTACTTCAGCCACGCGTAGAATATGGCTCTGTTCAGACCGAAGCTGAGGGCCCTCTCCAAGTCGCCGGTCATGAGGTAGTAGCGGGCCGCTTGGAGGAGCGCCATCACCGGAAACCTCCCCGGCTCCCTCGCCTTGCCGCTCACGGGCCTCTTCCACTCCAGCGCCTTCTTCGCGAGCTCCTCCAGAGATCCCTCGCAAGTCCTCCACGCCTCCGGATCGTGCTTGAAGTTTAAGGGGTCTGCCCAAGAAAGATCGAAGCTCTTCAGCTCGCTCGGCTTCATTGCCACGGCTACTCTGTCCTTTTCTCTGTGGAGGCTTAGCGGGGCCGTGGTCACCCTCGCCTTGTCCACCAAGAGCTCTACCTTGGCCCACACCACTTCATCAAGCTTCAGCTTGTATGCCACGTACTCTTCTATCCTCAGCGCCACATCGAAAGGATCCTCGTATTTCTCCCATTCCAAGCAGTTCTCGTTCACGTGTACGTGGAATCCCTTCCCGCCGGAGAACTTGATCCAAGGCAGAACTCCGCTCTTTTCAAGGAACTCCGATATCCTTGCCGCTATTTCCTTGCACTGCTCCAGCTCCGCTTCGTCGTAGCAGTCGATGTCCCAGAAGAGGGTTATTCCCTTTACCTTCTCGAAGCTTTCGTCTTCAAACACGGCTATAGTGCCGTAGAACGTCCGGACCCACGGATACCTCCTCAAGATCCTTTCGACGTCCGACGGCGACTCGACCCTCAGCGGGGAGCCGTCTAGGTACCGGGCGAAGAGGCGCTGGTTACCGAGCCTGCCCTCGACGGCGGCCCAGCGGCCCTTTAGGAAAGATGCAACCTCTTCCCTTACCTCTGGTCGGGAGTAGTGCTCTGAAGGCGACACCAAGTCGTGCCCGCTGTCGTTGCTAGGACCCGTGCGGATTTAAAGAGGGTAGGGCCCTCGGTGAAGGACCGCATACATCATCCTCTCTGCAGAGTAGGGGCCTCCTCATAGGGTCCGCGGAGCTGTAAGAGCTTCTTTCTAATTAGGTAGTATTCTATCCCGTCTATTATAGCTTTCAGACTCGCCTCTATTATGTTTCTAGACACTGCCGTGGTCGTCCAGAAGCTCTTTCCGTCAGTGAAGGTTATCTCTACCCTCACGTCGCTCTCCGTGTGCTTCGATGCTTTCGGAAGGTGGACCCGGTAGTCGATGAGCTTCACGTGCGAGGCCTCCGGGGCGAGCTTGTCGAGGGCCTTACGGAGCGCCTTGTCCACCGCCTCGACGGGGCCTATGCCCTCTCCGGCCTCTAGGAGTGTTTCCCCGTCGCTCAGCTTTACCACACTCCAGCTCTTCGAGCCCTCCTCCTTGCCTTCACTAACCACCCTCCAGTCCTCGACTCGGAAGGGCTTGCCCCGCAGTCCCATCTCCTCAAGGAGTATGAGGAGCGCCGAAGCGAACGCGTTGTCGAAGCTGTACCCCTTGCTTTCCAGCTCCTTAATCCTCTTCAGCGCCCTCTGGACGGCTGGGTCTCTTTTATCAATAGCTATTCCGAGCTCTCTCCTAGCCCAGCCGACGAGGTTGGCGGCCCCGCTGAGCTCGGAAATGGCCAGCCTCCTCTCGTTCCCCACGCTCTCCGGCGGTACGTGCTCGTAGGCCCTCGGCGTTTTCAGCACCGCATCTACGTGCACGCCGGCCTTGTGTGCGAACGCGTTGTCGCCCACGTAGGGCTGGTAGGGGTTGGGCGGTATGCCGGCCAAGTCGTACACCAGCCTGGAGAGCTGGCGGAGCATCTTCAGCCCCTCTGGATTCTTCAATGCTCTTATATTCATCTTAAGCTCCAAGTTGGGAATTACCACGCACAGGTCGGCGTTCCCCGTCCTCTCCCCTATGCCGTTAACCGTTCCGTGAACGTGCTCCGCGCCCGCCAGCACGCCCATCAGAGTGTTCGCCACGGCATTCCCGCTGTCGTTGTGCATGTGCAGTCCGACGGGTGCTCCGATAGCTTCCTTAACCCTCCTGACTATGCCGTACACCTCGTGCGGCAGAGAGCCGCCGTTGGTGTCGGCCAGCACTATCCGGTCCGCCCCAGCCCGCTCGGCGGTCTTCAGCACTTCCAGCGCGTATTCCTCGTTGTCCTTGAAACCGTCGAAGAAGTGCTCGGCGTCGAATATCACCTTCCTGCCGCTCTCCTTGAGGAACTTTATCGTATCGTACACCATATCTAAATTCTCCTCCAGCGATACCCTCAAGACCTCGCGGACGTGGAGGTCCCAGCTCTTTCCGAAGACCGTTACCCACTCGGTGTCTGCCTCCAAAACCTTCTGCAACATTGGATCCTCGGAAGCCTTGAAGCCCTTCCTCCGGGTGGACGTGAAAGCCACTATTTCTGAATACTGGAGTTCGTACTTCTTTATTTCTTTGAAGAATAGCTCGTCCTTGGGGTTGCTCCCCGGCCACCCGGCCTCGATGAAGTGGACCCCTACCTTATCAAGCTCGAGCGCTATTCGAACCTTTGCTTGCAAGTCGAAGCTGACTCCGCGGGCTTGGGCACCGTCGCGGAGGGTCGTGTCTAGAACCTCTACTCGGCTGGGGGCTAAGTTATCGAAGAATTTGGTAATCACCCATCCCGCCTTCCCTGGGTGCCGGGGCTCGGGGTATTTAAGAAGCTAAGGTTATTCAGATATAGAACCTTAAGTCCTCTCGAAGGGGACAGATAAGAAATGATAGTAATGGTATGCTCAAACCTCTCCGAGTGCAAGGAGAAGGTCGAAAGAACCTTGAACGAACTGGAGAGGGAGGCAGAGTTCGTGGCCGGTGTGCTCGAGAACGTCGATGAGAAGGTCGCGAACTTTGAGGAGCTGAAAAAGGTATTTGGCGGAGAGGTGGGGGACGCGTTCTACAAAGCGAAGGTGGACTCAGTGGAAATATTCATACAGCCCAATCCGGCGCTGTTAAGAGAAGAGCTGTCCGAGAGAGCGAAGGAAGTATCAAAGCTTATAGAGATGTATAGACAGCTTAACGAGATATTGGAGAAGATAATTGAGATTATGGGCGACGCCCAAGCCGAGGTGGTGCTGACGGTAGACACCAATAAGGCTAGAGCATACATCAGCATCTGAAGAGGTGATGGAAATGGAGCTAAACAAGCAGTCAAGAGTTTTTATTGACGTGGCCAGCAAGCTGGCCATCTTAGGAAGCGCCAGACGGATAGGGCGCATGACGCTCAGCATCAGCCAGCTTGAGGAGATGAGCAAGAACGAGAAAGCGTGTCTGCTCTTCAAGCCCCACACCGTGGGGGGCTACGCTCTGGCGTGCGACGGGAAGCTCGTTGCAATTGCTATAAGAGAGCCGCCGAGCGTCGGCGAGAAGGCCCT
>JAADDE010000016.1 GCA_013154085.1 Thermoproteota archaeon | reverse complement strand
AACGTGAGGCTTGTGCTGGCGGCCGCGCTCCTCGCGGCCCTGGCGCTGGCCTTCTCGCCGGCGTGGGAGAAGGCGGTCTACGAGGGCAAGCAAGTAGCTACCGGGACCGGCACCTTCGGCGTCGCGGGGGACAGATGCGCCTACATCTACGACGCGGCCGGGGCCGTGGTCTGGGAGAAGTGCGGGGAGAAGTTCGAGGGCGTGAGCTACTTCCCCGGCGCGAGGACGTACGCGTTCGTGTCCAGATACGGGAAGGTCTACGTGGTCTCCGAGGGAGGCAGGATAATCAAGGAGTTCACTGTCAATCCAAACTACGCCAAGTCCGTGGCCCTCACGGAGCAGGGGGTGGTGGTCTGCTACAAGGGCTGTGCCATGTACGACCTCAGCGGCAGGGAGCTCTGGAGGGTCGGCGTTAGGGAGGTTGACGGGAGGATAGGCTACGCCAGAGGGCTCCTCTACGTTCCCGACAAGGAGGCCAAGGCGCTCTACGTGGTGGAGGCCTGGACCGGGAGAGTGGTGAAGGAGCTGGCGGTGGTGGGCGAGCCCTACGCCGCCTCGGTCAGCGGCAACACGCTGGCGGTGGCGGCCAAGAGCCAAGTGTACTTCTTCGACGTGGCCGACCCGAGGAACCCCAAGCCCATATACGCTAAGTCAACTAACAAGGCGGAGGACGTCTATGCGTTCGCGAGGTTCGTCGTGGTTGCCGACAAGGGAGCGGGCAAGGTGTGCCTCTTTGAGAGGAGGGGCAACGCAGTAGTCAAGCTGACGGAGGTGTTCGTGCCGGAGCCCTACAGCGCCGCCTTCGACGGCAGGCTTCTGGTGGTCGCCGGCAAGGGCTACGTGAAGGCCTTCGCCGGCGCCCCGCCGACGGCCGGGCCCTACACCACTACCACCGGCCGCTACTACACCACCGAGTACACCACTGAGTACACCGAGCGCTACGAGGACGAGTACACCGACTATACGGAGTACACTGAAAGGACCTACTACACCACGAGTCCGTACTACACGACCCCCTACTACACCACCGGCCCCTACACCAGCCCCTACTACACGAGCCCGTACTACACCACCCAGTGCCCGACTGTAACGGTGACGGTGACCGTAACTCAAGCCACCACGGTGACCCAAGCGACGACCGTAACGCTCGTGGTGCCCCAAGGCTAATTTTTCTGCTTTTTTCCGCATTCCCGGGCGGGAAAGGGCGTGCTTCTAGAAAGGGAAAAGTTCTTGGCGGAGATGATTGAGGACTTCTTCTTCGGGTACCTTCCGAGGGGCATTAGGAGGTTTTTGAACGAGGACGCGGCGGCGGCGCTCCTCTTCTACGTTATGAGCGAGGGTGCAAAGCACAGCGTCGGGGACAAGCTGAGGGGCGCTGGCGTCGGGCCCCTTGAGGCCCTGAGGATTATGCTTGAGTTCTACAAAATGATGGGAGAAGGGGAGTACGAGGTGAGGGAGGGCGAGGCCGGAGCGACGATAAGCATTAGGAGGTGCTTCCACGACAGGTTCAGAAAAGAGAACGGAGAGCTGGTCTGCGTGGCGTGCGTGGCCGCGCTCGCCGGCGTGCTGAAGGCGTACTTCAAGAAGGTCGAAGTTCTGGTGGACGGCAGGAGGATGGGCGCGAGGAGCGACGTGAGGATCGTAAAGAGGGATGACGGCGAGATAGAGGTGATCGTAGGAGCCCGGCAGCCCGTGTAGCGGGCCCGCCGGGATTTGAACCCGGGACCACCGGGTTAAAAGCCCGGCGCTCTTCCTGGCTGAGCTACGGGCCCCGGTCGGGCTCCACCTTCCTTTTAAAAAGTTTTAGGGAAATGGAAGCCCGGTGCTCTCCCTCGCGCTGGGAAGTTGAGGGAAGGGAGTACGCAGTCTTGAGGGTGACCTTGGAAGACGGAGAGGAGCTGTACGCAGAGGCCGGATCTATGATGCTCATGAAGGGAGACATCAAGGTTAGGTCAGTAATTATAGACGTGATGCAGGAGAGGTCGCTCATAAAGGGACTGCTCGAGGCCTTGGGGAGGAAGGCCCTGGCCGGCGAGACGGTGTTCCACAACGTCTTCCGCGGCCCCGGGGAGGTCTGGCTGACCCCCGGCCTCCCCGGAGGCATCGAGTACGTAGAGCTCAGCGGGGACTGCTGGACCTTCCAAGACTACTCCTACCTCGCCCACCACGGGGACGTTAAGCTGGACTTGGCGTGGAAGGGCAAGAGGGGCCTCCACTTCGGCGACCTCGTCTGGCTGGAGGCCTGCGGGAGCGGAGGAGTCTGGGTCTCCGGATACGGCTACGTTAGGTGGGTTGAGGTTCCCGAGGGCGAGGAGGTGGTGATAGACAACATGCACTTCGTCGCTCTGCCGGAGGGCGCGCGCTGGGAGGTCGAGAAGTTCGGGGATCTGAAGAGCTTCCTCTTCGGCGGTGAGGGCTACGTGGTCAAGGTGAGGGGCCCCACGAGGGTGCTGGTCCAGACGAGGATCCTTCCGCCCCTCGCGGTGGCCCTGGCCCGCTTCATGCCCGGCAAGCTCCTGGACCTCATAAGGCCCAAGCTCTGAGCCAAACTCCGGTGGATCCCCCATGAGGCTCCTGCACGTCAGCGACCTCCACGGCTCCGTTAAGGCCTTTCAGCTCGCGAAGGAGCTGTACTTCGAGCTGGGGGCGGACCTGCTGGTGGTTTCTGGAGATCTAACCGGCAAGTGCGTCTCCAACGGGAAGGTCACTAAGTGCGTGTGGGGGAGGCACAAGGATCCCAAGGCGCTGGGCAGGGAGGGCTTTGAGGCGTCCGGAGGCTACTTCGTCGACGCCCCGGACAAGGAGGTGGAGAGGAACGCGCCGGGCCTCCTGGCGCGGGCCTCCGCCGAGAGGGTCCGCTCTTGGGTCGAGGAGCTGAGGGACTCCGGCGCGGAGTTCTACATAATTCCCGGCAACGTGGACCACCCGTACATGGACGAGGCGCTCCCGGAGCCCGGCCTCACATTCAAAGGCCTCAAGTTCTGCCCGCTCTCCCACGTGCCGTACACGCCCTTCGGGACCTACCGGGAGGCCTCCGAGAGGAGGCTCGAGGAGATGCTCCCGAAGGAGCGGTGCGACGTGCTGGTCTCCCACACCCCGCCGAAGGGGTACTTGGACTACAGCAACTACCACGGGGGAGGCCACGTCGGCTCGGAGGCGGTTAGGGAGTGGATAGCCCGCTTCCAGCCGCTCTTGGGCCTCCACGGCCACGTCCACGAGTCCCCCGGAGCGGCGAAGCTCGGGAGGACCTTGCTGGTCAACCCCGGCTCCGAGGCGGAGCACGGGGCGCTCCTCTACGCTCTAATAGACCTCGACGGGGAGCCCCGAGCGGCTCTGGGGGAGAGGAGGTTTTGATGGAGGCCGTGCTGGGAGACTTACTGACCGCCGTCCCGGTGGTCCTCTGGGTGTCCTTCGTGGTGTTTGTGCTGACGAAGAAGCTGTACCACTACATGGTCTCGCGGGGAGTGCCGGAGAACGTTGCCGTCTACTACAACCGCAAGATAATCCACATAACCGCCGGCGGACTGGTCCTCTCGGTGCCCTACCTCTTCCAGACCCCCCTCGTTCCCTTGGGCCTCACCTTAGCCTTGACTGCACTGCTCCTCTTCAAGAGGAAGAAGGGCAGGATGTACTGGTTCCAGACGGACGACAACGACTACGAGGTCCACTTCACTGCAATGACGTTCGTGATGCTGGCCTTGGGATACGCGCTGGGCAACGTGTGGTACGGCGTGCTCCCGGCGGCGTTTATGGCGATAGGCGACGGAGTAACTGGAATTATAAGGAACTACATGTTCCGGAGGAGAACCAAATCTTGGTGGGGCAACTTGGGCATGCTGGCGGTGTGCGTGGCCATAGGCTCCTTGGCCGGAGCGCCCGGGATCGCCGCTGGGGTGGCAGCTTCCATCGTGGAGAGGTATGAATTTCTAAACGGAAAGATAGACGACAACATAACCGTTCCGCTGGTCTCCTTCGCCGTGCTGGTGGCGCTCGACAAGCTACTAAACCCCTGAGGCGGGGAGCTGGGCGCGATGAACGCTCTGCTTCTGGCCCTCAGGGCGCTCTGGCTGGGGGAGGAGGTCCCCTACGAGGAGGTGCTGGGGAGGGAGGGAAGCGAGGAGGAGGTGAGGGAGCTCCTCTCCAAGCTTTGGGTCAAGTGCTACCCGCACGGAGACAAGCGGCTGTGCGTCTACTCCTACCGGAGGCCCCCCAGAGAGCCGGTGCCCCTTCTGCTGGACGCGAGGGGCACGGTAATAGAGTGGAGCAGGGACGGTCCGGAGCTGGTGGCCTACCCCTTCCACAAGTTCTTCAACGTGGGGGAGATGGAGTTCCCGGAGAGGCCGCTGTACGCGTACGAAAAGCTCGACGGAACAATGGTTTCGATCTTCCTCTACGAGGGCCGGCTGAGGGCGGCCACTAGGAAGAGGCTCGACGCGGACTCGCCCTTCGCCAAGAAGGCTCTGGAGCTGTTTGACGAAAGCTTGAGCGCCGAGGGGAGGACCTTGATCTTCGAGCTTTTGGGTCCGGGATGCGGGAGCCCTTGGGTAGGCGGAGACCAAGGCCTCTTCAGAGAGCCCTCGTGGAGGCTCGTCCCTCTGGCTTACAGAGAAATGAAGGGCTTGGGGCTCCGCCCGCTCAGCGGGCCCAGAAGGGTTGAGGTTGAAGACCTGGACGAGGCCCGGAGGCTCGCAGAGGGGCTCGGCGAGGGGCTGGTTCTGTGGTTTGAGGAGGGCAAGCAGAGGCCTCTCATGGCCAAGGTGAAATCGTCTAAGTACGGGAACATAGTCGAAACGCTGAAGCTCGGCCTGGAGGGGCTGGCGGAAATAATAGTCATGAACAGGCTGGACGACGCCGCGAGGTTCTTGAAGGAGGATGTGTACAAGAGGGCTAAGGAGGTGGAGGCCAAGCTGGACGAGATAGAGAGAGCCGTTCGGAGGGGCTCCTTTCCGGACGAGGCGGTGAGGGAGTGGCTCTTGGTAGACCCCTCCAGAGCCCTGGTGGAGGCTGTTAGGGCTTGTCTGGAGAGAGGCTGCTGAGGGGCCTCTTCGCGGCCACCTCCAAGCCCGGGAAGGAGCTGAGGGCGGCGGAGGAGGTGCTGGACTACCTCCTCTACTGCGACGAGAGCGCGGTTGCGGTTCCCATAGCAAAGGGGCTGGTGCTGGGCACAACCTCGCTGGGGCCGGGGGAGTTCGAGAAATGCTTGGAGGGCAAGGTAACAGCATACATCAACTTCATCTACTACGGGGACGAATTGTGCAAGTGCAGAGCGCTCAAGAAGCAGTGCTTGGAGGAGGTGGAGGAAGGGGAGGAGGCCTTCTGCACGGGAAGGGCCGTGGTCAGAATAAAGGTTAGGATGAGGGCAAAAAGAGGTGTTCTGGTTAGTGCTCCTCCTCGGAGCCGTAGTGGGCGATGATTGCCTTCAGCACCGGCCTCGCTAGGAGCATGTAGACCATCAGTCCGGCGGCGTGCGCTCCCACAGTGACGGCCCACTCGAGCGGCGTCGGCGTGTAGGGCACTATGGTGCCCAGCACGTTGGGCACGTAGGCCGGTATGATTATCGGCAGAGTCTTCTCGCCCACTACCGCTATTATTATTAGGGCGCTGAGGAGCACTATGCCCTTGTAGGTCTTCCTAAGCTTCGGCACGAATATTGCCAGCAGCACAGTCAGCGAGCCCAGTATGATCCACACCCAGCTCATCATTGCGACGTAGCTGACCTGCGGGTAGCCCCAAGTGCACTGCTCGGTGCCGGTGAAGAAGAACGCGAAGTCCTTCAGTATCGGCTTCATGGCTTCGCACGTCAGCGGCGATAAGAAGATGTTGAGTGCTTGAGCCCTCTTGACCGGCTCGGTGGTGTACCAGAACAGCTCCTGCGCCTCGCTGAGGGTGAAGTAGAGGCCCACTATCAGCGCGGCGGTCGACACGATGAGAGTCTTCTCATACACGTACTTGGGGACCTTGAAGCCCTTGTAGAACTTCTCGGCTATTATTGACACTATCAGCAGCAGTGCGGGTCCGGCGGCCAGTGCGGTGGCCACGTAGCGCGGCGCCAGCAGGGGGTTGTTCCATATGAGCCTCGCCGTGAGCGGCTGGCTGATGAACGCCGTTACGGTGTGTATGCCTATTGCTAGGGGAGCCGCTATTACCATGAAGGCGTACATCAGCCACTTGGGCGGCGAGAACTTCGGCCCTCTGCGGTACCAGTGCACCGCTATGAATATACCTATTATGTTGACCAGCAGGTAGCCGTTCAGCACGGTGAAGTCGTAGTCGAACATCGACTGCGGGTTGGGGAAGCGGAACTCCGTGACGATCGGCATTGCTAGGAGCAGCAGCGTCCTGATCGGCCTGCCTATGTCGGCCAGCACCAGTAGCAGCGCCACCGCGATCGCCGCTACCGCCTGAACCTCGGCCAGCGGCGCGAGCCTCATGAAGCCCTTGTCTCTGAACACGTAAGCAGCTATGCCGAACAGCACGCCCGCCGCTGCCACGCCGACCCAGAACACGAAGAACGATATGTACAGTCCCCAGACCACCCAGTCGTTCATGTCAGTGTATATCATTCCTCCTTGGTACTCGCTGATCCCCGCTTGCTCGAGCAGCTTGGGGTCGACGCCCATGTGGTAGACCAGCTGAGTGTAGATGGCCGGGGCCGCCTGGACTCCGGCCCAGATGCCGAGGCCGTAGGCGGCCAGCGCGGCCATGGCGAATATCCACGTCCAGCCCCTCCAGTCTCCCTTGAACGGATACTTAATGAACCACCAAATGGTCTTCAGCAATTCGACTATCGGATTGCTCATCGCTCCCACCCCTCATTAATTCCCTTATGCGTGACCTCCGTGGCCCATATTATGTTCTCCTCCCATAGCGCCCTCGCCGCCGTGGCCCCCGTGGCCGCCCTCCTCGCCCGGCATGCCCAGCCAGTTGCTGGACTTGGGGTTCACGGCATCTATGGGCGGGGTCCTCGCGGGGCCGAAGTAGTAGAAGAACCTCGGCTTGGTGCCGGCTCCCGGCTTCAGCACGAAGGCGCCGTACTCCTTGATTATCCTCAGTATCGGGCTGTTCTCGTCGTGCAGGTTGCCGAAGGCCCTCGCCCCCACGGGGCATATCTCGGTACAAGCAGTCGTTCCTCCGTCCCTAGTCCTCTGGATGCACCAAGTGCACTTCTCTACGGTGTGGACCTCCCTCGGCACGTTTCCGAAGACGTGCATGTTGGGGTTCAGCGTCAGCGCGTCCACTTGGACCGGCTTCCAGTTGAGGTGCCTCGCTCCGTAGGGGCACGCGGTCATGCAGTATCTGCAGCCTATGCAGCGGTAGGAGTCCACCACAACTATTCCGTCCGCTTCTTGCCAAGTCGCCCTCACCGGGCAGACCATGATACAGGGCGGGTACTCACACTGGTTGCACGCCACCGGTATGTAGACGCGGTCCTTGTAGGGAGCCTTCACGTACTCCAAGTCCACGCCCAGAAGCTCCAGCTCCTCGCGATGCACGCTCACTACCTTGATCCACTCTATTCCTTGAGTGCGGTCCACGTTGTTCTCCTGCACGCACGCGTAGGCACAGCGCCTGCATCCTATGCACTTGTTCACGTCCAGTGCCATTGCCCAGCGGACTCCCTTCTTCGCCAAGGTCCACTTTACCTTCAGCTTCTCGCAGTGCTTCTTCGCCAAGGCGCACTCTGGGCTGTCCTCCCCGAGCCTGCCGCATATCTCGTTGGCGCTCTCCCAGCACTTCTGCTTCGCGTACTTCTCCTTGCTCTCTGCAAGCTTCTTGATCTCTTCGGGAGTCTTGTAGGGCGACTGGGCGCTTATGACGTACTCCTCCCCCTCGACGAGGTAGCTCCTCAGCTCCTCGTCGCTGAGCTTGTGGAATACCTCGCCTACCTTATCTCTGCTTATGCTCATTACGCCTACGGCTCCGGCTGCCGCGAGACCCTTGAGCAAGTTCCTACGCGACTGACTGGGCACGGGTCTCACCCCTCATTACTTCTTAATATATGCTACCACCGACAGCACCGTTGCCAGTGCCATCAGGAAAAACAGTGAGTTCAGTATGGCATCTTGGGGGTAGGGCTTCGGCCTGTCGGACGGAGGAGGCATTATGCTGGCCGCCATCTTCACGGGGTCGTGCGGGTTGTGGCAGAAGGTACAAGGCTTGCCGGGCACGGTCTGGAGGTTGGTGTACTCGGGGCAGTCGTGGTACCAGTAGGGCGAGCCCTTGTAGCCGTACACGAAGTAGGCCTTCCCTCCCTCACAAGTGAAGGTCGTGTTCCCGTGGGCCCCTATCAAGTAGTCTGCATAGGTCCTCGGGTGGCACGTGGCGCAGAGGGTGTTGTACTGCATCATCTGCTCCGGGGAGGCCAGCTCCCGGGGCACCACTATGGCGCCGTTGATCAGCCTTATCGGGTCTTGGGGGTCATGGCAGTTGGAGCAGTAGAGCCCGGCGTGGGCTCCCTCGAGGAGGTTTATCTTGTGGATGGGAGCGCTCTTGACGTTTCCGTCCAGCTTCAGCCACGGGGTGTGGCAGTACGTGCACGGGTAGGCTGGGGTATACGCAAACGCTACTGCGCTGACCAAGAGGACGGTTAGTATCGCTAGCTTCCTCATGTCCTCACTACCCCAACGCCGCACACCGCTTCCTTATTTATCAGAATTTCGTGGTGCTTCAACCGGGCTAAGGCTCCCCGCGGCCGGGAGGGGAAAGCTGGTGCCCCAGAAGGGCATCGAAAACAAAAGCCCTCCGCCCCCTCCCGGGAGAGGGAGGCTTGGCGGGCAACTCCTTCGGCACGCTGTTCCGCGTAACCACTTGGGGGGAGAGCCACGGGAGGGCGCTGGGCGCCGTGATAGACGGATGCCCGGCGGGCATGCCCTTGAGCGAGGACGACTTGAGGGCAGAGCTGATCCTGAGGAGGCCCGGGAGGAGGTACACCACCCCCCGGAGGGAGCCGGACGAGCCGCAGATACTGAGCGGCGTCTTCAGCGGAAGGACCACCGGGATGCCCATATCTGTCGTGGTGTGGAACAGAGACGTGGACTCCAGCTACTACGAGAGCATAAGGGAAACTCCGAGGCCCGGGCACGCGGACTTAGCATACGTCAAGAAGTACGGCTACGAGAACTGGGACTACAGAGGAGGGGGAAGGGCCTCCGGAAGGGAGACCGTGGGAAGGGTGATAGGAGGGGCCGTGGCTAAGAAGCTCCTCAGCTGCTTGGGAGTCCTCGTGACGGGCTACGTGGTGGAGCTCGGGGGAGTGAGCTTCCCAAAGGCTGATGACCCGGAGGAGGCGCTGCGCTCGAGGCTCTCGCCATTCAGGGTGCTGGGGAACGAAGAGGAGGCGGAGAGGCTCCTCAGGGAGGCCCTCTCCGAGAGGGACAGCTTGGGAGGGGTGGTGGAGGTCGTGGCTTGGGGCGTCCCCCCCGGCTTGGGAGAGCCGGTATTCGACAAGCTGAAGGCCGACCTGGCGAAGGCGATGATGAGCATACCGGCCAGCGTAGGCTTCGAGGTGGGCTGGGGCTTCGCCTTGGCCAAGGCTAGGGGCAGCGGGGCCCGCGACCCGATAGTGGCCTCGGCCGGAGAGCCGGTCTTGGGAGGGGAGAGGGCCGGAGGCATGCTCGGGGGCATAAGCGTCGGGGGTCCGATAAGGGTGAGGGTGGCATTCAAGCCCACGAGCTCTATAATGATACCGGAAAAAACCGTAAACATAAGGACGCTCGAAGAGGAGCCCATAAGGGTCCCGGGAAGGCACGACCCCGCAATAGTGCTGAGGGCTGTTGCTGTGGCCGAAGCGATGGCCGCGATAGTGCTGGCGGACCACTCGCTGAGGGCCGGCCTGCTGAGCCCGGTCCGGTTGGAGTGGAGCGCCTCGTGCGAGAGGGTCTGGAAGCTCTACGAGGAGTTCTCGCCGGCGTCGTAGCAGTCGTAGTAGAGGGGGCACATCTCGCACCCGCTCAGCGCGCAGGTGCCGTCCCTGAACTTCGGGAAGCCCATGATTCTGCCCACGGCTCGCACCTCAGCACCTACCTTTGACCCCGTTTAAATGGGTTGGGGAGGAAGACGTACAGCGCCGACGCGAAGGCGAGAGTGTAGAGAATCCAAGCGGCGTGCTTGGAGACGGGCCAGAGAGCAGAGGAGAGCGCCGAGAGGACGAAGGGAGCTGAGGTGTAGCGCCTAGCGTTCGGGATCCCCAGCATCGGCGGTATCATGGTCGGAAGCCTCGTGAATATGTGGATTGAGACAAATCCCAAGGCCAGCGAGTGGAACAGCGCCAGCCCCTTGAAGAAGAACGGATGGAGCGAGCTCAGAGCGGCGAAGGCGTGGCCGGAGCAGTAGTAGAAGAGCCCCCTCCCGGCCACCCCTCCGGCCGAGCGGGCGGCCGAGCAGTACCTCGGGAGCTTGTAGTACCTCGCAGCGGCGAAGTAGGCCAGAAGCGAGGCCGAGAGGAGCCTCTCGTCGAGGTAGAGCAGCGCGGTCAGAGCCAAGGAGAGGTACGAGAGCGGCCCGCTGGGCCGGTCTCTGAAGGTCCTCGGGAGGGAGTTGAGGGAAACCGCGTATATGAGAGCCGCCAAGTAGCCCATCAGCGCCCTGCAGCTCATGACGGGCCAGAGGGACAAGTGCAAGTAGGCTACGGCTATGCCTCCCGCGGCGAGCCTCTCCCCCTTAAGCGCCTTGAAGGCGGAGAACGACGCGACGGCGAAGCCCAAGATCCAGAGGAGGTTCTGATCGTAGAGGGGCAGGAGGCCCAAGGGAGCTAGGTACCTCGCGCGCTTCGACCTCGTCACGGAGGCCAAGTAGGCAGCGGCGACGGAGTTCGTAAAGGCCACTATTGCTACGGGAGAGAGGCTCCAGTGGAGGCCCGCCGAAAAAGGAGACGAGATCACCGAGGCGAGCATTAGAGCGGCGCTCGCGAGGAGCGTTAGGGAAACGGCGTCCCTCCTCAAGCGCGCTACCAAAAAAATCATTCCTTGATGAACATTATAGCCACTTTTGCTATTATGTAGGCTATGATAGCCGCTACCGCTCCGCCGATTATGCCGCCGACGATCGCGAGGAGGCCAGCGTAGGGCACCGCCACCAGGCTGTAGAGGAGCACTTGCACGAAGGAGTACGCGGCCATGAATATCGCTAGGTCGTTCCAAGTTACGTACTGGGGTCCTTGGGCCTGCTGGGCGAGGGCCAAGGGCAGCAGTAGCATCAAGCCGGCCAGCGCCTTCCTCACACCGCTTCACCGTTCTTTGCGCGTGCGAATAAAGATTTTAAAGTTTCCAGCAGACGCCCTTAACCTTGAGCTTGAACGGATTTCCGAGGTCTCCTCGGAGCTCGAACTCAAGCTCCGGGAGGAACTTCTTGACCACGTGCACGTGGGTCCAAGCGTGCATGGTCAGCTTGGCCCCTCCTACCTCAGTCCCGCCGCACGCCAGCGAGACGTAGGGCACTATCATGTCGCTCATGTGCCTGTCCAGCGCCATTCCAGTGCTCAAGTCCTCCACGAGCTTCCTTGCGGCCTCCTCTCCCACCGCTTCCGCCCTCTTCCCCCTCGCCCCCAGCGAGTCCCCGCCGAGCAGGCTCCTCTCCGTTATGGCCCACAGCACTATCCCGCTCCCGGGGCCCAAGTGCGGGTCCCGCTCCGGGGGATACCACTCGAGGTCTATCTCCACGTTTCTGTACCCGTGCCTCTCCAAGAACTCCTTCGCCGCCCTCGCCTGCCTCTCGGCCACGTGCTTGGGCAGCTTGACGCAGTGCGAGAGGCCCCTTATCTTGAGCACCTCCCCCCTCTCCACCTCCCCCCACTGCTCCAGCCTTCTGGGAGGGCTGGGGACCTCGAACTCCACCACGCCCCCTCCCTTAGGGTAGTGGCCCCTCCTCCGGAGGACCAGCTCCGTCTTGGCCCCGAACCTCTCCAAGAGCGGGTAGAAGACGAAGCGCAAGTAGTCCACCGGAGGGCTCATGGGCACGTCCGTGCCTCCCCTCAGCCAAACCCTAACCGGCCCCGGGGCGAAGAGGGCCGCCGGGGTGACGGCTTGGAGCACCAAGCTCACGCTTCCGGCGGTGCCGATGTCGAACTTGAAGCTTCCGGCCTTCAGCCTCTTGGGCTTGAATATTATTTCCGTTGAGCCCACGTACAGGCCCTCCACCTCCGCGTCGGTCATCTCAGCGAGCGCCTTGACAGCGGTCAAGTGTTGCCTCCTCAGCCCCGGCTTGGACCTCTTCGCCCTTATGTTGTAAATCCTAACGGGCTTAAGCGTTACGGCCGAAAGCGCCACGGAGGTTCTGAGGATCTGGCCCCCTCCCTCCCCGAAGGAGCCGTCTATTTCTACCAGCACATCCGTTCCCGGCGCGCAAAAAACCGGAGCGTTATTTCTGGGGGGCGCCCCTCTTCTGCGGCACGGCCGGAGAGGGCAAGTACTCCACTCCGGGCCTCTGGGGCTGGGCTTGAGGGTAGAGCTCCATCAGCGCCCAGACCTCCTCCGGCACCTCCTTCTTCACCGGGAGGCCCAGCTCCGCCAGCTTTTCGTAGAACAGCGGGTGGTCGTGTGTATACTTGCCCATTACCAGCTCGTTGGCTATCTGCTCGGCCTTCTCGTCCCCGACCTTATCGCGCAGCAGGTTCACAACGAACTCGTACATCTCCTTCAGAGCCTTCTCGGCTACGTCCGCGTGCACCAAGAAGTAGTCGGTGGCCTCCTTGCCCTTTTCCTTAGCGACCTTCACAATGCTCGGGGAGGGCAGGTGGACCGGTCCGGCCGGGGTGGCGACGGGCACTTGGGGGTCGAGCGGCCCCAGGGCGGCGGCGGGGCCCATCCATATCTCGTCGGCCGCGAGGGCTATCAGGGTGCCGCCGCTCATGGCGTAGTGCGGCACCACGGCGACCTTCTTAGCCGGGTGGTCGTGGAGCGCCTTGGCTATCTGCGCCGCGGCGAGCACCATTCCGCCCGGCGTGTGGAGGATCATCATTATCGGTATGTCCTTAGGCGTGCTGTTTATTGCACGTATCACGGCTTCGCTGTCCTCTATGTCGATGAAGCGGTACACCGGTATGCCGAAGAAGCCCACCCTCTCTTGGCGGTGGATGAGCGTTATGACGCGGTACCCGTACTTCTCCTCTATCCTCTTCAGTATTGCCATTCGGGCCGCTCTGATCCTCTGATACTCTATGATAGGTTCCATTATCAGCGTCAAAAACAGCAACCAGAACAGAAATCCAACGATGTCCATTCTCCTCC
>JAADDE010000039.1 GCA_013154085.1 Thermoproteota archaeon | reverse complement strand
CCTACGCTCTCCGCCATGTTCAGCGCTTCCGCGTTGAGGAGTATCCTAGCGGATATGCTCAGACCAACGTACATGGTCTCACCTCAGCGCGTTTATTGCGATAACCCTCAGCTCCAAAATAGTCTTGAGGTTGAACTCCTTAAGCTCGTGCTTTATCCGGTCCACCTCGCGCATGGCCAGCTCGTAGAGCGCCTTGGTGTTGCAGCAGCACTCTTCGCCGTCCTCGGAGCAGAGGCCGGGGCACTTGTCGGACTTGAAGCAAGCGTAGACCTCGCCTCCCTCTACCTTGACCCTCCCGAACTTGGACGCGAACTTCCTCTTATCCTCAACATTGTCCGAGTTCACGATTACAAGGAGGTTCCTCATCGCGTCGTAGAGAGCCATGAGCGCGACGTTGGGGTTTATGGCGTTCGCTATTCTGTCTATCATCCCGTAGTTCCTAACGTCCTCGTCGGCGAAGTAGCTCAAGGCCCGGGGGAGCCAGCTATGCTTCTTCTCCAAGCCCCCACCGCCTCCAGCCTTAGGGTAAGAGAATTATATCTTAGAACCTTGATTTTCCGGTAAAGCGAGCCGCCTCTGGGCAGTCCGTCCGAGGGCGCTCCCTTTACGCCCCGCGTGAAGGATGCGTTCCGGCAGAAACCGGGAGCCCCTCGACCGAAGGGGCCGCAAGGCTGAGGGCGGAAGGACCTTGGCGGGGAGGCTGTGAAGCTCTCAAGCCAGCCTCCTCCTCCTCTCCGGGTACCCCGCCTCCTCCCCCTTCTTAGCGAAGTGCAGTTGCCAGGGAAAGCCCCACGGCAGTTCCCTCCTCTCCGCCTCTTCCCAGAGCCCCGCCCTCAGCTTAACTCTTTCCTCCCTGCTCAGCTCCCTCTCCGTGACTACGAGCAAGTCGACGTCGGACCACGCGTCGTAGTCGCCTCTCGCCACGCTTCCCACGAGGTACACCTCGGCCTCCGGGAGGAGCTCCTTGATTATTTTGACCAGCTCCGGAACTACCTCCCTCCACTTGAGCAACAGCTTAAGCCTCTCGGGAGCTAGGGCCACCCACACCGCCTCCTCCGCGAGCCTCGCGAGCTCCTCCGCTTCATCCTTCTCGTACGGGTAGGGCTTGTAGCGGGCCTCGTAGTAGGCCTACTCGAGCCTAGCGAGCTGCGGCCTCCGCGACTTGACGAAGTCGGCCACCTCCTCCGCCAGGTCGCTCTAGGTAGGTCAAATTCATGAACAAGTCCGAGAAGAGCTCCCTCACCTCGTGGGTCCTCCTATCCTCAAGGCCCAAGCGGGCGAGGACCCCCTTCAAGTACAGCTGAACCGCCTGCTCGGCGTGGAAGGCCGCTAAGTCGTAGAAGCCCCTGTAGCGGAGGGCTCTGGCCTTGAGGAGCCTGCTGAGCTTCAAAGGGATCCCGCTCCCGGGGGCCCAAAGGCCGGGAGGCAAAAGTCGTTTCATTCTGAAGCGCCGCCGGGATCGGGAAGGCTGAGCGGCATGAGGTCCGTCCTCCATCTCTGCCGCGGGCGATTGAAGGCTTTATTTTCCCGCTCACACCGCCCAAAGGGAAGCCCTTGATAACGAGAGACCAGTACGCCAAGGAGCTGGGAGCCTACTTGTACTACGCCGCCGTGAAGGGAGTTGAGGTGGCCGAGAGGGACGAGGAGGTCGAAGAGATGCTGAGGATGGCCGAGGAGGAGCTGAGGAAGAGGTATACCCTGGAGAGCTTGAGGGAGGACCCGAAGGTCCAGGCCTACCGGAAGTTCATGTGGCGCATAGGCATAGACCCCACCAAGGTGAGGCCCGCCTCTGAAGCTCTGGCTAGGAGGGCCTTGAGGTCTTCCCTGCCAAACATAAACTCGCTCGTGGACCTCGGAAACGCTGTAAGCGTGAGGCGCTTGGTTCCCATAGGGATATACGACTTGGATAAGACAGCTGGGAAAATGGAGCTCAGGAAGGCGGAGGAGGGGGAGCCCTTCCTCCCCATAGGGAGGGGCGAGGTTAGGCTGGAGGGGAGGGAGCTGGTGCTGGCAGACGAGGAAGGGGTAATGCACCTCTTCCCCTACCGCGACTCGAGGAGGACCATGGTAACTTTGGAGACGAAGAACGCCTTGGTAGCGGCCGCCGGAGTTCCCGGGGTCCCGGAGGAGGAGGTGAGGAAGGCCGTTGAGGAGATCTTGGAGTTCTTGAAGAAGAGGGGAGCCGAGGTGGGCGAGGTTGTTCGAACCCCGTAAGGCCTGCTTGAAGGCCGCGCTAAAGGCCAGAGATTTCTTGAGGCAGAAGTTCCTGCAAGAGGAGTACTCCAAGGTTCTGGAGGTGCATGAGGCCGACGTGAGCAGGAGGATGGACGTGGAGGCGGAGGAAATAATAATTAAAACGCTGAGGGAGGAGGGCTTCAAGGGGGCCATAGTTACGGAGGAGAAGGGAGTGGTGGGCGAGGGCCCCCCGTACGCGGTCGTTGATCCCCTGGACGGGAGCCTGAACTACGCCTCCGGCTCGCCCTACTGGGCTGTCAGCGTGGCAGTTGCGGAGGGCGAGGACTTCTCCTCCATAGTGGCCTCCGCCGTCTGCCCCGGCTTCGGGCACCCGTGCTACTCGGCCTCCGAGAGGGCCTACGCCGGGGAAGCGGAGCTGGTGCCCGGGAGGCCGGAGAGGGTGCTCCTCTACTACGGCGAGCCCGAGGACGAGGGCCAAGCGGAGTTCTTGAGAAAGGCTAGGGAGCTCTTGGGGAGGCCTAAGGTCAGGACGCCCGGAGCAATAGCGCTGGACCTGGTGATCCTGGCCAGAGGGAAGGTGCTGGCCGTGGCGGACGTGAGGAACAAGATGAGGAACGTCGACATAGCCGGGGCGTACCTCCTCCTAAAAAGGGCCGGCCTCCCCGTGCCGGAGGAGTACTCCAAGTTCCCGGCGGACGAGGTGGCGGTGGTGGGCGACGTGGTCTTCGCCAGGGACGGGGAAACACTTTCGGCGCTCCTCTCGCTCGAGAGGGCCGTGAGGAAGGTAACCCCGGCCGAGGGGTGAGGTGGGAATTTTCAGCCGAGCCCAAAAACTACTTGCCCATCACCTCTAGGAGGAGGCCCACCAGCAGGACCACTTGGCTGGCGGCCCTCATTAAGTACCAAGTTCCGACGTACGGCGTGCCCTTGAAGTAGGCGTATATAGGCAGTAGCACCGCGTACATCACGAACGACAGCGCCACCAGCAGTAGCCCCTTCGAGCCCGTCTCCTTCGCCATCTCGTAGGAGTAGTAGGCCACCAAGAGGCTTCCGGGTATTAGGAAGACCCACTGCGCCAGGGCGAAGAGCGGGTGCCTCACGTCGTTCAGCACCCAGACCGTGGTCAGCCTCATCGCTAGGAACGCTATCAAGCCGCCGAAGGCGAAGTAGAGGATCACTCTGCTGTTCTTCAGCGAGTTGACGGCCAGCAAGGCCAGGGTCATGAACAGTCCCACGAAGATGTTCCTCAAAGTTTCGGCAATTTTGTAGTTTATGTCCATAATAAAGTCCGGGTACTTGTAGTTGTAGGCCGCCTTTATCCAGACCAGCCACGTGCCTGCGATCAAGTGCGCTATCGCGTAGCTCAGCATGCCCAAGCCGAAGTACAGCGCCGGCTCGTGCTTCCACTTGGCGTAGGTTGCTAGGAAGAACGCCGCTATGACGAACTCCAGCGCGGCGCTGGCCACTGCCGCGTTCAAGGCGCTCCCTCCGGACCGAGTACGCTAAGTTCCGTTTTCACCCTTGGCATTACGGAACTGAACGTCGGACCCGCCTCCCTCTATAACCTTGGGAGTAGTTCTGTAACGAAGAAGTTGGGTCTCATGAAGCGGTTTGGTGAGCAGTGAGTAACCTTCCGGGCTGAGGCCTTCTTAAGCAACCCCTCGCGAGAGGCTAGGGCACGAGTGTGGAGAGGAAGGAAGTCCAGCCCGAGGTCAACATAGGCGTCGTGGGACACGTGGACCACGGGAAGACCACCCTCGTCCAAGCCCTCACCGGCGTGTGGACCGCAAAGCACAGCGAGGAGCTCAAGAGGGGGATGACCATCAAGCTCGGCTACGCCGACGGGGACATATACAAGTGCACCGAGTGCCCGGAGCCCGACGCGTACACACCGGAGCCCAAGTGCCCGCGCTGTCCGAAGGGGAGCGAGCCGGTCTTCCAGAGGAGGGTCTCCTACGTGGACGCCCCGGGCCACGAGATACTCATGGCCACCATGCTCTCCGGCTCCTCCCTTATGGACGGGGCCCTGCTCGTAATAGCGGCAAACGAGCCGTGCCCCCAGCCCCAGACCAAGGAGCACTTCATGGCTCTGGACATAGTAGGCGTCAGGAGGCTCGTGGTGGTTCAGAACAAGATAGACGTGGTGAGCAAAGAGCAGGCCTTGAAGAACTACCAGCAGATAAAGAAGTTCTTGGAGGGCACGTGGGCCGAGGACGCGGTGATAGTTCCCGTAAGCGCCCTCCACAAGGCCAACATAGACGCGTTGCTGGAGGCGATACAAGAGGAGATACCCACTCCCCCGAGGGACCTCGACTCCCCGCCGCTCATGTGGGTCGCGAGGAGCTTCGACGTGAACAAGCCCGGAACCCCGCCGGAGAAGCTGGTGGGAGGAGTGGTGGGAGGCTCTCTAATTAGAGGCAAGCTGAAGATAGGCGACAAGGTCGAGATAAGGCCGGGCTATCCGGTTAGGAGCGGGAACAAGATCGAGTACGTGCCGCTGGAGAGCGAGGTCGTGAGCCTGAGGTTCGGCAACGTGGAGGTGGAGGAGGCGAGGCCCGGAGGGCTGGTTGCCGTGGGAACCAGGCTGGACCCCTCGGTCACCAAGGCAGACGCCCTGGTCGGCAACGTGCTCGGGAGGCCCGGCGACCTGCCCCCGGTCTACGACCAGCTCACCATGGAGTACCACTTGCTTGAGAGGGTGGTGGGCTTCCGCGGAGGGGAGCTGAAGATGACCCCTCTGAGGAGGGGGGAGCCGCTGATGCTGACCATAGGCACCAACATAACGATCGGAGTTGTAACAGACCTGAAGAAGGACGAGATGACGGTGAAGCTCCAGAGGCCGGCTGTGGCGTGGAAGGGGGCCAGGGTCGCGTTCAGCAGGCGCATCCAGGGGAGGTGGAGGCTGGCCGGCTGGGGAGTGGTCAAGTGACCTTGACCTTAGGCCCCCACTTCCGCTCCTCCCCCCTCTCCACGAAGTGGAACTCGAAGAGGTAGTGGTCGTAGAAACCGAGCTCCTCCAGCTCCTCCCTTATCCTCGCCGTCATCCGTGCCCTCTCGAGGGCCGACTTGGGAACGCGCTCAAGCACGAGCATCACGTCTATGTCGCTCTTGGCGCTGAGCTTCCCCTCCACCGCGCTCCCGTAGATGTAGGCCTCCGCGCCGGGGAGGGCCCTCTTCAAGGCCTCCCGGAGGAGGGGAACGTAGCTCCTCCACTTCAGCAACTTCGAGTACCTCTCAAGCATGTAGTTCCTCCTCAAACTCCCTCAGCCTCCTTATGATCTCCTTTGCCGTCCTTATGCACTCTTCGGCCATGGCTTTAGTGTACTCAGCTTCTTCCCCGTACCTCCCCTCCACGTAGCTCTCGTCGAGCAAGTCTATGCTACTTCTGAGCTCCCTCACCAGATCTGAGACCCAGACCCCCTCCTCCCCGAGCTCCTTCCTCAGCAAGCCCAAGTGCTCGAGGGTCCCGTGGGTTCTGGTCTTTATCCCGAAGAGCTGGTAGAGCAAGGCTTTGAGGTAGAGCTGAACAGCTTGCTCCGCGTCGAAGCAAGCGAGGTCGTAGTCGCCCCACCTCACCCTCTCCTCCGCGCTCCTCAAAAAGCTCAAGGCCCTCCTCTTCAGCAAGAGAGGGTAGTTCGCCATCCCACTGAGGGAGGAGAGCTTGGGATAAAAAATCGTGAAGGCCTTGCCTTCAGCCCGTCGGGTAGAGCTTCATGTCGCACGCTATCATGAACAGTCCTCCTTGCATGCCGGTAGTGTTGGTGCCAACTATCTCGCTGGGCTGGCTCTCCATGCCGCAGACGCAGTAGCAGTCCGGCGGCACCTCGGCCGCTTGGGCCGGCTGGGGCGAAGGCGGCGGCTGTATGGCCGGGGCGTCGCAGTTCAAGCACTCCGGGCTGCCGGCCACGCTGAACAGGTTGCCTTGGTACTGGAACAGCACGTCTACGAACGGCCGGAAGGCCAAGCTCTGATAGTCGGCGGCGCAGCTGCCGTAGGCGGAGCACTGACTTATCGTCACGTTGTAGCCGAGCTCCTTGAGGTATGCGTTGCTCAGCAGGCTGTCTGGCACGTCGTTCCCTCTGGGAACGTTGAAGAAGTCCAGCCCGGTCCACACGTCAGCGAAGTAGCCCACCTGCTGGCCTCCGGCTACCTTCATGGTGCTCACCAGCGCGTTGAAGCCCGGCTCCCTCAGCATGCCGGCGAAGAACCAGTTGAGCCCTATGTAGGGCGAAGTCCAGTTGCCGCCCATGAGCAGGTCGGCGCGGTCGTACTGGAACAGCACGTCCCCGCTCTCGTAGAGCGTCGCGCCGAACCTGGCCCTAGCCCACGGCTCGTAGTCGTCTGCCGGCGAGTAGCTCTGGTCCCACCAGAAGCTGGCCCACCTCTGGGCGTGGCTGTAGCCGTACTGGGTCCACTTGGCTATGTGCCCGCCCTCCCAGCCGGCGTAGTAGGGCGCCACAGCGTCGGCCAGAGCCGCGCCGGCCCAGCTCAGGTCGTTGTAGAACGGGAAGATGCCGGCCTCGCTCAAGAGCTGGGCCCAAGTCTCGTTGGCGCGGTTGAAGAGGCTCGCGTCCCTCTGGGGCACGTCGTAGAGCCTCAGGGCGCCGTTGGTCGTTACGGCGGTCCAGTTGTAGAGGGAGCTGTAGAACGGGAACTGGCCCAAGTCCGCGCTGCCCGCGCTCTCGTCGTCGCTGGGCGTCAGCTTGACCCACGTCCAAGAGTCGTCCGGGTCGGAGCTCTGGTAGGCTCCCGGCGGGCTGAACTCGCCGGGCTCCCTGACGCTGACCGGGTCTGTCGCCAGCACGCCCCAGAGCTGGCCGTTCGGCTGCAGAGCTCCGGACCTCTTCCACGGCATCAGCTCGTACGCTCCGGGCTTCGCGAAGTAGGTTATGTAGAACTCATTTGCCTTCACCCAGTCGCTCTCCGCCAAGCGCTGGAGCCTCAGCGGGTCGTTGGCCTCGTCGCTCTTTGGCGTTATTATCATAACATCGTCTATGTACACCTCGCCTACGTTCTCTGCGCTGGTCGTCGCGGAGAAGCCTATGAACCAGCTGTCCGGCACTTGGAAGCCTCCGGGCCCGGCTGTCGTGTTCAGCACCAGCGAGCCGTCTATCCAGACCAGCACCCTTCCGCCGCATGTAGCTACCTCGTTGCACGCTTGGGAATTGGTTATTCCGGCCGGGCTCAAGCAGTACGTCAGCTGGACCTCCTCCGCCAAGCTGGGGCTGGCGTCCAGATAGCACTTGCCGGACCAGCTCGGGTCGATGTAGATTGTTATGTTGTGCCACTGGCCGTCGGCCAGCACCGTGGGCTCGATTCCGTGGTAGCCCACTACCGCGTACGGCGAGTCCTTAGTTAGGGCAACGTGGGTGCCGTTGGTCGTGGCCAGGCTCAGCGCGTTCTCCATGAAGAGCCCTAAGAGCTGCGCCAGGTCTTGCTCCGCCGGCGGAGCTTCGCTCTTGTGGAAGTCGAAGGTCACTGCGTAGCCGGGGCTGTAGCCGCTGTCGGGCCCGGCTATGAGGCCTAGGGCCGAGCCTCCCCAAGGCCTCACCTCGTAGACGCTGGTCAAGTCCTCAGTGAGCGGGTAGTAGTTCTTGTAGAAGAGGAAGGCGAAGCCCTCCGGGCTTCCGGTCACCTTCACGCGGAACTTCACCAGCCACGGCTTGTTCTGCACCAGCCAGCGTATGCTCTCCATCTTCTCCGGCGAGACCAGCACCACGGTTGCCTTGTCCGGCTGGTCCGGCACTAGGCGGAGGTAGGTGTTGTCTGCCTCGCTCACGATCCCTATTCCTAGGCTAGGCTGCTCCTCCTGCTCCGGCCCGGCCTCGTACCTCTTTATCACCAGCATGTTCGGCAGGTAGTTGAAGTCGTCGTCGAAGAGCACCCTTATCTTCCCTTGCTTGGCGTAGGCGTAGAACTGGTCGCTGGCGCACATCTTTATTGCCTCCGCCGTGGCCGCGCCCGCGGCTTGGCATATGCGGAAGTTGTCTATCAAGGTGACTACGCTTCCGCTGCTTAGGCTTCCGGAGGCGCTGAAGCCGGCGCTCCAGCCCGGCGGTATGTAGAAGCCGGAGCTTACGTCGCCGGCGACCTCGTGGACCTTTAGGTAGAGCCCTCCTCCCTCACAGACGTCCTCGAAGTATATTATTATTGCATAGTACCCGGGCTCGTCGAAGCTCACTTGGAAGCTCCTCGTGTGGCCGTCGGTGTAGGCCCACGTGCTGAGCACCACCCTCGGCTTCTCTGCGAGGTGCCACTGGCGGTCGGTGTAGTTGTAGTACACCTTCGCGACCGCGACCGCCTCCGCGTCGTTCGCGCTTATCACGAAGCTAAGCGTGGTGGGCTTGCTCACCTTAACTATGCTGTGGGCCACCGCGAACGCCGCTTGGCCGTTGTCGTCCTCCAGCGCGAAGACGCCGTCGTAGAACGGGTTGTCGTTGGGGTCCGTCACCCCGTAGGCCGGCCGGTAGGGGTAGAGGAACAGGTTGCCTCCGGTGACGTTCAGCCAGAGGCGGTTGTTCGGCGCGCCGTAGGCGAAGTTGAAGGCGCTGTCGGCCGGCTCGAGGCCGAAGAGGTATGCCCCAGTCACGTTGTATATCTTTCCAGATGCTGTCACCAGCTGGTCGCTGCCCAAGAACCAAGCGCTGCCTATCGGCTGGATGACGCCTATGGGGTAGGAGTACTGCACTATCTTGTCGTCCTCGATAACCACGTCGCCGGGCACGCTGACGAAGGATATCAGGTTGGTCCAAGACGCTACTGCGTCGTTCGCGGCCACCTCGTAGACGTAGTCCGGCAGCCAGTCTTGGCTGTTGGTGGTCGGGCTGGCTTGGTTGAAGTAGTCAGTTATGGCAGAGCCGTAGGGCTTGAGGATCTCCTCCAGCGGCTCTCCGGGCTGGGCATCGGCCAGCACGTATTTGGTCGGGTCGGGGCTGAGGGCCGGCCTCAGGCCGTCGTTCTCGGGGCAGTTGGGTATGTTGCGGTCGTAGAAGAGCTTCACCTTCCAGGGTATCTTGCCCTTAGTGGTGTAGATGTTTACCGTCACCAGCTCGTCCGCTCCCCCGTCGCCCCACTGCACCACTATGTAGTTGGTGCCGGGCGTGACGTACACCGTCCAGATCTCCCTAGGTATGTACGCCGTCTCTATCCAGCCGCCGCTCACCGGCTCCGCCTGCCACTGCCCGGTGGCCGGGTCTTGGTAGACGTGCCACACCGCTATGTTGTCGCTGCCGAACACCTCTACAACTACGTTGCCCTCGCTGGAAGCGTGGAACTTCGCCACGATCACGCTCCTCTCCGTGACTGTGGGGCTAACGTCCACCCCGGTCCAGATCACGTTGCTCGCCAAGTAGTTGAAGTTGCTCATGAGCGACGTGGGTACCCACCGCCACCTGCCCCAGCGCGTGTAGTAGACGTAGGTCGCCCACGAGTATATGAAGTCCTTGTCAGGTCCGTTGAAGAGCGTTACGCCGTCGCCGGGCTTGGTGGCCAGCCAGTAGGCGCGCAGGTTGGTCGCCGCCGTGCCGTTGGTGTACACCAAGCTTATGTCCTCCGGCGTCCCGCTAATTACCTTTATCACGGTGCTGTTCGAAGCAATGGCGTTCTCGGGGTTGCTGAACACGCTGAGCTCCCCGCCGGAGGGCACCACGTTGTAGTCGCTCGGCACCACGTCGGTGCCGGACGTGTCGTAGTACTTGAACACGTACACGTACCACTCAATGGCCTTCCCGCTCTCGTCGTACACGAACACGTCGCTGCCCAGCGCGGTCCCGGCGCCGTACTGCTGCTTGAGCATGCTGCCGGAGCCGGTTACGTACTGGAGCTCTCCGTCCTTCACCTCAAACATGGTAATGTTCATAGCCTGCGCGTAGTACTGGCCGCCGACGAGCTGTCCCTCCTTGGGCTCCACCGCGACGCAGTAGCGGTGCCACTTGTTGAGGAGCTCTGTGAACGTCGTCTGGGTGCTAGCCACAACCTCGCCGGGCAGCCAGTTGGTGTAGAGCTCGCGGTAGATCACGGCGAAGTGGGGCGCCGGCGGCTCGTTGTCTAGGTAGTAGCTGTTGGTTCCGTCGAACTGAACTAGGTTGGTGTACCTCGTATCTATCTCAATGCCGAAGCCGCTTGAGTCTCCGGTGCCCCAGAAGCCCATTACCGGGCCGTAGGTGGGCAGGTAGTTGAAGCTCTTGTAGAACTCGAAGATCATTCCCTCGCGGTAGCCTCCGAACTCCGTGCTGAGCGCCGTTACGTTCTCGTTAGTGGCCAGCATTACGTCGAAGCACGCTATCCACGGCTGCATCAAGTCGTTCCTAATATTGCTCATAACGAAGTCGCTCAAGTTTACAGTCCCGTTTATGAGGAGCAGCTCCATGTCTCCCTTGTCGTAGCCGGCGAGCGGGTAGCCCTCAGAGGCCAGCCAAGTGTCGAAGTCGCCCACGTACACTTGCCCCTTCATGTTCCACTTGCCGCTCTCCACCATCGCTTGGGCGCTCTCTTGGCCGGAGGCGAAGACGGAGCCGCTGAGCCCCTCGAAGTCCTCCGCGAAGGGCACGTTCACCAGCACGCTGGGCTGGGCGCCGTGGAGGTTCCTCAGGAGAGGATCTACGCAGCTGACTTGAGCCTGCTCCACGCTGTCGTAGCAGCCCCTCTCCAGCGGGGCGTAGTAGACGTCGTAGTCTCCCTGCGGCGGCGGTATGTAGTTGCTGGAGGGCTTTACGACTATTGGCGGCATGAAGTTGGTGCCCATGTAGGGTCCTCCCAGCTGGTCCCAGACCTCGAGCGGCCAGTACTTCACGTAGAGGCACACCCCTCCCTTGACGGTCTCCCCGCTGTAGACCGTGAACGGCACTTGGAGCGTGAGCCAGCCCGCGGCGTTGCCGTAGCCGTAGTCGCTGAGGACGGGCTTGTAGAATATTCCGGCCCCCTCGTCCGTTATCATGAACTTAAGCCACCCGCTGGCGTAGTTGTCGTGGAAGAGTATGGTGATCTTGTGGACGCCGGCGGTTAGGTAGAGCGCGAGCCTCTGGTTTATCCTATTGGCCACGTTTGTCTCTTCGACGCTCACCTGCTTCGTCACTATCTGAGGCACGCCTATTTTGGTCGGATCGACCCACTTCCTGAGCCTCAGCTCGTCCACCCAGAAGGGCCTGCCTCCGTGGACCGCTATCCTCGTGAAGGTCATCTTGGGAGATATCGTTATACCCCAGATGCTCTGCGCTATGTCTTCTATGGTAGCCGCGTCCACGAACTTACTTCCGGTGCTCGGGCCGTCGAAGAAGGTCTCCACGCCGTCGGGGCGTATGCTGAGCCTGTGGAAGTACCACTCATCGGTCTGGGGCTTGGGGATTGCTTCGTAAACGAAGCTGTCCGGGTTGACGCTGACCTCGCCGTTGTGCCTTATGTCAACTCCGACGGCCCCCGCTCTGGTACGGGAGAAGTAGTAGGCGAAGAACGTCGTGAAGCCGTCGCCGCTGTCGTCCTCGAGGCCCACCCTCGTGACCGAACAGTCGGTATAGAGAATGCCGTTGTAGTTGTAGGGCCTCAGAGTGAAGTACTCCAAGATCACGCCTTCCACATCGGTAACCGCTATTGAAGAGCTAGCAGAGTTCCAGTTGAGGTACTCTATAACCACATAGGGGTCGATGTAGGGCCTTATCCTAATCCAGTCGAGGTACACTATATCGCTTGTTTCCGTATCGCCGTGAATTCCTATGTAGAAGGTTGACCACTGGAAGGCGTCGGGCAGGCTTATCGTTCCGCTGTCGTACTCGCCCTGGTCCGCGTAGAGGCTGTCGTAGTCGGTGCTTCTGAGGAACCTAACCGTGTTCACGTCGTATATTACCTTGAACCAGCGCTTGACAGTCCCCGGAGGCGGGCCCTCGACGCCGTCGTTGCCCTTCTCGAACTCCTCTAGGGTGTTGGTGTCGGTGTTGTAGTACTGGTAGACCCAGTCGTTGGGCGTTAAGGTGACGCCGGCGAAGCCTATGTGGTGGTAGTAGCCGTCCCGACCCATCAGGTCGGTTATGATAATTCCTAAGTCGCCGTCGGTGCTGGACAGCGCCGGCGGGGCATCCCAGCCGTAGCCCTCCACGACTAGAGGCACGTGGTCCGGAGCTTGATACGTTCTTTCTGGGTTCATCATTGAGGCTTCGGATACCGGCGGATCCCACGTTTGGTCAAGGGCGACCCACCAAGTGTTCCAGTTGCCCCACATAGCCAGCAAACCGTCGCTTACCTCGGCCGAGGGCGTGCTCGTGCCGGGCGCGGTGGCTACATTGTCAACATACCACTTTCCGCTGTTGAGGAGGTCCTGGAAGTCCGCGTAGCTGTTGAAGTCGTCGTAGAACCAGGGCGAGCCGAAGATTATGTCGGCCGGCGCGGGGTTGTCAGCCCCTGCGGCCGTGGGCCTTATGGTTACGTCGTAGGTGGCCCCGTTGGTGAGGCTCTCGAGCACCACCCATATGGTTCCAGTGCTGCTCTGGTAGTCGGTGGTGCACTCCCCAGCGGTGGTCTCGTAGCAGAACAGAGCTTCTTGTCCATCTACAATCACCTCTAGGGGCGTGCCCTCGTAGGGAGTCTCTACTCTAACCGGAGCCCAAGGCCAGTCCTTGGCGCCGGTGTAGGTTATCCGGAGCTGAAGCTCTGGTGCAGCCTCGGCCGAGCTGGGTATCTTCAAGTAGCCCCCGTCGGGATCGCAGTTGACGTCCTTCATGAGGGCTCCTTGGCTGAAGAAGACGTAGTTGTAATCCGGAACCCTCACCACTCCGCCTAAGAACTGGACCCAGCCCATATCCGTGTCGAAGTTGTCGTAGTAGAGGAACACTTGCCTCGGGTCCGTGGCCCCGTTGTCGCCGGGCACTATCTTAAACGAGTTCGTACCGGGAACTAGGTCTACCCTCATCCATATTGCGTCGGTGTTCGGAGCCGGGACGGTCACGCACGGGCCGTAGGTGTCGAGCTGTCCTTGGAGTATGGGGCTGACATAGCAGAACGGCACCGGGTTGCCCTCGCTGTCGTAGATGGCAAACGTCTTGCCCACGAACTCAGACGGCAACTTAACCTTGAGCTGGTAGTCCTTCACCTCGAAGCCGAGCAAGTTGTCTACTTGTATGAAGTACTGTGTTTCCGTCTCACTGGTGGTCGTGTTAGTTCTCTCGTCCCAAGAGGTGTACACGGAGTTTCCGTCCAAGAACACCTCGACTCCCACGTCCTCTCCGGCCAAGTTGAGGTAGACGGTGCCGTTCAGCATGGCGTTGACCGTTATCGTAACTGCGCCGTAGGTGCCGGTCCCGCTGGTCACCTCGTCGCTGTAAAGTAT
>JAADDE010000019.1 GCA_013154085.1 Thermoproteota archaeon | reverse complement strand
TTGACCAAGCGCTCCAGCTCTTTTTCAAACTCTTTCTCTAGCTCTGGTAGCGGAACCGGGCGGGGCTTCTTCTTCAGCGTCATGAGGGCCCACAGCGCCACCGCCACCACGAGGCCGTTGACCAGCGTTAGGTATACCCTAAGAAAGAGGAGGAACGTTTGCTGTGGGGTTAGCCACGTCAGCGCGAGCAAAGCCAAGTAGCCGATCACTATTGCGCCCAGCGCCACGTCGAGCTTGTTCACTAGCCTGACCCCGGGAGGGGGCTTTAGGCGACCAAAATCCCTACTTCTTTGGCCAGCTCTTCCGGCTCCAAGAAGCACAGCGGGTCCTCGGCCCACGGGTCGCCGTATATCGCGTAGGCCCTTCCCCTGCTCCCTCCTCCGCAGACCTCGTTGAACGGACAGCGTCCGCACTTGCCCTTCAAGTTCTTCGCGATGTTTAGGAACGGCTGGAGCGCCGGGTTGTCCTTCTTTAGGATCTCCCTTAGGGGGCGCTCTCGTACGTTGCCTAAGGTCACCCAGTCGATGAACTGGCAGGGCTTCACGTCGCCGTTGGGGTATATGCTGACGCTCTTCCTCCCGCAGTCCCCTTGGGCTTGCAACATCTTTAAGTACTCCTCGAATTCCTCCTTTGTTTTTGCCAGCTTCTTCGCTATGTATATACCCATAAAGTTGCCCCTCACTATTAGTATCTCAAGCTGATCCGCATACTTCCTCGCCAAATCTATTACAGTATCGGCCATCCACTTGAGCTGGTCCCTTGTAGGTAGCCAGTCCTTTATGCCCTCGCCTCTGCCTATAGTGTCGAGCAAGTAAAAGGCAACCCTCTTTATTCCGTTATCTGCGCTCCACTCAACTATCTTTGGGACTTCCTCAATGTTGTAGCGGGTTATGGTAGTCCTTATGCCCACGTCCAAACCGGCTTCAATGCTGTTCTTTATGCCTTCCAAGGTAAGCTTAAACGCGCCGGGGACGCCGCGGAACTTGTCGTGGTACTCCGGGACGACCGAGTCTATAGATATCCCCACGTAGGAGAATCCATAATCCTTGAGTTTTTGAGCTACATCTTTCGTAATCATTGTTCCGTTGGTGCTTAGAGATAGCTTCGGAAACTGGGCTTTTGCCATCGGCTCAATTATGTCCCAGAAATCCTTTCTGATGAGTGGCTCTCCTCCGGAGAGTATAACCAAGGGTATCTTCATATCAACCATTTCCTCTGCCAATCTCTTTGCTTCCTCCGTCGTGAGCTCGTTCGGGTCTTGCTGTGCCTTGGCCCTTATGTAGCAGTGGAGGCACTTCAAGTTGCACTGGTAGGTTATGTTCCAGAACACGAGGGGACGGAAGTAGTCTGTAAAGCGCGACGGCCTCTTGCGGTGGTACTCGCCCTTAATCTTGGTGGAGACCGTGCCGCGCCCCACAACCATAGTAGTCACGGGTATCAAGGGTTGAAACCCGCGAGGTGGTTGAGAAAGGAGGTTGTTAAGGTTATGCGTTCTGCAGGCGGCCGAGCACCCCTCCCCAGAGCAAGGGGAGCAACACGGTCGCGTCGCCGTAGACCGTCACGCTCTTCCCCTCGGGCTTTATCTTGCCCCAAGTCACGGCTTCCCTAGGCCTCGCGCCGCTCAAGCTACCGTCGTACTCTTGGGCCGTGGTGAGGTAGACAGCGTAGTCCAGTCCGCCCTTGAACTGGTTCCACCAGATGACGTGGTGCTTGCTTATTCCGCCTCCTATTATTAAAGCTGCCGACCTCTTACTGCTGAACACCTTGTCCGACAGCAACTTTTCGTCCTCAAGCACGTCCAAGCACAGCCTTTCGCCCTTCAGCCTCATCTCCTCTGAGAAGGTGAATATCGCGGTCCCAAAGGCTCCGTCTGTAATGCCGGGCACTATTACCGGCACTTTCTTCTCCCAAGCCGCCCTCAAGATGGAGTTGGGGTCGCTCAGCCTCTTCCCCACCTCCCAGATGAGCTCGTAGGGGACTACCCTCTTTGCATTCAGCTCTCTGAGAACCTCCTTAACGAAGGACTCCACCGGGGGTCCGTAGTTCTCAAAGGGTATGAACACGTTCCCCAGCCTGTGCACCTCTGCCTTGGCAAGCTCTCTGTCGTCCACGTCAAATGAGCCTTTGTAATAGGCCTTCCCAAGGGATCTGGCTATGTCATGATCAAGCGAGCCGCACGTAGTTATTACTATGTCGAAATAGCCGGACCTAATCATCTGAGCTATAATGCCCCTTATGCCCGTGGCCACCAGGTTGGCAGTGAACGACAAAAAGCGCAGATCTGAGTTCAGCAGGCCTTCGCTGAGGACCTCTACGGCCTCACACAAGTGCGCGGCCACGAAGCCGTGTACCTTGCAGTACTTGCTTATGATATCTTTCACAGTATCTTCTGGAGAGACCGTGACGTCTTCGACAGCTTCGCTCAGCAAATCCTCGCGCTTCAAGGACCAGAACCCCGCGTTGGGAGGATCGAAGCGACTTAACCTCTTCCCCTCAACGCGCGCGGGGGCTGAGTTTGAGCGAGGAGCTCAGGAAGGCCATAGAGAAGTTCTTAAAAGAGATGGGAGAGGACCCCCAGAGGCCCGGCCTCAAGGAGACCCCAGAGAGATACGTCAGCGCTTTCAAGGAACTCTTCAGAGGACTGCGGGAGCCCAAGCCCGAACTCAAAACATTCAAAACGGAGTACAAGCTCGGAGACAAAGATTTAATAGTTGTTAAGAACATCTCATTCAGCTCCCTCTGCGAGCACCACTTGCTCCCCATTTTGGGGAGGGTTTCCGTAGTATATCATCCCAAGGAGGACGAAGTAATAGGGCTAAGCAAGATACCTAGGATAGTGAAGTGGCTGGCGAAGAGGCCCATGCTCCAAGAGCGCTTCACCGCCCAGATCGCGGACGAAATGATGAAGGCCGGCGCGAGGGGGGTTTACGTGCTGGTCAGGGCGAAGCATTCGTGCGTGGCCGTGAGGGGCGTAGAGGATCCGGACGTAGAGATGGTGACTGAGGCGGTTAGGGGAACCTTGGAAAAAGACGAGATGTTGCTGAACCGCGCCAGAAAGCTAGTGTCAGACGGGTGCTAGGTAGGGCTTCTCGTCGGTGCTGACGACCTCTTGGCTCTCCATTGCCCTCCTAACGTGCTTCGGCAGAGAGAACATTCCCAAGTGGGTTGTGCCGTCGTAGTACTTCAGCTCGCCTTCGATTCTCTTCGCTATCAGCTCGTCAACGTCCTTCGGACCGAGTGCGGAGGGGTCCGGGCCCTCTGAGCCCCACACGAAACCCCAAGTGGAGTCAAAGGCCTGCACGAAGGAGTGGTATCCGCCAGCCTTCTTGAACACTTCCTTCACCGTTCTGTATATTACAGTAAAGACGTCCAAGGTATAGGAGGTGGAGGTAGCTTGGGTCACCATTATGCCGTCCTCCTTGAGGACCTTTTTAACCAGCTGATAGAACTCCTTCGTGTACAGCTTCGCCGCCGGGGCTCCTTCGGTGGGGTCGACTAGGTCTAGTATTACCACGTCGAAGCTGCCGGGCTCTGCCTCTTCCAAGTACTTCCTCCCGTCCATTATCACCAGCTCGGTGCGCGGGTCGTCGAAAGAGCCCTTGTGCCACTCCGGCAAGTACTCCTTGCTCACCCTCACTACCTCTTCGTCTAGGTCTACCATCACTGCTCCCTCAACGCCCTTGTGCTTGTAGATCTCCCTCAGCGTAGCTCCTTCGCCGCCCCCAAGAACTAAGACTCTCTTGGGGTTCGGGTGAGCGAGCATTACGGGATGAACCAGAGACTCGTGGTATATCCATTCGTCGTTGGCGCTGGACTGTATCTTACCGTCCAAGATGAGCGCCTTTCCTACGTTGCATAGCTTGGCTACCACTATTTCTTGATACTTGCTCCTCCCGCTGTACAGTATGTCCTCTATCCCGTGGGCGTGCATGGAGCACGGCGTCTGTACCTCCAAGAACCAGTTGAAGGTCTTCAAGGGTATCTTGTACACGGCGCTTCCCGAGGGTTTTTGTGTCGGGTGAATTATCTGAACTTTGGTGTTAAGGGGGTGCTAGAGGAAGTTCCGGTGGAAAGCTATGAAGAGCTGATCAAGTTTGCCTCGTCCTTGTCGTGTGAGGACCTCCTCAAGATCGTTAGGGAAGGTAAGGACTTGCTGAACCCCCAGCCCCAAGAGCTGGACGCCGCGGGCGGCGTGGTGTTCCACGGCGACATACACGGGGACGTAAGAACTCTGTATGCTCTGTGGGAGCGCGTCGGTTTGGAAAAGGTACTGGACAAGTACAAGCTGGTCTTCTTGGGGGATTACGTTGATCGCGGACCGGAGCAGATAGAAGCCTTGCTCCTCGTTCTGGCGCTTAAGGCGAGGAGACCGGAAGAGGTAGTGGTGCTGAGGGGGAACCACGAGCCGCCGAGGTGGCTCCCGGTCAGCCCCCACGACTATCCCGACGTGCTCTATTCCCGCTGCGGCCCCTTGGGCGATAAGATATACGAGGAATCCTTAGAGCTGTTCGACAAAATGCCGCTCATAGCTCTGGTCGACGACGTGGTCGCGCTCCACGGCGGTCCTCCGGCCAAGAAGGTAATTGAGGGGTGCGAGGGCAGATCTTGCGTAGCTAACTTAGACCGCGTCAGCATCGAGGAGGTCCTCTGGAGCGATCCGGACGAGCTCATGGGACCTAAGGTGTGTTCGTGGAGCGATCCTCCGGAGAAGTGTTTGGACTACAATCCCAGGGGGGCCGGCGTGCTCTGGGGGGCCGGGCTCACGAGGGAGTTCTTGGAGAGGCTCGGAGCAAAATACATCGTAAGGGGACATACTGCCGTAGACGGCTTCGCCCTCTGCCACAACTCGAGGGTGCTGACCCTCTTCAGCAGAAGCGGCAATCCGTACTACAACACCAACGCCGCCGTATTGTTAATGAAAGGCAAGAACTTCCATGTAATAACAGTCTCCAGCTTGGATGACTGGGGTTAAACCACTCCTCAGCATAGTAAATAAACTCCGCGAGGGTTGTTGAGAAGCGGTAGCGGGATTGAAGGAGAACGTTTCAAAGATCGTGTTAGCGTACTCTGGAGGTCTGGACACATCTGTTGCCATAGCATGGCTCAAGGAGAAGTTCAACGCTGAGGTTATCACAGTAACTGTAGATGTTGGTCAAAAGGAAGATTTCAAGGCAATAGAAGAGAGGGCCTACAAAGCTGGGGCTTCCAAGCACTACCTCATAGATGCGAAGGAGGAGTTTGTTGAAAAGTACATAAAGCCGGCGATAAGGGCCAACGCCCTCTACGAGGGAGCGTACCCGCTCGGGACGGCGCTGGCCAGGCCCCTCATAGGGGAGAAGGTAATCGAAGTGGCCAAGAAGGAAGGCGCCGACGCCGTGGCTCACGGCGCGACCAGCAAGGGCAACGACCAAGTTCGGTTCGAAGCGGCCTTCAAGGCTCTGGCTCCAGACATCAAAATAATAGCTCCTATTAGGATGTGGGGCATGAACAGGAAGGAAGAAGTAGAATTCGCAAAGAAAAGGGGAATACCCATAAGCGAGGAGTCGAAGAAGTACAGCATAGACGAGAACTTGTGGTCCAGAAGCATTGAAGGAGGCGAGCTGGAGGACCCGTGGAACGAGCCCCCCGAGGACGCCTTCGAGTGGACTGTTGATCCTCGGGAGGCGCCCGAGGAGCCGCTCTACCTCACGCTCACTTTCGAGAGCGGCATACCGGTGGCGATTAACGGGGAGAAGATGAAGCTGATAGAGATAATCAACCGCCTCAACGAGCTGGCCGGAAAGTACGGGTACGGGCGGATAGATCACATGGAGAACCGCGTGGTCGGGCTCAAGAGCAGAGAGGTCTACGAGGCGCCCGCCGCACTCACTATCCTCGTCGCCAAGAAAGACTTGGAGAAGCTTGTCTTAAACAAGAGGGAGTACCGCGTGAAGAGGGGGCTGGACGACTACTGGGCCGATCTGGTCTACGACGGCCTGTGGTTTGACCCGATAAGGATCGAGCTCGACAACTTCATGGAAAGGCTGACGGAAAACGTTACGGGAGACGTAAAGGTGAAGCTTTACAAGGGCTCTCTAACCGTCGTAGGGAGGAGGAGTCCGTTCGCCATATACGACAAAGCAATAAGCAGTTACGACAGCCAGTGGTTCCCCAGCGACGAGATGGCCAGAGGATTTATCGACGCCTGGCTCATGGATAGCGTAATCAGCTTTCGGAAGAAGTTCGCCCGCTAGGGACCCACTTTCTAACCGGGGTCTCGAAGGGCGCCTCTTCGAACCTAACTCTCTTTACGTCGCCGAACCCCAAGCCGGGGTTGGCGCCGAGGCCCAAATAGGGCGCGTAGCTCAAGGCCCACGCGAGCAACTCGGCCTCCCTCTCTTCGAGCACGCCGTAGTACTTTACGATGCCGGAAAACGCCGGTACCTCCTCGCCCATGTGTATCCGGTACTTAGCGAACTTAGGCTTCCCGCCCACCACTTCCAGCTTACCCGCTATTCTCTCTGCCTCATCTTTCATGTTGTACTCGCTCGCCTCGCTGATCCGCTTAAATGCCGAGAGCACGAGCCTTCTGGCAGAGGGCAAGGGGACCCAAGCGCCGTGGAACCTGTAAAACGTGGGACCGTGATCTATTAAGAAGAACGTCGCGACGGGCTCGTCGGAGCCGCTTGGGGGCTCCTTTATCTCCACCTCACTTACTTTCATTGCCACGGGCACTGCCCAGTTCAAGGTAGATAGTCCCGTAACCAGCATGCTCACGGCCTCCTCCGCTTCGGGGCCCCAGAAGCTGGCCGTTACCTTCATTCTGCTTCCTTCCTTGAGCTCAGGCTTGAGCTTTTCTGGTATGCTGACTTTGAAGGAGAAAGTGGGCTCCAACCCGATTCCCTTAAATGCGTCGTATATCACCTTGGCTCCTATCACTCCCTTCCAAACTCTGAGCTTCGTCAGCCTCGTTAACATCAATTCTATTGAAGCTACGACGATCAATAGCTTAACCCCCTGCCGCAGGAGGAAACACGCTAACCGTTATCTCGTCGCCCCTCAGCTCCTTCAAGTGCCTCACGTCCCTCCCATTGACAAGAACTACCAAGCCCAGCTCGCCGTACTCTTCGGCTTTTTCCTTCAGTCCTTCAAATTTTTTGAAGAGCTCTTCTAAGAGCTCTTCGGGCGTGGCGCAAGAGCACTCGAACTCTGCTTCCTTGCCGAAGATCTCCCTGAGCTCTGCGAAAAATTTAACCTTTACCTTCATCGCTACCTCCTCGAAGTGCTGAGAAGGGCGCAGTTCTTATGAAGCTCCCCCCTTGGGAGCGCAAAGGGCAACGCGTGTTCGACGCGCGTAAGTTCGTGGAAAGGAAGGTGGAGGAGATAAGGAAGCTGGTCGGCGACGAGAAGGTGCTGGCGGCCGTAAGCGGGGGCGTTGACTCCACCACCGCCGCTGCCCTAGCCTTCAAGGCCCTCGGACCCGACCAAATAAGGGTGATCTTCATAGATACGGGCTTTATGAGGAAGGGCGAGCCTCAGTGGGTCAAAGAAGTGTTGAAAGACGTAATGCCGGTAGAGATAATCAACGCTTCGGAGAGGTTTTACGAAGCCGTTAAAGGCCTGAAGGATGCCGAAGAGAAGAGGAAGGCTTTCAGAGAGGTCTTCTACAAAGTCTTGTCCGAAGAGGCGAGGAGGTGGGGTGCCCAGTGGCTTGTTCAAGGAACCACCGCGCCGGACTGGATAGAGACCACCGGAGGCATCAAGACTCAGCACAACGTTCTGGAGCAGCTGGGCATAAACGTGCGCGAGAAGTGGGGCTTCAAGCTCTTGGAGCCGCTGGTGGATCTGTACAAGGACGAGGTGAGGGCGGTCGCTAGGGAGCTAGGGCTACCGGAGGAAATAGCCTCTAGGCAGCCGTTCCCGGGTCCGGGCCTGCTGGTGAGGATACCCGGGGAGGTCACCGAAGAAAAGCTCAGCGTGCTGAAGGAGGCCACGCACATAGCGGAAAAGGAGCTGGAGAGATACGGGCCGAGTCAGTACTTCGCAGTCATTTGGGAGGAGCGGCTCGGAGAGAAGATACTGGACGTGCCGGAGACCTACGTGTTCGAGGGGCTGAGGGCGACCGGCGTGAAGGGCGACATAAGGGCCTACGGGCCCGTCGCACTAGTTAGGGCGCCCGAGGAGGAGGCCTACAGAGCTTGGAAAGAAATAGTTCAGAAGAGGAACGACGTAACCCACGTAGTGTGGGACGTGGCGTCCCGCGAAAGCGGAAGGTATGTGATAGCGCTAAGGGCCGTGAGCACGGACAACTTCATGACGGCTGACGTGGTCAAGATACCCCGCAGAGAACTCGAAGAAATAGCTGAGAAAATAATGTCTGCCTTGCCGCAAGTTAAAAGAGTGGTCTACGACGTTACGCCGAAGCCCCCGGCAACAATAGAGTACGAGTGAGCGGCTCGCCCGCGTTAGCTCCGATCACCGAGTCACCACACACCACCCAGCTCATCGCCTCGGCAATCAACGCCCTCTTCACCGCTCCGCGCTAGGGGGCAACACTCCTCATCAGCGCGCATTAGGGGGAGCCCGGCGCTGGCTAATAAGGTGCGGAGGACTGGAGGTCACGCTGATTAACTGTGAAGGCGGAAAGAGGTATCATATAGTCAACGGCAAGCTGGCAGAGGGCGAGGGCGGAGAGGTCATAGACTGCAGATCGCTGCCCCTCAAGCCGCTCAGATGCACCTTGGCGCTGAGGCCGTTTTCCAGCTGGGAGGAGCTGATAGAAGACCCGGTGCCTCCCCGGGAGTACATCGACTCGTTGCTGGCATTGGGGGTCGGAACAGTGGTGGCCCCTAAGGGTACCGAGGGGAAGCTCGTCGACGTCGTGGAGAGGGAATTCGTCCTAGACCCGTTGCTCCCGCCGGAGGAGGTGCCGGAGAGGGGGGCAGTGGTTGCCAGGAGCGTTGACGCGGACTCCGCGTACGGCTACAAGAGGAAGTACGGCAAGTGGCCGGTGGAGCACTTGGGCGAGAAGGGCAGAGAGAACATGATCCTAAACCCCTTTTGGATAGCAACATGGGAAATAAAGTACGTCGACAAGGTTGCATTTATGCCCGAGATGGCTGCTCTGGGCGTCTCAAGCCCCGTGCCGCCGGAGCTGCTCGAGGCGACCTACGTTCCGCTCACCGGCCTCTGGGGGCCGGACGCGCTGGCAGAGATAGAGACCCTCTTGGCGAGGTCGCACTACTGGAGAAGGGGGCTGAGGGCCAAGCACAGGGACTGCTACGACTTCGCGGGCAAGGAGCCGAGAGGATTTTGGGTGGGCCACAAGGAGCCTGAAATAGTAATAGCTGATGCCCTATTCACCCGTGAGGATTTGGTGGAGATCAAGCAACTTAACAAAAACTCACCACTCCTCTAGCGGACTCCTGCTGGACCTTCCGCCGCGGTTCATCAGAACCGCTATCGCCGCCGCGCCGGCTATCAGCCCCGCCAGCAGAGCGCCGGCCAGCATGGTTACGTTTGCTTCCCTCTTTACTACGGTAGTTGTTGTAGTTATTGTGCTGTAGAACGTCTTGAGCAGAGTCGTAGTAACGGTGGTAGTGAGCGTGCTCGTAAGGGTTATGGTGTTGTTTATGGTCGTGGTAACTACATCAGTCACGGTGGTAGTTACGGTGTTGTAGAGAGTAGTAGTTACGGTCTTGGTGACGTTAATGTAGCTTGTAATGACCTTAGTTAGGGTCTCTGTGACTGTCGTCGTAACGGTAGACGTGGTGATGACGGTCGTGGTATAGGTGCTAGTTGTAGTCATTATTATAGTAATATTGTTAGTGATTGTTGTGGTAGTGGTTACGGTTGCGGTCGTAGTAACCGTGACCGTGTAGGGCTTCTTGGGATAGCGGGCGGGATACGCGCCGTCCAGATACTTGAGCACGTTGAGCAGAAGCTCTTGTACGTTGGGGTTGGTGCTGATGTCCCTAAATATACCCTTCCAAGACATGATTATTACTTCGTCGCCGAGCTTGGTAAGCCTCAGCACGACGCAGTACTTGCCCCTAGAGCCCAAGCTCCCGTCTCCCACGACGTCCGGCACGAGGGGGACCATACAGCAAGATGAGGGCAGAGCGCTTATGTTGGAGTATATGGGATGATCTGCCGGGTTGGGCTGAATCGGCTTTACACCGCTCAAGCACGCCGGCTCTATTCTGCCCGTCTCATTCACCAGAACGGTCGGCACGAAGAGGCCTAAGCGGAGGAGCACTTGCTGGCCTATGTCGCTGTAGGGCCCTACTATTAGGGCCACTCTCATGCCGTCCTTGAGTGCCGGGATAATGACCTTATTCACGTACGTTTTTGCGAGTATCTTGTCTCTGGTTATGTTTCCTGTGGTCGCCTTGTTATCGAAAACCAAGAGCACTCCGTTGAATTCGTCGGGGTTGGGGGGACTCGTCACGGCCGGCCCCACCGACCACTGAGAGGGAGGAGGCACGTACTTCAAGGCCTCCGGTCTCTCCTTCACAAAGGTGACCAATGCTACGTACGCTTGGGACTGCTGCGGGTTCTGGTCTGTGGTGACTACTCTCACGTCCACCTTTGCGAATACTAATCCTATCATTAGAAGGAGTGCTATCGCTCTCCTCATTGACGCTACCCCGGTATCACTAGCCGGCCCAGCCTTTAAGGCGGCGTGAGCGTCGCCCTCGCTCCACCAACCCCATCATCGCCGGGGCCGCTCAGATCGTCCCTGCTCGCTCACTCGCACGCCTCAATGAAATGGGCGCCCCTTATACTTGCGCGCCCCTTTCTCCAGACGGGAGACGCATGAAGTGTCCTTTGTCTGGGAGGAAGGTCTTAGTTATAGGCATAGGCGGGGGCGGCGACGTGGCCGCCGCCTACTGCGTCTCGAAGTGGGTGGAGTCCGTGGGCGGCGAGCCAATCTTGGGGAGCGTCGTGTGGGAGAGGCTCGTGAGGGACCCGGTCCCGGGCCCCATACCCCTCTCGGACTTGCAGGGGGCCGAGAAGGTTGGCGAGCACCTCTGGGTGGCCGACGGCGACGAGTATGCGGTCCGAGGCGGCAAAGTTGTGATCCCCCAAGCAACCGAGCTGGCGAAGGCCACGTCCCAGAAGGTCTTCCTGTTTGACCTAAACTTGGGTGCCGAAGGAGTGAAGAGGGGGATTGAGGAGGCAATTGAGCTGACCGGAGCGGACATGCTGATAGCGGTTGACGCGGGAGGCGACGTGCTGGCCAAGCCCGACGACGAAGAGGTGTGGAGCCCCCTTGCCGACGCGGTCTGTCTGGCAGCCGTCAAGGAGCTGAGCGTGGAGAGCTGGGTAGCGATATACGGCCCCGGATGCGACGGGGAGCTTCCGCCGAACAAGGTGCTGGAGAGGATCTCGGAGGTCTGGAGGAGAGGAGGCAACAGGGGCGGATTCGTCGTTTCCAAAGAGATGGCCGAGGAGTGTCTGAGGGTCGTCGAGCGCATGCAAACAGAGGCGTCGAAGATGGGGCTCCTAGCCGCCCTCGGGGAGTACGGGGAGCGCAGGATACGGCGGGGCTCGAGAGTGCTCTTCCTCTCGCCGGTCACTGCTACTACCTTCTTCTTGGATTCGAAGGCCGTTCACAGCGAGCTCGCAGACGCCGTGAAGGGGACCAAGAGCTTGGAGGAAGCAAACCAAAGACTCAAGGAGCTGAGAGTCTATACAGAGCTGGAGCTCGAGAGGGACATCGTGGCCGCGGGTGGCTTGGAGAAGGTTAGCTTGGAAGAGATTCGGAAGAGGGGTAGGAAGAGGCTACTTGGCGAGCTCTAGCCCCCTCTCGACTGCCTCGCGCGCGGCCTTGGAGATTGCTGGATCAACCTCTACTTTTGGCTTAAGTGTCTCGAGCGCCCTAGCTATATTGCTTAGCGTTATCTTCTTCATATCTATACAGACCGCCCGCTGATCTGGCGCGTGGATCTCTTTTCCGGGGTAGAGAGTCCTAGCCCTGTGGGCGAGGCCTTCTTCCGTCCCCAAGATATAGCAAGGAGCTTCCCTCTCACCCACCGCCCTAAGCATCTGGCTCGTGCTCCCCACGAAGTCGGCCATCCTCTGGCTCTCCGGAGGAGCCTCGGGGTGCACCAGCAACATGCACTGGGGCATTCTCTCTTTCGCCTTCATTAGGTAGTAGGGAGACACTAGGAACTCGTGGACCGGACAGTGGCCCCAAGGGGGCACAGTTATGAGGGACTTCCCCGTGCGCGTTTCCACGAAGTAAGCTAGGTTCTTGTCCGGACCGAACAGAACTAGGTCGTCTTCGAGGCGGGAGATCACCTTGAGGGCCGAGGCACTGGTCACCACGTAGTCGCTCAAAGCCTTTGCCTCGACGCTCGAGTTAACGTAGGTGACCAAGGGAGCAGAGGGGTAGTTCTCGCGGAACTTCTTAATTATGTCCGGCGTCATGTGAGAGGCCAGCGGGCAACCCGCTCGGGGCTCGGGGTGGAGCACCACTCTATCTGGGTTCAGCAACTTAGCTGTTTCAGCCATGAACCTAACTCCCGCTACCACTATCACGTCCGCGTCAACCTCCCTAGCCTTGAACGCCATCTCTAAGCTGTCGCCCACGAAGTCCGCCACAGCTTGGACCTCCGGGAGCTGGTAGTTGTGGGCCAGCACGAAGGCCCTCCTGCGCCTCTTGAGCTCCTCTACCCTCTTCATCAGCTCCTTTATCATGTCCCCAAGCCCTTCGTCCTAGGGAGGATCATTTCTTTAAAACGTTCAATGCGGTCTCCTTCGAGGAGGTGTCCCCTTGAGCGAAGAACGGTTGAAGAAGTTCGTTGATAGCGTCAGCAAGCTCAAAGGAGTGAGCTACGTGGCCGCCGGCGCCGAAGGCCTTCCGTACCTCGTGGGCGGGACCGAGAGGGAGAACGCCGAATACGTCGCTGCCGTGGCCTCTTCCCTCTATAAGAGCATAAATGACCTGACGACTACGTTGAACCTGGGCAGGGAAGAGTGGAGCAAGGTCTTCTACCCGGAAGACTACAGGATGCTGATGTTTGAGTACGACCAGCTGACGGTGGCCGTAAAGTACGAGCAAGTACTGGAGAAGATAATTGAATCCTTGGTAAATAACTTGAAGAGGAATGCGGTGGTAAAGTGCTACAGATGCGGAAACGAGCTGACCTTCGAGGTTGTCCGGTGCCCCAAGTGCGGGACCCGCGTCCCCTTCACCGACCCCACGTGCTGGTCCTGCGGAGCCGACTTGAGGCTGAAGGAGTGTCCGTACTGCGGGACGCTGATATTCAACGACGGCGGCAAGCCGTCATTCATAACGCTCCTAATATACAAAATCAAGAGGATTTTTGGAGGCTAAGGCGACCTGTACACGGAGCTGGGGGTAGTGATTACCACGCCCACCCTTCTCCACGGCAACCTCCTCTTCTGAATCGTCTTCTTCAGTAGTTCGATGAACTTACCCATGGAGACTGACGGCATGTCGGATGATAGGACGAGGTGTAGCTCGGCCTCCTCTCCAGCGGCCTTTATGTAGGCGTACTCCAAGTTTATGGCCAGTCTGTCGGAGAGAGTTCTGAGGCTCCAGAAGAGCTCCGGGTCTATGTAGTACACGTTGCCATTGTATATTATTTTCACTACGTTTTTGGATTCGCACCGGCGGGCGACGTCGAGGGCGTCTTTGAGCAGCTTTTTGGGATCAACATCTCCCTCCACCTTTATGACTGCTATGTAGTAGTTGTTGAGCTCTTCTGGAGCCTCAGCGCTGACGGTGTACCCTTTCTTCTCCAAGTAGTACGCCATTTCATCGGCCAGCGTTACTGTGTCTATCAAATCAAATATCTGAAGTTCCTTGACGCCGAGCTTCTCTACTATACTTTCGACCTTTTCGCTTTCCATAGTATCTTTAAACCTCTTCGCGAGGACCTTGTCCCTCAGCTCGGCCAGCACTTTACCGAGGTCTTTGCCGACCTTAGCCGCCCTTTCGCCCGCCGTAAGCCTAGCCAGAGCAGTCTTAACCATCTCTTTGGGAACCTCATACAAGTCGCCGGGCATGGGGTTGTCGTCGACCGCCTCTAGGGCCTTCTCGCCGACGCTCGGCGGCTCTCTTATAGCAATTGCAACGAGCTTCCCGTCGCACGCCAGAGCGTAGCCCCCCACGGTGTGGG
>JAADDE010000044.1 GCA_013154085.1 Thermoproteota archaeon | reverse complement strand
CAGATTTTTAAGACCCTCACCCAAATGGGGGGTTATGGCAACAGTGCTTAGAGAGGCCCAAACCCTCGTCAGCCTGGAGAAGATGTTTGAGTACAAGAGCAAGCTCCGCTCTCGGGTTCCCGAAAAGATGCTGAAGCGCTACAAGGAGCTTTACTTCTACCTCCGCGACAAGCTGGAGAGGGGGGAGCTGCCCCAGCACCCCGACTACCTCTCCGGCAGTGAGCTGGCCGAGAGCATCTACAAGAGGAAGTACTACCTGAAGGACCTCAACGGGAATTTGATAGAGAAGAGGCCCGAGGAGGTTTTTGTGAGGATATCTGCCTTTTTGGCAGCTGTGGAGGAGAGCCGGGGGAAGGAGATAGCGGAGGAGTACTACAAGGCCCTCTACGAGAGCCTCTTCGTGCCTGGGGGAAGGATCATAGCGGGCGCTGGCGACCTCTACCGCTTTAAAACGTTGGCCAACTGCTTTGTGAGCATCATAGAGGAGGACAGCCTGGAGGCGATCTACAAAACAGCTTATGAGGCTGCCAGGACCTTCAGCTATGGGGGCGGCATTGGCATAGACCTCTCCCCCTTAAGGCCTGCTGGCTCTGTTGTGCACAACGCTGCCGACTCCAGCACAGGGGCGGTGAGCTTTGCCGAGCTCTACAGTTTGACGACGGGCCTCATAGGGCAGAGCGGTAGGAGGGGGGCTTTGATGCTCACCATAGACATAAAGCATCCCGACGTTATAGCCTTCATGAAGATGAAGAGCGAGCCCAACTGGGTGACAAGGCAAATCATACAGCAGTTGCGCTGGAGCGGCAAATTTACGGAGGAGCAGCTGGCGGAGATAGAGAGGAAGGTGGTGGAGAACACCCAGGTTAGGTTTGCCAACATAAGCGTTAAGGTGAGCGACGAGTTCATGAGCGCCGTGGTGGAGCAGAACGAGTTTGGGGATAAGTACCTCCTCTACAAGAAGGGCAGCAAGAAGGTGGTGATGGACGTTTTCCAAGACGGCAACAACCATTATAGTGTGGGCATGCCCTCCAAGGACCTTTCCAAGTACGAGCTCATCTCCGCCTTTGACAGCTTTGCCGAGATGGCGGCCTTCGTCAAGGAAAACTACGGGGTGGTCATAGACGAGGAGGCCTTCAAGGACGCTAAGCAGAGGGATGTGTACGGGGACTACGTGGTTCAGCTGGAGGGCTACGACTACGATTTAGCCCTAAGGCAGGCGGGCGACTTCCTCCTCTACTGGGGCAGCAAGGAGGTGGGGAGCATAAAGAAGCTGGTCAAAGCTAGAGACATATGGAACCTCTTTGTGGAGAGCAACTACAGGAGCGCCGAGCCGGGCATCATGTTTTGGACCAAGATGACGAAGTACTCCAACTCCAACTACGTGGGGAGGCCCATCATAGGCACCAACCCCTGCGGAGAGGTGCCCCTTGAGGACGGGGGGGCGTGCAACCTGGGCAGCATAAACCTCTCCCGCTTTGTGCTGGACCCCTTCACAGAGAAGGCCAGGGTGGATTACGAGAAGCTGGAGAAGGCAGTGAAGACACTGGTTAGGCTTTTGGATGCTGTTATAGACTGGAATGCCTACCTCAACGCCTTGGAGAAGCAGAGGGAGGCGGCAAAGCTCACGAGGAGAATAGGCCTCGGCGTTATGGGTGTTGCCGATATGCTCCTCCAGCTGGGTTTGGCTTATGACAGCGAGGAGGGCATAAAGGCCTTTGAGGAGGTGATACGCTTCATAGCCAATAAAGCCTACGAGGCTTCCATAGAGCTCGCTGAAGAGAAGGGGCCCTTCCCTGCCTTCAAGGAGAGCCTCTTCCGCTCCCCCTTCTTCAAGGCTCTGGACAAGGAGGTTGTAAAGAAGGCTAAGGAGAAGGGCCTTAGGAACGTCGCTGTCCTGAGCATTGCCCCAACGGGCACGATATCCAACATAGCAGTTGCCTTTACCCTGGATGGTAAGAACTACATCGGAGTGAGTAGTGGGATAGAGCCTGTCTTTGCCCTCTACTACAAAAGAAGGAGCGAGAGCCTCAACAAGATCTTCAAGGTGTTCCACCCCATCGTGCAGGCTTACTTAGACATGCACGGCCTGGGGGAGATGGCCCAGGAGAGGGATGAGGAGGGCCTTAAAGAGGTGCTGCCGCCCCATTTCTTTAGAACTGCCCACCACATCGACCCCCTCATGAGGGTGAAGATCCAGGGCGTGGCCCAGCGTTATATAGATCATAGCATCAGCTCCACCATCAACCTGCCGGAGGACATAGAGCCGGAGGTGATGAGCGACATATACATAGCGGCATGGAAGGAGGGGTTGAAGGGAGTAACCGTTTACAGGGACGGCTCCCGCTACCCCATCCTGAGCGTAGAGGGAGAGGAGACCGAGTTCCAGCGCTACAAGAACAGGAAGTTTAAAATAATAGTGGGGGAGAAGACCTACATAGCGAAGGGGGACGATGTGCTCTACTACAAGGGAAGGCTCACCACCGTCTACCATGCCCTCAAGAAGGGCCTTCTTCAAGGCTCTGCCAGCTGAGGTGGCACTATGATTGAGGTGGAAGGGGAAGCCACGATAGAGGAGCTTTTGGAGCCTTCCGTGAAGGAGGGCAAGATTAAGGTAGAGAAGAAGGAGAGGCCCTTTGTGCTGAATGCGAAAACCTACAAGCTCAACAGCATGTTTGTCGATTATCCTATATACATAACCCTCACCTACACGGAGGACAAGGACGGGAGGAAAAAACCCTTTGAGATGTTCATCAACAGTAAAGACCTAACGAAAGCTGCTGAGTATGCGGTTCTCACCCGCCTCATCTCTGCCATCTTCAGGAGGAGCGAAGACCCCACCTTTATACTGGAAGAGCTGAAAAACATCTACGACCCCAACGGAGGCTACTTCAAGGATGGGAAGTACATCCCCAGCATATACGCGGAGATAGCGGACGTGCTGGAGCGCTTCTTTGAGGATTTGGGGCTGATAAAGAAAAGCAAGAAGACGAAGCAGCTCCAGCTTTTCTCCCTCAACCACTCCAAGGAGAAGAAGGAGGACGCCAACCTCAACCTGAAGA